>NZ_JBNDJR010000019.1:0-71017 GCF_050435065.1 Paenibacillus sp. 4624
TCATACAGTCCGAAGACGTGTACCAATTTTTCCAGCGTCGATCTTGCAAGCAAGATCGTTACTCACTCGTTGTTCAGTTTTCAAAGATCAAACTTGTTTAGTTACCTTTACTCATTCGCATCAGTAACTTTTATATCATATCACTTCCGAACCAACTTTGCAAGCTTTTTTTGAAGTTTCTTTCGAAGCTTTCTTAATTCACTGCTTGCCGCACCGTGTTAATTGTGTTTTCTTGGCCGGAATTAGAATATACCATGTATAGAAGTTGAATGCAAGTTTTTTTTCTAAATTCATATCATATCTTGAAACTTAACTTTAGTTGGCTCATATAATCACTAAATTTACTTATAAACGATGATCTATGAACGACTAATTAAAAATTAAGAGGAGACCCTCTCGTTATGAGAAGGTCTTCCCACCTATAAATCTAGATACGTATTCAACCGAGTACTTCCTGTATATATAACTGTCTTTGTTGCATTAGATTGATAATCGATCCTTCTACAGATACCATTGGCCGTGTAGGATGATTTCGATCCGAGAAGATAATTTCCCCAATTTGGCTATTACTCAGTTTTACCCGAATCCCGTTATGAATTTGAGTGGAGCGCTGTACAAACACATTCACAATAGAAGGTTCAAGCTTACCAAATGCCTCGCTTTGAATTTGTTCCAACACCAGATATGGAGATTGAGCCTTTCGATAGACCTTCTCCAGGGTCATTGCATGGAAAATATCTGCAATAGCTACGATTTTGGCATAGATATGAATCTGCGTACCGGTAAGTTGCAGGGGATAACCCGATCCATCCACTTTTTCATGATGCTGCAGTGCTGCGAGTCTTGCACCCTCATTAATCGCTTTAGCCTGTTTAAGAATCTGATAACCATATTTACTGTGTTGCCTGATTTCCTCCTGCTCCTCGGCTGTTAGAGAAGAAGGTTTATGAAGAATCTGCGGATCAACCTTGTTATTACCGATATCATGGAACAATCCAGCAAAGGCAACCTGCATCCAATCCTTGGAGGGAAGATCGATCCACTGAGCCAGTTGATAGGATGTAATTGCGCTCAGCACGGCATGGTGATATACATAATCATGCTCTTTCATATTGCGTGGAGTGAAGGTGAGCACATTATATTGCTTGAGATGCATGAACAGAGCCTCAAGTTGTGTCCGTAACTCATAAACGGGCAATTCGGCAGCCAATGAGGAGAGAAAGGCGTTTTTAGTCAACGTAACCATTTTCTCGTATTCGTCCTGAAGCGTAATAACCGGAGCTGAAACCATTGTACTTGTCCGATCACCATTCTTCTCAGCGACGGCTGTTCCTAATGCTCCGCCGGGTCCAGTTGCTCCTTTGGAACCACCACTGCTAGTTCCTGTCCTGTCTTGTTCGATATCTACCTGATGAATCATAAACGCCCTGAGGACTTCCATATCTTTGGGTAAAATAATTTTACCCTTTTGAAGCAACACATTGCCACGCAACGTCTGCACATCACTTCCCAACTTCAGTCCTGGTTTGACTTCTGACAGGGTAATTAATCCCATAGTGATTCCCCTCACTCATCGTTCTTCTTAAGATGATGACAATACAAGACCATAGTCCCGGTTTCTCATGTTATTTCCCATTATATTACTCAGAAAACAGGCTGTACATCCTAGATTTTGAAGCTTCCATCATTTCATCTGTACATATCAAAAAGGCCCCCATAAAGGGAGCCTTTCCTATCCTGTTCCAATCTTCTGAACGATTTGATAAACAAGATACCTATGTTATTCTTCCGAACCTGAATCATCACCTTGAACATCAGCTTCGGCCTCAGATGTCATGTTCTCTTCCAGATTTGACTCTGTAAGAGAAGACACCCCAGCTTCCATTGCTTCAATGTTATCTTCGTCGGGTTCTTCTTCATTTTTATCGATGCGGCTCACGGTAGCCACAGCGTCTTCCTCACGGATATGAATCAGCTTCACACCCTGTGTATAACGACCCATGGTTGAGATGCCATCCATGCTCATCCGAATCAATGTACCACTGGATGTGATAATCATCAGATCCTCTTCGGTTTTAACCATTTTGAGGCTGACAACAGCACCATTCTTCTCGGTAACATTGATCGTCTTGATCCCTTTACCGCCACGGGTTTGCATCCGGTAATCACTAACTGGAGTCCGTTTACCGTATCCTTTGGCTGTAACGATCAGAACATCCAAATCAGAATCTACGACATCCATACCGATAACTGCATCCTGATCATCAAGCGTGATACCCTTAACCCCGGTAGCGCTACGTCCCATAGAACGCACATTACCTTCCGAGAAGCGAATAGACATTCCATGAGCTGTACCCATAATAATCTCTTGCTGCCCGTCCGTCAGTTTCACATCAATCAGGCTGTCATCATCACGCAAGGAAATCCCGATGAGACCACCTTTACGGATATTGGTGTAATCTTCAAGCGGCGTTTTCTTCACTACACCCTGACGTGTTGCAAAGAACAGATACTTGTCGCTCTCGAATTCCTGTACCGGAATAACCGCATTGACGGATTCTCCCTGCTCAATCTGAATCAGATTGATAATCGGTGTCCCGCGCGCTGTCCGTCCAAGCTCCGGAATCTCGTAGGCTTTCAACCGGTATACTTTACCTTTATCCGTGAAGAACATCAGGTAATTGTGAGAGTTGGTTACGAAAAGATGCTCGACAAAGTCAGTATCCTTCGTGTCCATCCCTACAACACCACGTCCTCCGCGTTTTTGACTACGGTAGGTAGATACAGGCAGACGTTTAACGTAACCCGTATGGGTAATCGTGATGATTACTTCTTCGCGTGGAATCAGATCCTCATCCAGAATACTCTCTTCCCCAACCGTGATCTCGGTGCGGCGATCGTCACCAAAGCGCTCACGGATCTCTTGTAGCTCTGTACTGATAATCTCAAGTACAAGATGCTCATTAGCCAAAATTTCGCGATACTCGCTGATTTTGACCATCAATTCGTTGTACTCGTTCTCGATCCGTTCACGTTCCAAACCTGTCAGACGTTGCAGACGCATATCCAGAATCGCCTGCGCCTGGTCATGACTGAGTGAGAAACGCTCAATCAAACCTTCTCTAGCGGCATCTGTATTGCTGGATGAACGGATCAACGTAATAATCTCGTCGATGTGATCCAATGCAATACGCAAACCTTCCAGAATGTGAGCACGAGCTTCCGCTTTTCTCAGTTCGAATTGTGTACGACGACGAATAACCTCGATCTGATGCTGCAAATAGTGATACAACACTTCACGCAGATTCAAAATCTTCGGTTCTTTATTTACAATTGCCAGCATGTTAATGCCGAACGTGGACTGCATCGATGTATGCTTGTACAGATTGTTCAGTACAACCCCAGGGTTAACGTCCCTGCGAAGCTCTATCACAATCCGCATACCGTTACGGTCAGATTCATCACGAAGGTCGGTAATGCCATCGATCTTTTTGTCACGAACCAACTCAGCAATTTTCTCTACGAGCCTGGCTTTATTCACCTGGTACGGAAGCTCTGTAACAACGATTCGAGCTTTGTTGTTGTTCTCCTCGATATTCGTTCTGGCACGCATCGTTACCGATCCGCGTCCAGTCTGGTAAGCCTGACGAATGCCTGAGCGTCCCAGAATATAACCGGAAGTAGGGAAGTCTGGCCCCTGAATATAATCCATCAATTCCATGGATGTAATGTCTGGATTTTGGATCATGGCCTGTACGCCGTCAATAACCTCGCCCAAATTATGAGGGGGAATATTGGTAGCCATACCTACGGCGATCCCACCGACCCCGTTAACAAGCAAGTTAGGAAAACGAGACGGCAGAACAACGGGTTCACTTTCTTCACCATCATAATTCGGTTGGAAGTCAATCGTATCTTTGTTGATATCTCTGAGCATTTCCATTGCAATTTTGGACAAACGTGCCTCAGTATAACGCATCGCTGCAGCCATATCGCCATCGACTGAACCGAAGTTACCGTGACCATCCACGTGCATGTAACGCAGGGAGAAGTCTTGAGCCATCCGTACCATCGTCTCGTAAACGGCAGAGTCACCGTGCGGGTGATACTTACCGATAACTTCGCCGACGATTCTGGCTGATTTTTTATGTGGTTTATCAGGTGTCATGCCAAGCTCCGACATTGCGTACAGGATACGCCGGTGAACCGGCTTCAATCCATCACGCACATCTGGCAGGGCACGGCTCACAATGATGCTCATCGCATAATCCATAAACGATTCACGCATCTCGACGCCAATATCCCGATCTTTAATCTGCGAGTTCATTTCTTCCGCCATGCTGGACCTCCTTCTTGTCCTTCAACAAACGTTCCAAATCAATCATTTCCAAAAAATTAATATATGTGAAAAGCCTAACAAGGCTAAAACCGCGCAAGAACGCTACTCTTTATTATATTACTTTCACAAAAGTTACACAATTAAACGTCCGCTGGGCAATAGCCTTTCTTCCGGGAACTTGAGCGTGTCTGGGGGTTCGCCCTGCCTTCCTCTGCAATTGCACATACAATGCTAGAAAAGCGGCATATGTACTGTCCAATCAAGGCTAGAGCCGTTCCCGCGTGGCAATCAAACTGCAATTTTATTGGCTGACAGCACAAATCGCCATATTCCTCTATTATACCACTGAAATCATCTCTTGTCCTTTGATTTTCTGCATAATGTCCCTCAGCACAACGGATCAAAACCAAGAAAGGACTGATGCACATGAGTATCCAGCGTGTCTCCAGCAAATGGACTAAAACGGCCATTTTGCAACGCAGTCGTCATGTCAATGAATATATACCAGTGACCCGAAAATATAGCTCGCAAACACTAGAACGAATGACCGAGTTATTCCCAGCAAATTTTATTAAGCCCGACCGGGGAACTTACGGTAATGGGGTGATGCGGGTAAGGACAGTTCGCACCTCAATAGAAGTCCCTCGTTCCGCAGATTCAACAACCGAATCCACAAGTGATGAAGCTCCCGATGAATCCACCTCACCCGATTCGGTAGACTCAGATCTTAATCCTCCAACCATGTCCGATCTGACGACCTATCATCTGCAACATGGAACAGAAGAGCGAGTCTTTCATTCGCTCACAGAACTTGAGAACGCATTGAACGAACGTATTCAGAAACGTGACTACATTATTCAACAGGGCATTCCGCTGATGACACATGGGGGATTACCTTTTGACCTGCGTGTATTAACCCAGAAGAACCCACAGCACAGCTGGGAAACGACAGGTATACTGGGACGGGTTGCTGCACCAGGTAAAATCATTACCAATATCCACGGAGGCGGCCGTCTGGCCACCTTTGAAGAACTTGTACTCCCGCAACTCAAAAGGGAAGGATATCAAAAGCTTGAGCACGAATTGCGCCGCCTCGGTATTCATACTGCTGTCCAATTGCAAAGTTCTTTTCCCAGACTCAAAGAGATCGGGATTGATATCGCTTTGGATGACCACGGGCGGCCCTGGATCCTGGAGGTTAATACACTGCCAGGCATCTACGCCTTCGGTCTGCTTCCAGATAAGGCGGCTTATCGTAAGATCAAACGTTATGCCATTGCTTATGGACGCTTACCCTCCAAAAAGGGCAAAACGAAAAAGGCAACTTCTAAAGCTTCCAAAGCGCAAGCTTCAGCCGTTAAACGACGGACAGTCAGATAAATAAGCGCATAGCCTCTCATAATATAAAAAAGGCGCCCTCACAGGCGCCTCTTCGCAACTCGTTAAATATCGAGGTTTTTCACGTATTTTGCATTCTCCTGGATGAAGTCACGACGAGGTTCGACGTTATCTCCCATCAAGGTGTCGAACATGGCATCCGCGAGCATCGCATCGCTAATCGATACTTGCAACATCGTACGGCTTTCCGGGTCCATCGTGGTTTCCCACAGCTGTCCGGCATTCATCTCGCCCAGACCTTTGTACCGCTGAATGTTGAACTTGGCGTTCTCACCCAAGGAAGCGATAATCTCGTCACGCTCTTTCTCGGAGCCTGCATAACGAATGACTTTGTTACGCTCAATCTTGAAGAGTGGTGGCTGTGCAATATATACGTAACCAGCCTCAATGATTTTGCGCATGTAACGATACAAGAATGTCAGCAACAGTGTCCGGATATGGGCACCATCAACGTCGGCATCGGTCATCAGGATAATTTTGTGATAACGTGCTTTGGAAATGTCGAAATCATCGCCGATCCCTGTTCCCATCGCTGTGATAATCGCACGAATCTCGGCATTGCCCAGAATACGGTCAAGGCGTGCCTTTTCCACGTTCAGAATCTTACCACGAAGCGGCAAAATCGCTTGGAAGTGACGGTCACGACCCTGTTTGGCTGAACCGCCGGCAGAGTCCCCTTCGACGATGTACAATTCACTGATGGATGCATCTTTGGATGAACAGTCCGCCAGCTTACCCGGCAGCGAGCTGACTTCAAGCGCGCCTTTACGGCGTGTCAGTTCACGAGCTTTACGAGCCGCTTCACGGGCACGGGCAGCCTGCAATCCTTTTTCCAAAATACGACGGGATACGGAAGGATTCTCCTCCAAGAACTCCTGCAGCTTCTCTGCAAACAAAGACTCCACAATACCACGTACTTCACTGTTTCCGAGCTTTGTTTTCGTTTGTCCTTCGAATTGCGGTTCCGGGATTTTGACCGAAATAATGGCCGTCAGACCTTCACGCACATCGTCACCAGACAGATTGCCGGTGCTATCCTTGATTACACCCGCTTTACGGGCATAGTCATTAATAATCCGTGTAAGTGCACTCTTAAAACCGGACTCGTGCGTTCCACCTTCATGGGTGTTGATATTGTTGGCAAAGGAATAAATATTCTCGGTGTAGTTGTCATTGTATTGCAGTGCAACCTCCACCTGAATGTTATCCCGCGAACCTTCAACGTAGATCGGATTCTCATGCAGCACTTCACGCTTTTGATTCAGGAAAGATACATACTCAATGATCCCTCCCTCGTACATGAAGGAATTGGTTGCACCAGTACGCTCATCCGTTAACGTTAGACCAATGCCTTTGTTCAAGAAAGCCAGCTCACGGACACGTGTAAGCAATGTTTCGTAGTCATATACAGTCGTTTCTGTAAAAATTTCAGGATCGGGATGGAACGTTACAGTCGTTCCTGTCTCGTCTGTTGTACCGATCACTTTGAGGTCATATTGCGGAGCACCGCGGCGGTATTCCTGCTGATGGATATGACCATCCCGTTTTACAGTGACGACCACTTTCTCAGAGAGTGCGTTGACAACGGATACACCTACACCATGCAAACCACCGGATACCTTATACCCGCCTCCGCCGAATTTACCCCCTGCATGGAGAACAGTCATAACGACTTCCAGAGCTGGACGTTTCATTTTGGCATGTTCGCCAACTGGAATACCCCGTCCATTATCCACAACGGTTACGCTGTTGTCTTCATGGATACTGATTTCGATATGATCACAGTAACCCGCCAGCGCTTCATCGATACTGTTGTCCACTACTTCCCAGACCAGATGATGCAGACCTTTGGCACTGGTGGAACCGATGTACATCCCCGGACGTTTACGTACGGCTTCCAGTCCTTCAAGGACCTGAATTTCATTCGCATCATATGACGGTTGATTCATAGACATGCCTTTCACCTACTTCTATAGATTCAATATCTTGAATATGCGTTAACTTAAGAATATTAGCAGACATAGGAGTTTTCTCTTGAATATCCGCTATAGATCAGGAAAATGGTGAGCACGCTTCTTAAGCGTGGCAGAGGAGATCGGTGAGTAATACACAATGTTTTTCGTCACCACAATGGACTTTGCTTCCTCTTCACCGATATGTTCAACGGTTTTCTCCTGTTCGGCATGTGTAACATACTGCTTGGATATTTTTGAGGATTTCTCAATCGATATATCAAAAATAGCAACCAACTCAGAAGAACGGATGATTTTTTCACCGCCCAGATGAATGTACATAAGCCCTCACTCCTTAGCGTTCCACCTGTCCGGCATGAACGTGATAGATACTAGCGTCTTTAAGCTTGTCAACGTTCAGGCTCTCAATTCCCGTAGCAGTAATAAAAGTCTGTACCTTGCTTTGGAATGTTTCGATCAGCTGGGTCTGACGAAAAGGATCGAGTTCGGATAATACGTCATCCAGCAACAGAACCGGATATTCTCCGATCTCTTCATGAATCAGTTCAATCTCCGCAAGCTTAAGAGACAACGCTGTCGTGCGCTGCTGCCCCTGAGAGCCGTACGTTTGTACTTCCCGTTCGTTAATGAAAAAGGACAGGTCATCCCGATGTGGCCCACTCAGCGTTGTGCCTCGGCGAATCTCCTGCTCTTTCATTTGTGATAATTTTATCATAAATTGCTCCATTAAGACAGCTTCATCTTCCTCAGCGGCTTCGCTGAAGGAAGGAAGGTAGGCCAGACGCAGGACTTCTCCACCTCCAGTAATCCCCTGATGGATCGTTTCTGCCCATTTTTGAAGTTTCTTTATGAATTGTTTCCTTTTTTTGACGATTTTAACACCGTGCTCTGCAAGCTGTTCGTTCCAGATCTCCAGCATCGCTTGAGCCGAATCCCCTTTTCCCCACAGTTGCTTGAGCAAATTATTCCGCTGCACCAGCACCTTCTGATACTGCTGCAGATGATAGAGATAACCTGGAGCCACTTGCCCGATCTCCATGTCAAGGAACCGGCGGCGTACCCCCGGTGTGCCTTTGACAATCTCGAGATCTTCAGGGGCAAACATCACCACATTGAGAGAACCGACAAAATCGCTTAATTTACGCTGCTCCAGACCGTTAATCTTTGCCTTTTTCCCTTGCTGTGATAAAGACAGTTCCAGCTTAACTGCTCCGTATTTTTTGTCGACCTCGGCGGTGAGCCTTGACCGTTCTTCCCCGAATCGGATCAATTCCTTATCTCGGGAGGTGCGGTGGCTCTTGGTTAGTGCCAGCACAAAAATAGCCTCGGCCAGATTGGTCTTGCCCTGAGCGTTTTGTCCAATCAACAGATTGACGGGTCCAAACGAATCCAGCTTCAGATGCTCATAATTGCGGTATTGCTGCAACTCTATGCTGTTTACAAACACGCGTTAACCTCCCTTTTATCCCGTCCGTCAGGAGGCAGCAGGATTGCACCTTGTTTTCTACTCTGCAACCACTTCGAACGTTCCTTCTCCGTCTACCTCAACGATATCCCCAGGGTATAACTTCCGTCCACGGCGTTCTTCAGCCTCTTTATTCACACGAACAAGTCCTTCTTGGAGGAGGGCTTTCGCCATACCTCCGGTAGGGATGCAGTCTGCGAGTTTCAAAAATTGGTCAAGCTTAATATATTCCGTACGAATCGATACTTGCTTCATCGTGTGATCTTCCTTTCGTTAGTTGGTCGTCCGATAAGGCAGGATGACGTATAGGCTCTGACTGTCGTCCAGTGGTTTCAGGATAATCGGACTCATTACACCGGTAAAGGCAATCATCAGTTGCTCACTTTCCACCACTTTCAGTACATCCAGCATGTATTTGGAGTTAAACGAGATTTTAAGCGGATCACCCGTAAATTCAGCCGGTTCGATCTCTTCTCGTACTTTACCAAGCTCGGAGGAGCTGGAGGATATTTCAATCGTGCCGGAGTCCATCGTCTGCATGCGCACAATGTTTGTTTTTTCCTCACGCGACAGCAAATAAGCCCGGTCAATCGATTCACTTAATTTTTTTGTGTCCAAAACAAGTTCTGTTTTGTATGACGTTGGAATAATTCTAGAAGTATCCGGATATGTTCCGTCCAAAATACGGGAATAGAACAATACGCGGTCAATTTTAAACAAGACCTGATTATCTGCGACAACGATATCCACAAGTGTGTTCTGGTCGGGAACGATTTTACTCAGCTCGTTCAGTGTTTTACCAGAAATGACGACGTTGTTGAAACGGATACCCTCTGCATTATCCAGCATTGCCGAGCGTGTAGCAAGACGATGACGGTCCGTTGCCACGAATTTCAACTCGTTGTCACCAAGACTCCAGAGTACACCTGTCAGAATCGGTGTCGTTTCATGGGTGGAAATGGAGAACACAGTTTGTTTAATCATATTTTTCAGCAAATCTCCAGGAATGGAGACTGTTTGGTTCTCTTCAATGCTTGGCAGTACCGGGAACTCTTCCGGGTCCAGACCTACAAGTTGAATCTCCGTTGCTCCTGCAGATATAAACGTGTTGAAGTTTTCTTTGACTTCCATATGCACTTCCTGGGAAGGCAACTTTTTAATGATCTCTACGAAAAATTTGGCTGGAAGAACAACGCTGCCTGGTTGCTCTACTTGAACAACACTTTTGTCTCCCTCTTCAAGCGGGATAAACGACTGGATCGAGATATCTGTGTCACTTGCTGTCAACGTTACACCTTGGTGATTTACGTCGAATTTGATACCGCCCAGAATAGGAATCGTCGTACGACTGGAGATCGCTTTGGATACTTGTTGAATAGATTCGTTAAGATAACTTTTCATTATGCTGATTTTCATGGTTTCACTCCTAGCGGATTTTTTAGATGTCTTTTGGTTTTGATCTGGTCTTAAAAAGGTGTTTATCGAAAGGCCGAAGGCCGTGCTTTGCAACGGCTTTTTGGAGAAGATATCTTTAGATCTTTATAGTAATAATAGTAATAGGGGCACTGAATATGTGGATAAGTAGGGTTAAACCCATAAAATTAAGCCTATCCACATGTGTACACGTTGTGCATAGGCTTGGGACTTGTTCAGGTTGGATTCTTAATTTTTTCGGTTAAGCTGTTGATAACTTTATAGAGATCCTGATCGTTCTTGATCGCTTGAGAGATTTTTTCATGGGCATGAATGACCGTGGTATGATCTCGTCCTCCAAAAGCATCCCCGATTTTGGGCAGAGAAAAGTCTGTCAATTCACGAGAGAGATACATAGCGATCTGTCTAGGAAAAGCAACAGCTTTCGTCCGTTTCCGTGCTTTGAAATCTTCAAGCTTGAGGCTGTAGTATTCGCCGACCTTTTGTTGGATGTCTTGAATTGTGATCATTTTGGGACGGCTGGAAGGAATGATATCCTTCAGTGCTTCAGCTGCCAGATGAGAACTAACGTCCTGATTGGTCAGTGAAGAGTAAGCAACGACACGAATCAGAGCTCCTTCAAGCTCCCGGATGTTCGTATCGATCTGGTTCGCGATGTACATCATCGCTTCATTTGGAATATCCAGATTCTCCGCACGCGCTTTTTTACGCAAAATCGCAATCCGCGTCTCCAGATCAGGAGGCTGAATATCCGTAATTAATCCCCATTCAAACCGAGAGCGAAGCCGCTCCTCCAGAGTTGGAATTTCCTTCGGCGGTCTGTCGCTGGAGATGATGATCTGCTTCCGTTCCTCATGCAGCGCATTAAACGTATGGAAAAATTCCTCTTGTGTTGATTCTTTCCCGGCAAGGAACTGAATATCATCAATAAGCAGAATATCTACGCTCCGGTACTTGTTACGGAAGCTTTCACCGCGATTATCACGGATGGAGTTGATGAACTCATTCGTGAATTTCTCAGATGACAAATAAACCACCTTGCTACTCGGATTATGCTCCAAAATATAATGTCCGATGGCATGCATCAAGTGGGTTTTGCCAAGTCCTACGCCTCCATATAGAAAAAGAGGATTGTAGGCTTTGGCGGGCGCCTCAGCGACCGCCAGCGATGCGGCGTGGGCAAAACGGTTACCCGGCCCAATGACAAAGGTGTCGAACGTATATTTAGGATTCAGCATGCTAAGCACGGCTTCTTCCTGAACAACTGTCGGCGTCGGCGCCGGCAGTTGCGGATCTGGTTCTACAGGTTTGTTCTCCTCGATGACAAATTTCACATCGACCTGTTTGCCAAGCAGTTCATAGACCGTCGAACCAACCAGTTTGGTGTAACGGCTCTCCAACCATTCGACGGCAAACGTGGTTGGGGCGGAGATGACGATCGTCCGATCGTTCAGCTTGGTAGCCTTGGTTGCTTTGAACCAGGTGTCGAAGCTGGGTTTGCTGAGTTTATTTTGTATGATTGATAGAATTTGCTGCCATAAATCAGAAGTATGGCTGTCCACAGACTGTCACTCCTTTTACATGTTCCAAGTGTGGCTTAAGCCATGATGCAGTGTCGAAATACGAGATATATTGCCGAATTTATCCCCAAACTCCCGCAGTTCAAAAACAAAAAAAGAAGGAACAACGGAAAATTGTTCACAACTTTATCCACAGGCTGTTGATAATATTATGGGTCAGATCACATATTCACATCCAAAAGTAATACAATCATAGCAAAAGAAGCCCCGCATTTCAACGTATGGCGAGATTTTATCCACAAATTCAATAACTTGTGTATAATTTTTAGTCACAACACAATATATTGTTTATAAATTGTTTAATTTTCGACAGCATGACCTAAAGTACAAAAAATTTTTATACACAGGATATCCGTCGAAAGATGCTAAATGATGTGCAAAAGTGGACTTGCAGTGTGAATAACTTGGTTGTGGATAAACTGAAAGTGAATTGAAGTGAGTAAGTGGAAAATGAGACGAAGTGTAGAGAGGTCTTTTTCAACCTCATGAGGTACTACGTAGTAATAAGGTGACGTATTTGGTTGCTGAATACTCATAAAGGGATGGTTGATTAAATTAAAAGTGACCAGGAGAAAATGAGTGAGGGACATAAGTATGACTGTGCTCACTGAATTGTGACAAAATATCATCAAAAAGAGGAAGACCCCGAAGCCGTTTATGGCTTCGGGATCTTCTCTACTTATATATGAAGCGTAGACATTTTGCGTTGGAATGCAGCAATGTCTGCATATTCCTCTTCCAGTTTGCGCGAAATTCGAATGTAGATCGGCAGCAGCTCCTGATAGAGGGAGGCATTTTCTTTGACCGGCGTATGCCGGTGAGTTGTGCCTATCATTGAGGAAACATCTTCAAGAGACTTGATTCGTCCTGTAGCATATAGGCCAAGTACAACAGCGCCGAGGCATGAACTTTCAAAGCTCTCAGGCACAACGACTTCCTGATTAAAGATGTCGGACATCATCTGCCGCCACAACGGCGAACGTGCAAATCCACCCGTAGCTTGAATAGAGGTGGGTTGCCCGATCTGTTCCTCCATGGCAAGCAGAACGGTATAGAGATTGAAAATAACCCCTTCAAGTACTGCACGAATCATATGCTCTTTCTTATGATGGAGGGTCAGGCCAAAAAAGGAGCCTCGAGCATCTGGGTTCCAGAGTGGAGCACGTTCGCCCGAGAGGTACGGATGGAACAACAACCCTTCGGAGCCAGGTGGAACACGTTCTGCAATTTTGGTTAGTACATCATAGGAGTTGATACCGAGGCGTTTCGCTGTTTCTACTTCAGACGCGGCAAACTCATCCCGAACCCAGCGGAAAAGCATTCCACCGTTATTTACAGGCCCACCTACAACCCAAAGTTTTTCCGTCAGGGCATAACAGAAGGTACGGCCTTTCGGATCAGTCACAGGGCGATCAACGACAGTACGAATGGCTCCACTCGTGCCGATGGTTGCGGCGACGATGCCCGGTTTGATGGCATTAACGCCAAGGTTGGATAATACCCCGTCACTTGCGCCAATGACAAAGGGCGTGGAGGGGGAGAGAACCATTTTTTCGGCCCATTCAGGATGCATTCCCTCTATTGTATAAGTCGTCGGTACAAGCTTTGATAGATGATTCGGTGTGATCCCTGCGATGTCTAGTGCTTCCTGATCCCAGTCCAGTTGTTCAAGGTTCAGCAGCCCTGTACAGGAAGCGATGGAATGATCGACAATATATTGCCCAAATAGACGGAAGAAAAGGTACTCTTTAATCGAAATAAACTTTGCCGTGCGTTCGAATAGTTCTGGCTCGTCATGACGCAGCCACATCAATTTGGTCAGGGGCGACATCGGATGAATGGGGGTGCCTGTACGTAGATAGATCTGATGACCGACGCCATTTTCTTGCAGCTTGGTGGACCAAGCTGCGCTTCGATTGTCAGCCCAGGTGATGCAGCGCGTCAGCGGATGATCGTTCTGATCCATGGCGATGACACTGTGCATGGCTGAACTGCAGGATACGAAGAGAACGTGGTTAGCGGAAATTCCGCTCTGGGTCATCACGCCGCGTACAGAGCTAATGGCTGCTTGCACAATCTCATCCGGGTCTTGTTCTGCAACATCCGGAGCGGGTGTATAGAGCGGATATTCCTGAGTAGAGGTTGTGACCACCTCGCCTTGCTCTGTGAATAAAACAGATTTGGTGCTAGTCGTTCCGATATCGATTCCAATCATATAGTTGGTCATTCGTCTTTCCTTCTTTCGATTTTTTACATGAAAAAAACTGATGTTAACGTATGATCACACCACTGTACTTAGTAGCAAGATAAAGATCAGTCCAACCACAGAAAGCAGTGTTTCCATAACAGTCCACGTCTTCAGTGTCTGAGCAACACTCATATTGAAGAACTCCTTGATCATCCAGAAGCCTGCATCATTAACATGTGAAAGTACAAGGGAGCCTGCACCCGTAGCAAGTACAACCAGCTCAATGTTAGCTCCTGGTGTAAGAGCGAGTACTGGAGCAACAATACCAGCAGCTGTAGTCATCGCAACTGTAGCTGATCCAGTAGCAACACGAATGAGTGCGGCTACAAGCCAGGCAAACAAAATGACGTTAATGTGTGCATTTGTAGCGAATTCTGCAATGGCATTGCCAACGCCACTATTAATCAGCACCTGTTTGAAGGCACCGCCGCCACCAATAATGAGAATAATAGTAGCTGTAGGGGCCAGACATTCACTGGTGAAGCGGGAAAGTTCATGTTTGGTAAACCCGCGGGCAAAGCCGAGTGAAAAGAGAGCGAAAACAACAGAGATCAAAAGCGCAATAATCTCATTGCCGATAAACTCGCTAAAAACGGTAAATCCACTTGTTGCATCAGGATCAACGATGTTCGCAATGGAGCCGATCAGCATCAAAATGACGGGTAGCAGAATCGTAAGCAATGTAATGCCAAATCCGGGCAAATTACTGTTTTTCTTAGCCGAGAACTGTTCAGCGAGTTCAGCTGGTGGTTCGGTGTGAATTCTTTTGCCAATAAATTTACCGAATACCGGTCCGGCAATAATCGCAGTAGGGATGCCCACAATTAAAGAATACAGAATCGTTTTTCCCAGATCCGCGTTGAAGGCTTCAATGGCAATCATCGGTGCCGGATGTGGTGGAACAAGCCCGTGAACTGTGGAGAGACCAGCCAAAATAGGAATTCCGATCTGAAGCAGGGACATATTGGTTTTGCGGGCTACCGTGAAAATGATTGGAATCATTAGAATGACGCCGACTTCAAAGAAAACAGGAATACCTACAATGAATCCAACAATCATCATGGCCCAGTGCACACGTTTCACACCGAATCGATCAACAAGAGTCGTTGCAATCTGCTCGGCACCGCCGGATTCAGCCATCATTTTACCAAGCATTGTGCCAAGTCCGATGACAATAGCAATCGTTCCTAAAGTACCGCCAAGTCCGCCCGTAATGGAGGAAATGACATCAGCTGGTTTCATACCTGCAAGCAAACCAAGCATTAATGCAGATAATAGAAGGGTGATAAAGGGGTTCCATTTATATTTGGAGATTAACAGGATCAGGAAGATGATCGCGATCAACGTCCAGATCAGCAATGTAGCATTATGGGATAATCCGAAAATCGTGCTCATGATGTAATTACTCCTTCGTCTTGGGGATCAACGCTTACAATGAAAACAGTGTTAAGAAAATTAACGCCTTGGTCTGATAACAATGTCAATGAAGCAAACTATTCTTATCATGTCCGAAAAATGAATAAACATCGCATTTTGTATACTTGTCGACAAGTTAAGTGGCAATCATTCACGTCGTTGACGCTGGATTGATTGCACACTCTACCGTCACTCCTAAGAAATCTGTAGGGAACGCTGGAGGTTCTAACAGATACCAAGATTTCTGACAAAGGTAAGCTTAAGAACTCAAGTTCCAAATTCAAAGCTTTCGTGTAACGTTTGGCCGGAGTCTTTAAAATATGTGCGTACCCCGTTCTGGATCAGAACTTTGTCCCCTGATTCCAGAGCAGTTGCAAGGGAGCGGTGTTTTTCAATTACAGCGGTTACTTTGGGCTCGCCTTGGGCAAATACTCTACGCGTAGTAAGCAGCATGACCGTCATAACGACATACCTGATGCTCTTCCACAAATGTGAGATGCGGGAATGGGCAGCTGCCTCGACAATGGTCTCGTGAAACGTGAGATCCTGATAAGCAAATTCGACAGCATCTTGATGTTTGCCAGCGAGTTGCATTTTGTCGATGATATTTCTCAGCTGAGTGATTAGTGCTGGAGGCACATCTGCCGCTAGCCGTTGCTGTACAAAGCTTTCAATGAGAAAACGTACATCATACAGTTCTTCGACATCCTTCATATTCAGGCCCAAGATCACAACGCCCATCCGTTCAAGCCGAATCAGTCCTTCATTTGACAACGTTCTCAACGCTTCGCGAACAGGCGAGCGGCTGCTGTCAAAATCAGCAGCAATTCGATTTTCCGACAAAATTTCCCCAGGCCGCAGGGTTCCGTTGATGATTCTCAGCCTTAATTCGCAAGCTATGGCCTCACCGCGAGATGCTCCTTGAAGCCAGGAAGATGGAAATTGCATATGGCTAACGCTCCTAAATTAAGTAATCCGTACATTAGAATCATAACACAATGTGCTGCACCTCAGAATTCGGTCAATGTCGGAAAACCGAATTGCTAAAAGTGCTTAGTCAGAAGTGATAAAAGCTTTGCTAAGTTCCCATCCGTTCATATCTAGTCGATCGTTTGCAAAATAACATGAATCAAAAGCAACAGGTATACTTGTATACAAGATATTTTCCATCCTACACCTTTCTCAAAAGGTTGTAAACCTTCACAGTAAAGCGGATACATTCAAAATATATTAAGCTTTCATATATCCCGAATTCAACCTAATATTCTTTATCCACATGTGAATAACTTAAAACAGGAAGGTAGAGTTTTTGTATAGATCGCTAAGGGATGTGGATAACAAAAAGAGCCGAAACATCAGGCTTTTTTAGGAATTGGGGATAACTATTTTTGATGATTTGGTGGCTAAACATTGAGGAGAAAAGTCCATGATAGGGGTGGTATGTTTTTTGAGCTCTGGAAAGCATATGAAAAAGAGGGAGGGAGGCGTCGCTTTTCAGTTGACTTTTCCAATTGGACGTGGTTAAATATATAAAGGTGTTTTCTGTGAAGATGAAAAGGATTCATCACATAAGTATTTCCTTGTAAGGAGGTGCAATACATTGAGACCTACATTCAAACCGAACGTTAGCAAACGTAAAAAAGTTCATGGTTTCCGTAAAAGAATGAGCACAAAAAACGGCCGTAAAGTTTTGGCTGCACGTCGCCTGAAAGGCCGTAAAGTCCTGAGTGCTTAATGCATCTGAAGACCACCGAGGTGGTCTTTTTTTTCTTAAAATGGATATTTTGGTCAGGTTTATGGTGTAAATCATCATGATATTGGCTGTGAGAAAAGGGACCGCCCAACTAAACATATAATGTAGATTATGTTCCTCTTTTCGGAAGCTTACCTTATATACAAGTTGTCGCCAAGACGGTTTACCGTCGATCAAGAAAGCCTATACTAAATCAGTAATGAGGCCTCCGTCAATAACATGGATGGGGGACAGCAAGGAGAAGCGCCGTGTATAAAAGATTGCGTCTGCGAAACCGGGCGGATTTTAGCCGCGTATATCGGTATGGAAAATCGTTTGCCAATCATCAATTCGTGGTGTATGGCTGCCGCCGTAAAGATACGGAACAATTCCGGGTGGGCGTATCATGCAGCAAAAAAATCGGTAACGCTGTTGTGCGTAACCGGATGAGGCGTATGATCAAAGAAATTGTTCGGCATCATGAGCAAGAGATTGTTACGCAGATGGATTTGATTTTCATCGTTCGTAAGGGAGCTTTGGACATGTCCTATAAGGAAATGGAGAAAAGTCTGCTGCATGTCATGCGTAAGGCCTCTCTGTTGAAGTCTTGCAAGCGGTAAGCTTCGGTTTATTTGTCCTCCTAATTATGGTATGATTTACGGTGGAATGGAATGGTTAAGAGAGGGGTTATGAAGTGTCGCGATTGAAGACATCTAAGGGGAAGTGGATTCTCCTCATTGCAGTCATTGCAATGGTCACTGTACTCGCCGGATGTACTCCGCAAGGTGCAGGAGTTACAACGGAAGATCTGAAGAATAGTGAGTCATTCTGGCAGGCCAATGTTGTGTACTGGTTCTCACTGGCGCTGGATACATTCGCCAACTGGTTTAACGGTGAATATGGACTGGCCGTCCTTGTGATGGTGCTGATTGTACGGACATTGATTTTGCCATTAACGATGAAACAGGTTCGCAGCTCCAAAGCAATGCAGGCCATTCAGCCGCAGCTTAAGGAGATTCAAGCCAAGTATAAAGATACACCTGAAAAAGTTCAGCAAGAAACGATGAAATTGTTCCAGGAGAACAAGGTTAATCCGATGGCCGGCTGTCTGCCTCTTATCATTCAGATGCCGATATACATCGCACTTTATAACTCCATTTACGGAAACTCCAGTCTGAGAACGCATGATTTCTTGTGGCTCCAGCTGGGATCACCGGATCACCTGTTTATTTTGCCAGTGCTGGCTGCGATCACAACATTCATTCAAACGTGGATGATGATGCGTATGAATCCTGCACAGCAGATTGGCCCAATGCAGTTCATGCTGTGGGTGTATCCGATTTTGATTTTTGTTATGTCGTATCAGTTCCCGTCAGCGTTGCCGCTTTACTGGTTCTACAGTAATATTTACACCATCGTGCAAAACTATTTCCTTTACCGGAATAATGATAAAGTTGTGGCCGAGGTCAACGTGAAGCAAAGCAGCTCTTCCAAAAATGGAGCTAAACGCAAAAACGGTGGCAAGGCAACCGTCTCTGGGAAAGGGTCGAAAGGGGCCAAAAAATCGAAATGACCACAGTCATTACGTCAGGAAAAACCGTTGAAGATGCTGTAAACCAAGGATTGGCTGAGCTTGGCGTAAGCCGGGACAAGGTCGAGATACAAGTGTTAGAGCAGCCGTCAAAAGGATTCCTGGGTTTGTTCGGGGTGAAGGCTGCTAAAGTTGAAGTGAAACTGTTGTCCGTACCCGAAGCTGTACCACAGCCGATCAAACCAGCCACACCTGAACCTGAGATTGAAGCATTACTTGAGGGTGTAGCAGTCCATAATCCCTATGAAGAAGCGGCTGCGTTTTTGAAAGAGGTTGCGGCAGGTATGGGGTTGGATGTCGAAGTGCATATCAAGAAACAGCGAGATGGTCATATCTTCAATATCTCCGGGGAAGACCTTGGCATGATTATTGGCAGACGTGGACAGACGCTGGATGCTCTTCAGTATTTGACCAATATCGTAGCCAACCGCTACTCGGAGAGCTTTGTTCGCATCGTACTTGATGCCGAGAACTTCCGCCAGCGCCGGCGGAAAACGCTTGAAGATCTGGCTGAACGATTAGCTGGACAAGCGATCCGCACAGGTAAGGAAGTTGTGCTAGAGCCGATGCCTCCGCTTGAACGTAAAGTGATTCATGCCAAACTGCAAAATCACCCGCAGATTAAGACCTTAAGTAAGGGCGAGGAGCCCAATCGGCGTGTGGTTATTACGTTGAAATAACACGCAATTGATGACGCAATGGCTGCCTGCCCGGTGCAGAAGCCATTGCTTTTTTCGTACCGAAGTATATGAGACAGGTAGAGTACCCATAGAGTTGAATATGTGTTGGCATTCTCCGGGATGGGATGGATGACAACTTCATTATAGAGAGTAGGGAGAGATCACAATGATTAGCGATACGATTACAGCCATATCTACGGCGGTTGGTGAAGCCGGCATAGCCGTTATTCGCGTCAGCGGGCCGGATGCGGTGACCGAGACAGAGAAGATTTTTCGCAGCAAAACACCTTTGACTCAGGCACCTTCCCATACGGTTCATTACGGTCATATTATAGATCCTGGCCATGGGGAAAAGGTTGAAGAGGTACTGGTCACGGTGATGCGTGCGCCTCGTTCCTTCACCACAGAGGATGTTGTTGAGATTAGTGCACATGGTGGTGTCGTATCTGTTAAGCGGGTGATGGATCTGCTACTGCAGCTGAACATCCGTTTGGCTGAACCGGGCGAATTTACGAAACGTGCTTTCCTCAATGGACGGATTGACTTGTCCCAAGCAGAAGGGGTCATGGATCTAATACGTTCGAAGTCAGATCGTGCCTTCTCGGTAGCACTGAAGCAGGTAGAAGGTAAACTCTCCTCCAAGCTTCGTGATTTGAGATATACGCTGGTCGAGACACTGGCTCATATCGAAGTGAATATCGATTATCCTGAGCATGATGTGGAATCATTAACGTCTGAATTTATTAAAGAAAAATCCAGCGAGGTTATGGCTGAGATCGATAAGTTGCTCACAACAGCAGAACAAGGGAAAATATTGCGTGAAGGTATTACGACAGCGATCGTCGGAAGACCTAACGTGGGTAAATCTTCATTAATGAATACACTTGCGCAAGATAACCGGGCAATCGTTACCGATATTCCAGGAACGACCCGCGATGTCATTGAAGAATTCATTACAATAAACAATATCCCTTTGAAGCTGCTCGATACCGCTGGAATCCGGGAGACGATGGACGTTGTTGAGAGAATTGGGGTAGAGCGCTCACGTTCTGCTGTCAATGATGCGGATCTGATTCTGATGGTTGTGAATGCGGCTGAGCCTCTTCATCAGGATGAGATTGAATTGCTGGAACAAATCCGCGGTAGACAATCAATTATCATTATGAATAAAATGGACTTAACACCACAGATTGACCGTGACGTTCTGCTCCGTTACATTCCCGAGGAGCGGCTTGTCCCGATGTCGGTGAAGGATGATCTGGGCGTTGATCGATTGGAAGATGCCATCTCGACGCTGTTCTTCAGTGGAAAGCTGGAGTCTGCTGACTTGACATATGTAAGTAATGTTCGCCACATTGCCTTATTGAAAAAGGCGAAGCAATCTCTGATCGATGCGTATGAGGCTGCGGATCAGTTTGTTCCAATTGATATGATCCAGATCGATGTTCGTTTGGCATGGGAGCAGCTCGGAGAGATCGTGGGAGATACAGCGCATGATGCATTAATAGATCAGATTTTTTCCCAGTTCTGTCTAGGAAAGTAAATCATTATCCCGTTTCTTTCATTGAAATGGTTGTGTATGATGGGAAGGTACAATTTCTGCCCGTTGTCAAAGGATGGAATGATGTTGTTGCCAGAAAGTGTTGGTTTTCATATAGATAACAGCAAAATTAAGGAGGTAATACACATGGCTTTTGATGGCGGCAGATATGATGTTATTGTCGTTGGAGCAGGACATGCCGGGGTAGAGTCAGCTCTTGCAGCAGCCCGAATGGGTTCAAAAACTCTGATGATTACGATCAACCTCGACATGGTGGCTTTCATGCCTTGTAACCCATCCATTGGTGGGCCGGCAAAAGGACACGTTGTACGGGAAATAGATGCACTGGGCGGGGAAATGGGCCGGAATATTGACAAAACCTTTATCCAGATGCGGATGTTGAATACGGGTAAAGGACCTGCCGTTCATGCGCTGCGTGCGCAAGCGGATAAGTTCTCTTATCAGCATACAATGAAAGAAACGATGGAGAAAGAACCTAATCTGACCATGCGTCAGGGTATGGTGGATCGTCTGATTGTTGAGGACGGTCAGTGTGTCGGAGTTGTCACTCAAACAGGTACCGAATATCGTGCCAAAGCTGTAGTGCTCACAACAGGAACATATTTGCGCGGTAAAGTTATTATGGGAGAGCTGATGTATGAGAGCGGACCAAACAATCAACAGCCATCCCTTAAATTGTCGGAGCATCTGCGTGAGCTGGGCTTCGAGCTTGTACGTTTCAAAACAGGTACACCACCACGTGTGCATAAGGATACGATTGATTTTAGCAAAACTGAAATTCAGCCCGGTGATGATGAGCCGAAGTTCTTTTCCTATGAGACAAAATCTTCTACAAATGAGCAGCTACCTTGCTGGCTGACGTATACTTCTGTGGAAACTCATCAAATTATTAATGATAATCTGCATCGTGCGCCGATGTTCTCTGGTGTGATTGAAGGAACAGGGCCGCGTTACTGTCCATCCATTGAGGATAAAATCGTGCGTTTTAGCGATAAGCCGAAGCATCAGATTTTCCTGGAGCCAGAGGGTAAAAATACGTCCGAGTATTATGTACAGGGCTTGTCTACAAGTTTGCCAGAGGATGTACAGCTTGCTGTTCTTCGCTCCATTCCAGGAATGGAAAAAGTCGAAATGATGCGTAACGGTTACGCGATTGAATACGATGCGATGGTACCAACGCAATTGTGGCCTTCTCTGGAAACAAAACGTCTGCCTGGATTGTTCACAGCAGGTCAGATTAATGGTACTTCCGGGTATGAGGAAGCCGCTGGACAAGGGGTAATGGCTGGAATTAACGCAGCACGTAAAGTGCAGGGCAAAGAGGCTATTGTGCTTGATCGTTCCCAAGGTTACATTGGTGTACTCATTGATGATCTTGTTACCAAAGGGACGAATGAGCCCTACCGTCTGTTAACTTCTCGTGCCGAGTATCGTTTGCTGCTCCGTCATGACAATGCGGATATGCGTCTTACGGAGATTGGTCATGACATTGGATTGATCACCGAGGAACGTTATGAAGCTTTCTTGGACAAAAAAGCAAAAGTCGAGCAGGAGATTGCACGTCTGAAAGAGGCAAAAGTACGTCCAGTTGAGGTTAATGCCAAACTTGAAGAGATTGGTTCTACACCGATTCAAGATGGAAGTACATTGCTGAATCTGATGCGTCGTCCTGAGATTGGCTATGACTGGATCGAGCAGATTTCTCCTTCCGAGGTTGAACTGACGGCTGATATGAAGGAACAAGTCGAAATTCAGATCAAATATGCAGGATATATAGAGAAACAATTGATTCACGTGGAACGTTTGCTGAAAATGGAGAAAAAGAAAATTCCAGACACCATCGTATATGATGAGATTCATGGTCTTGCGATGGAAGCCAAGCAGAAGCTTGCAAAGATCCGTCCAATCTCCATTGGTCAGGCATCTCGTATAGCGGGTGTTACACCTGCGGATATTTCCATTTTGCTTGTCTACCTGGAGCATTATAATCGCGTTACCGCAGCAAGGGGACAATAATGGACGATATTCAACAGCAGTTGCAGCTACGCTTGAAGGAGCATGGCTTGGAAGTTGGAGAACTCCAGCTGGAACAGTTCGAAATGTATTATAAAGAACTTGTCTCCTGGAATGAAAAAATGAATCTTACCGGTATCACAGATCGTGAGCAGGTATATACCAAACATTTTTATGATTCGGTATCGTTAGCGTTTTATACGGATATGACCAAAGTAAACAAACTAGCTGACATCGGATCAGGAGCAGGGTTCCCGGGAATCCCGCTTAAGATTTGTTTTCCACATATCCAGCTTACAATCATTGACTCATTGAATAAACGGATTGGTTTCTTACAGCATGTAGTGGATACACTTGGTCTGGAGCAGGTCGAATTGATCCATGGTCGTGCTGAGGAGCTGGGCCGCAAAGAAGGATATCGGGACAGCTATGATCTGGTTACTGCACGTGCGGTAGCCAAGCTTGCGGTATTGAATGAATTCTGTCTTCCTTTTGTACGTAAAAGCGGTATGTTCGCTGCCATGAAGGGTGGAGACCCGCGGGAGGAAATGAAAGAAGCCGAATTCAGCTTTAATCAGCTGAAAGGGCGGGTAAAGGCAGTTCATCCATTCCAGCTTCCGGTAGAGGAATCAGAACGTCATATCATTTTGATTCAGAAGTTTGATAAGACACCACATAAATATCCTCGTAAACCGGGAACACCGCTCAAAACTCCACTTGTTTAGCAGTATGACATGAGGATAAAAACAAAATAACGCGTCGAATGACAAGAGAGAAAGAGAGGATGTTTCACGTGAAACATCCTCTCTTTTTTTAATTATTTTTAAAATAGAGTTGAGTTAAATTAAATTTGAACTGTGGAATGAGATTTTCCATACAAAATCAGGACTAGAAATAGTCTTAGCCCACCAGGATCGGACGTACATGTGAATCTTTCATACAAAGATATTAGGCAAGCCAAAAATTCTTATAAGATGAGAAAAGTTTTCTCTTTAATGGGAACTGCAGAAATTTCATAGATTAGCCGGAATAGGTAGAGCATCATTCTTTCAATTTCATAATAAACAGAATAAAAAGCAGGAAAATTTGATTCTTTTAAAGAATAGGTAAACATAGGATTATGGTGAAAAAGATGATAGAATAGAAGTAACAGTTTATGCGTAAACAGTGATCTTAGATTAGTTCATATTAATAGATGGTTAAGGATTTGATGCTGTTTCGCAGCAGGCAATACGAATGGCATAACTTATTTCAGTAACGATGAATATGAAGTCTCGCTTATGGAATAAGAAGCACCTGCTCTTGTGGGAGCTATTACGAAACTAGGTGGTAATCTACGGAATGAAAGAACAATTTTCGAAGTTGTTTGGTTTGGCGGAGCGCAATAACGGAGATGAGATTAAACAGGTCCCGGTTAACGAAATTGTGAGCAGCCCGTATCAACCCCGTACTATTTTTGATGATGATAAAATTGATGAGTTGTTGCAAACGATCAGAACACATGGCGTTATTCAACCTATTGTTGTGCGGGTTCGTAATGGATCATATGAGATCATCGCTGGGGAACGTCGCTGGCGTGCTGTTCGCAAACTAGGCCTTGAGCACATCCCGGCCATTGTGCGTGAATTCAACGACTCTCAAGCCGCATCCATTGCTCTAATTGAGAATTTGCAGCGTGAAGGGTTAACTTCAATTGAGGAAGCGGTTGCCTACCAAAAGTTGATTGATTTGCATCAATTGACACAGGAGAGCCTTGCTCAACGACTCGGTAAAAGCCAATCTACCATTGCCAATAAGATTCGGTTGTTGCAGCTTCCAGAAGGTGTAAAAACAGCCTTGATGGAGCGCAAAATATCTGAACGTCATGCAAGAGCCTTGTTGTCTCTGGATACGGAAGAACTGCAATTGAAATTGCTGGGCGAGATTATCGACAAGGAATTAAACGTGAAGCAGACAGAGGTACGTGTTGCTTTTTACAAGGAAGCATCCAAGATTAAAAAGTCCAAACGGATATCCTTTACTAAGGATGTAAGACTGGCACTTAACACGATTCGTCAATCCATCGATATGGTAACAGGTTCAGGTATGGATATCAAAACCAAAGAAGCGGATCATGAGGATCATTACGAAATCGTTATTCATATTCCAAAACGCAAATAATTGAAGCTTAAGGCGGCAATGGCCGCTTTTTCTGTCTATATAGTCAGTTTTTCATGCGACGTGAAGGGAACAAATCGTTCTGTTAAGGAAACGGTAGTTGTTGTTCTTGTGGACGGTGACCGCCTGCTTATTGTTAACTTGTAACTCACAACCTACAAGAAAAGACTCCTATTTTATTTGAGGTGAAGGTATTGTCTAAGATTATGGCCGTAGCAAATCAAAAGGGCGGTGTGGGGAAAACAACGACATCGGTTAACTTGGGTGCAGGACTTGCTTCACTCGGGAAGAAGGTACTGCTTGTTGATATTGACCCCCAAGGAAATACAACGAGCGGAGTCGGAATTAATAAAGCAGATGTGGCGAATTGTATATATGATGTCCTGATTAATGATGTGCCTCCACAGGAAGCGATCGCGGAGACACAGATTGAAGGACTCCATATCATACCTGCAACGATTCAACTTGCCGGAGCCGAGATCGAATTGGTATCCACCATATCGCGAGAAGTTCGTCTGAAGAAGGCGCTCGCACAAGTGAGAAATAATTATGATTATATTCTTATTGACTGCCCGCCATCGCTCGGAATGTTGACAATTAACTCATTAACTGCCTCCGATTCCGTGATTATACCGATTCAATGTGAGTATTATGCATTGGAAGGATTAAGCCAATTGCTGAATACAGTCCGGCTGGTACAAAAACATTTAAACACTTCTCTTCAGATTGAAGGCGTATTATTGACGATGTTTGATGCCCGTACGAATCTTGGCATTCAAGTTATAGAAGAAGTGAAGAAGTATTTTCAGCAAAAAGTATATCAAACGATTATTCCGCGTAATGTACGACTGAGTGAGGCACCATCTCACGGACAATCCATTATTACGTATGATCCCCGTTCCCGAGGAGCGGAAGTGTATCTAGAGCTCGCAAAGGAAGTGATTTCTTATGAGTAAGCGGCTTGGAAAAGGACTTGATGCCCTCATTCCTTCGCTTTCAATTAATGACGATGATAAAGTCGTAGAAATCCCGATTAGCCAACTGCGGGCTAACCCTTATCAGCCGAGAAAAGCATTTGATGAGGAAGCAATACATGAACTGGCGGAATCGATCCGGCAACACGGCGTGATCCAACCCATTATCGTTCGCCCTGTACTCCGTGGTTATGAGATTATTGCAGGTGAGCGCAGATTTAGGGCATCACAGTATTGTGGTAATGCGACCATTCCAGCGGTTGTTCGTACCTTTAATGATCAGCAGGTTATGGAAATAGCCCTGATTGAGAACCTGCAGCGGGAGAATCTGAATGCAATGGAACTGGCGGTTGCCTACCAGGGATTAATGGATCAATTTTCTTTGACTCAAGAAGAGTTGTCCGTGAAGGTCGGCAAATCACGCTCTCACATCGCTAACTTTTTGCGATTGTTGGCTTTGCCAGAGGAAGTAAAGGATCATGTTTCACGTGGAACATTGTCAATGGGGCATGCACGTGCCATTGTTGGGGTGAAAGATGAGAGCTTGGTTAAACAGCTAGCTAAACAGTCCATTGATCAGCAATGGAGTGTTCGTGAGCTGGAAGAAGCAGTGCAACAACTTGATCGTTCCAAAACAGGTGAAGTGAAGGCTAAGGCCAAGCTAAAGAAGAAAGATCCGTTTATCGACACCTTGGAAGAGTCACTACGGGAACGATTTAAAACGACAGTGAAAATTAAACATGGTCAGAAAGATAAAGGTAAAATAGAGCTCAACTACTATAGCAAGCAAGATCTCGAACGGTTATTAGAACTGTTGCAATAGCAACTCGGGTGCATCATTAACAACATGCAGAGCTACTCATGTCATGACATATCGACTCTGTGTCTTGGAGAAACGATATGTCATTCTTTGTTTGTAAACAAATCCTGTAATTATTTCTTATGAGCTGAGGTGGTAGGAGGGTGGAGAAAACAATCTATCTGGATCATGCAGCAACATCTTGGCCTAAACCACCTGCTGTTGGTGAGGCAATGATGAATGCCCTCGAATTTGCTGGAGCTAACCCAGGCAGGGGGAGTCATCGTATGGCTGTGCAGGCGAGCAGGGTTTTGTTTGAAACAAGAAAAGGCCTAGCGACTCTGTTTGGTATTAAAAACCCTAATGATATTGCATTTGGTTCGAATACAACGGAAGCTCTTAACCTCGCGATTCAGGGTGTGCTTCGAGAGGGTGATCATGTGATAGCCACCATGGCGGAACATAATTCAGTTCGGCGCCCACTGGAGTTCCTTCGCAAACAGGGTAAAATTGAGGTTGATTATGTACCTGTCACAGCCTATGGGGCAATGGATTTGAAACAGATGGAGCGGATGTTTCGAAAAAATACTCGTTTGGTCGTATGTACACACAGTTCTAATCTTCTAGGCAGTATTTTGCCAATTGGAGAAATCTCAGAACTATGCCGTCAACATCAGGCTCTTTTACTGGTGGATGCAGCTCAGAGCGTTGGGGTAATGCCGGTGGATGTAGGAAAACTAGGCATTGATATGCTTGCTTTTCCAGGACATAAGGGGTTGCTGGGACCCCAAGGTACAGGCGGCTTGTACATCGCTCCTGAGCTTGATGTGCAACCTCTGGTTCATGGAGGCACGGGTAGTCAATCCGAGGCGATAGAGCAGCCTAAAGTGCGCCCAGATCGATATGAAGCAGGGACTCCTAATACGGTGGGGATTGCTGGGTTAGGAGCGGGGGTGAAGCATGTACTTGCTATGACACCTGCTTCAATCTATCAGCATGAGTGGGAGTTGACACAACTTATAATGGAAGGACTTTCTTCAATTAAGGGTATTCAACTTTTGGGTCCAGACATTGGACAACCTCGTTCAGGATTAGTATCCTTTATAGTTGAGGGATATGATTCGGCTCAGCTTGCATTCCGGCTGGATCGGAATTATGGTATTGCGGTTCGCTCAGGATTTCACTGTACCCCACTTGCGCATGAGTCAGCAGGTACAACAGCTACCGGAGCTGTCAGAGCAAGCGTTGGATACAATTCTACCCATGAAGAGGCCGAGGAACTCATTCGGGCCATTACTGAGCTGACAGCAGAGAAGTAAGGAATAATAAAATTGTTCAACCTTCTGTTATTTAAATTGGAAATATATGATTAATTCCTTGAATAACGGGTTGATTTATAATAAAAGCTAAGGACTACGGACAGACGTGAATCTGATCAAAAACATAGAGGGGTAGTTGCACTTACATGGCTGAATTAAATGAGCTGATTCTGGAACAGCTGTTGTGGATTATTGGCGGATTGGCATTGCTTACGGTAATTTTGTTGATCGTGAGTATTGCTCAAGGGGCAAAGTTACGGAAATTCAAACGTAAATACGAAGCCATGATGGCTGGCAGTGGTGTGGAGGATTTGGAGTCCTTATTGATTAATCTGAAGATTCAGATGGACAGTATTGAGGACGAACACAAACTGCAAACGAATCAGTTGCAAACAGCATTGCAGAAGCTGGCTCGTATTCAGGGCAAGGTCGGCGTGAAAAGATACAACGCTTATGGAGAGCGTGGTAGCGACCTGAGCTTTTCGATAGCCATGATTAATGAAACTCAGGACGGTATGATCCTTACAGGATTATTCAATCGTGATGGTTCATATGTATATGCAAAACCTCTAAAAGGGGGAGAGTCAACGTATACACTTTCCCCAGAGGAGAAGGAAGCTATTACTCTGGCACAGCAAGCAGAGTAGAGCGGGTATGCCATTCCCGAATGGCCGAATACAGACTACTTGCTATAATTTCAGACATCCGCATAACGAGACTAAGCCGTGTGTTCTGAAGCACAAAGTATTCCATAAAACCGCCGACGTTAACGATACCTGTCAGATGGATATCGCCGACCGGCGGTAATTCTTTATTTACCCCCGCGCCAGGCTTAAGGGGGCCGTTTACGACTTGGATACAACCGACACTAGAGGATTGACCAAGACAGGCATCAATGCCAATCACATACGGATTGTGATGGGTGTTGTAGATTTTGTGGAGCGTGTCTTGCAGATTTACAGCATGAACGGGCTCATCCAATGTGCCATATAGATGGAACAGAGGGCTGTCCCATTTTGCAAGTGACGTACCAACCAGCGGTCCGAGACAGTCACCTGTGGAGCGATCTGTACCGATGCAGACGATCACTACATTTTGCAAGGAATGTGCCTTGTAGAGATGGAACATTAAACGATGTACAATGGCAGAATGCACACCTGGATCGGTATGAGGAACTTTTAGGCTGGTCAGATCTTGCGACGAAAAGGAACGCGAAGTAGGGTTCATAGGATCTATCCTTTCCCTTGGAATAGTAGTATCAGTATATGGAAAGGTAGAGTATTTTATACTTCGGAAGGACAGGCTTTTTGCCTCAGAGTGGTTGAAGTTTGAAAGGAGCAGGACATGGACGAATGGCTGGATGATTGGATGTTGATTGCATTTGATTCAACGCAACAGGCATTGCGAGCAGAGATGCTGCTAGAGTTTGCTGAGATCGAGATTGACTTGTTTCCGACACCTAAGGAGATTACGGCAGGCTGTGCACTGTGTATTCAGTTTCCAAAAGAGGATATGATGCGAGTACAGAAAATTATTCGTGATGAGTTTGTTGAGATTCGCGGCCTCTATTTCAAAACCGAAGACAGCTATGATAACATACCGATGTAGAGGAGTGATCAGACATGATGTCATTTTATTTTGCCCAGGGAAATGATTCTGATAATGAAACTGCTGCACAGGCAGTGACTAATGCCATCCGTTGGACGGATCAGGTGTGGGCTAAAATTTCGGATACGGATATGTGGCTTAACATCATGTTCAGTTCGATTCGCATCCTCATTATTTTCATTATCACCCGTATTGTCATTAAAGTGGTGTCTCGGGTTATTGATCGTTCGATGGCACGGAAGCAGGAAGGCAAAATTCGCGTCAACCCGCGCAGATTCGTTACGATTGGTGAGTTGTTGAAAAATGCGACCTCGATAACATGTAATTTCATTATGATTTTGTTACTGTTATCGGAGATCAATGTACAAGTTGGGCCATTGCTAGCTAGTGCCGGTGTACTGGGGCTTGCAATTGGTTTTGGTGCTCAGGGATTGGTGAAGGATGTCATCACTGGATTCTTTATTATTCTAGAGGATCAGTTTGCTGTAGGAGATGTAATTCAGACAGGCACATTCAAAGGAACTGTTGAAGTCATTGGCCTAAGAACAACCAAACTGGTAAGCTGGCAAGGGGAAGTACACATCATTCCGAATGGTACGATTGCAAGTGTGACTAACTATTCGATGTCTAATTCGCTCGCTGTAGTGGATATCCCGATGAAGGCTGATCTTACGCTGGATGAGTCCGTACACTTGGTGAAGCAATCACTCGCAGGTATTGAGGAACGAGATTTGAATATCGTGAAGGTTCCTGATGTGCTGGGTATTCAGTCCATGTCCACTTCTGATTATGTCATACGTGTGGTAGCAGAATGTATGCCGAACTCCCGGTCTTCGGTGGAGCGCCAAATCCAGGGAGATGTGAAGAAAATACTGGAGTACCATGAGAGAAGCAAGTTGGCTGCATTAGAGCAGGCGGCTGCGATGGATAATGATGAGGGAGATGGTGCAGGTGGAGCGTAAAAGTTTCCAGCTTGGAGATATTGTACAGATGAAAAAGCAGCACCCCTGTGGAAGCAATGAGATGGAGATCATTCGGATGGGGATGGATATCCGGATCAAATGTGTTGGATGTAAACACAGCGTGTTGATTCCCCGGGCTAAGTTTGAGAAAAACATGAAGAAAGTGCTTCGTTCGGTGGAAGAGGATACGCAGTCCTGAGGGCAGGGTGGAAGAGGAAAACCAATACCCAGTTTTGGCAACATGATAAACCAGAAAGCCGCGATAAAACGTACTGGTGAAATAGCGTTTACATGCATGCAGCGCACAGGTATTGCTTTCCTTCTACAAGCGTGATATAATCAATTTTGCTGCGGAAAGGTACCCAAGAGGCCCAAGGGGGCTGACTCGAAATCAGCTAGGCGTGTCACAGCGTGCGTGGGTTCGAATCCCACCCTTTCCGCCACTTAAGTCATTTAGATATTCGGAAGATGCTTACATAACTCCATTGACTGGAGTCTTTATAAACAACGCTGAAGAGACTTTCCAATTGGGGAGTCTTTTTATTTTACTTCTTTTAATTACTTTTAGCGGTTCTTTATAATGGTCATCTATAAAAAATAAAGAGCCCAGAAGGGCTCTTTATCCGGCGGTACATGTTTAGTTAGATCACAATCGGTCGTAACGATAGAAACGCTGGCTGTACTGCTTGCAGCAATACCTGTGCTTCAGACAAGAGTCTTATACACCCACAAGCTTCTTATATTACGTGATGCATCTCCAACATCGAAAAATCGGCTTCGTTGTCCAACGGAACCACACCTCTCTCGTGTACCGCCTGATTGTATTATGTGCTAACTGACGTTTTATATACGCGGTATTGAAAAAATATTTAGTGGACGCGTGCTTTGGTCAGCTTTTTCCACTTGCGGTTGTGATTACTCGTTTCCGGAAAGGCCTCGCCTTTTTTCAACGTTACTCGCTTGGGATCATTAATCTCCGTGTGAAAGCTTTTCTCTCCGACTTCATTGTACTCTCCATCATTCGGTGCTTTGTCTCCTGGTTCGAACTCGGTTCTTTCACCCATAATAAGCAGCCTCCTCTACAGATTGCAGATCGTAATAACTTCTATAGTGTGTTCCGGCAAGGAGCTGATCATGTTAGTGATTATGTACCAATATGTACAGGGAACGTTTGCTTGCATTTGGTCTCCGTATTTGTTATATTAATATAGTTCGAGTTTGTGCTCGTTCCTTGCTCTCAACCTGGATTGAGGGCCAGAGTCCATAAGGAGGTGAAAATTATGCGCAAATATGAAGTGATGTACATTATTCGTCCTGACGTTGAGCAAGAAGTTGTTCAAGCTACAGTCGATAAATTCCAAGGCATCATCTCCAACGGCGGTGGTGAGGTTACAGCTCACGACGTTATGGGTAAACGCCGTCTTGCGTATGAGATCAAGAAATTCCGTGATGGTGTTTATGTTCTGGTACACTTCACTGCTGAACCAGCAGTAGTTACTGAGCTTGAGCGTCTCATGAAGATTTCTGACGAAGTTATTCGTTATCTCATTACAAACGACGTTAAGTCTGCCTAAGACAATAACTCGTGATTATCGCACCAATACGCTCAGAAGGAGGGGATTACATTGTTGAACCGTGTCATTCTGATCGGCCGGTTAACCCGGGATCCTGAGTTGCGTTATACTCCAGCAGGAGTAGCCGTGACACAATTTACTTTGGCCGTAGACAGACCGTTTACAAGCCAAGGAGGAGAGCGGGAAGCAGATTTTATTCCGGTCGTAACCTGGAGACAGCTTGCCGAGACTTGTGCAAACTATTTGCGTAAAGGTCGTCTGGCTGCAGTCGAAGGACGCATTCAAGTACGGAACTACGAGAATAACGAAGGAAAACGTGTATACGTGACCGAAGTCATTGCCGATAATGTTCGTTTCTTGGAGTCAGCTAACCGTGAAGGCGGTGGCGGCGGGGGTCAACCTATGCGTGAAGAGCCTTCTTATGGAGGCGGCGGCGGACGTGCAAGCAACAATAATGCTGCGCGTAGCAACAATCAGGATCCTTTTTCCGATGACGGAAAACCGATTGATATATCGGATGATGATTTGCCATTTTAACGTGAGCCGTTACTCGTTACGAGATTTCGGTTACATGATAGGAAAGGACTGAAAAGCATGGGCTTCAAGCAAAGAGAAGGCGGAGACGATAAAAGACCGGCACGTCGTGGTGGTCGCAACAAACGTCGTAAAGTGTGCTTCTTCACAGCGAACAAAATTACTCACATCGATTATAAAGATACGGACTTGCTTCGTAAATTTATCAGCGAACGTGGAAAAATTTTGCCACGCCGTGTAACAGGTACTAGCGCTAAATATCAACGCATGCTGACGATTGCAATCAAACGCTCCCGTCAAATCGCATTGCTGCCATACACAACTGAGTAGTCTTTACTCAGTTTGCATACAAGAGCAGTCGGCTTATAGCCGGCTGCTTTTTTGTTTGTAAATGCTATGAATCCTGAGGATAAGCATACTATATGAAAATTAAAGAAAATGAAAACGTATAATCATGTAATTTTTACAGAAGAAGCATTCAAAGCTGAGATGAATTATAATAGAAGTTAGTTTACCTGAAATGAAGCCTTTGAATAGAAAAGAAGTTTGATGAGTAGAAAAAATGTAGGAGAACATATGAATTCATCATTACGTAAGGAAAGACAGCGAAGGAAGAAAAGTCTGAGAAACTGGATCATCGCAACGATTATTCTATCCATTGTATTTGTATGGTTGCAACAAAAAGGAGACTTGGGAGAGATATGGCAAGATGAAATAATCCCTGAGCCTTTACCCATTACCGGTTTGCATCCAGTTGTTGCCGAAAGTGAAGGTGTATTAGTTCGTATGGCTGCCAGGCGAGGTATAGAAGTTGTGATTACACATGGATATCGAAGTGTGGAGGAACAAGATGCTCTCTTTGCACAGGGACGTTCATCTTCTGGGAATATTGTCACCAACGCAAGAGGAGGAGAGTCATATCATAACTATGGACTTGCCATTGATTTTGCCCTAAGAACCCCTGATGGAGATATTGTCTGGGATATGAAACGAGATGATAATGGCAATGGTAAAGCAGATTGGACGGAGGTTGTTGATTTAGCTAAAGAGCTAGGTTTCACCTGGGGTGGGGACTGGACTAACTTTCCGGACTATCCTCATTTACAGATGGATTTTGATTTAACCATTCGTGATTTAAAACGTGGTAAAAGACCACCAACGGCACAGTAAAGATAATAGTATATATGCGCAATTATGTATATTTATTAGAAAAGTCCTGCTTTTTGCAGGACTTTTTTCTTTCTTTTGTAAAATAAATGTTCAAAAATAACAATTAACTCTTTACAGCAACAATTAAATAAAACTATACTATAATAACTAGATTTTTATGTTTATCTTACAAACGTTGAATAAATGTATAAATATAAGGTTCATTTTGACCTGTATATATAGAGTCTATTAAACGACAAAATCCCCCTAAATATGACATGCTATTTACATTAACTAAGCTATACACACACTATTTGTCCTTAACACTACCTATAGTGTCATATATATGTTATATATTCGTTATATATGCGCACGAAAAAAATCAGTACACTCGCCTCATATTATTGTAAATCCACCCAAATGCACTTAAATCTCACACTAAAACCCTGTTATATATACCTTTTAAACAAAACTATTACCCAAAACTGTAGTATAGAAAACATTTATTCCAAAAATCTCAAAATAATGATTGACGTTAACTAAAATTACACGTATGATTACAGTAATTATTTGTATTTATAATTCCGCTAGGAATTATAAACATTAATTGACCAATGGTTTAAATTGAAGACTATAATCTTGATTCTGTTAACGATAAGGTATTTTGTATACACTTTTGTTCAATTTGAGGAACAACATGGAAATATACAGTGGATGCATTCTTCTACTTATGAATACAGTCTGATGAAATTACAGGGTTAGGGTGATTGATTTGAATAAAGAGCTATTGGAAGTCAGAGACTTAACGACATCATTCAGAATTGAAGATAACTATTACGCAGCAGTCGATCACGTTAATCTTAAGGTTAAGAAAAATGAAGTATTGGCTATTGTTGGAGAATCAGGGTCAGGTAAGAGTGCATTTGCATTTTCTCTAATGGGATTGCATAACAAAGCCAAAATCGAAGGCCAAATTCTCTATAAAGGGCGAGATATCGCCAACATATCCCCTAATCAATTGAACAAACTGCGCGGAAAAGAAATGGCCATGATCTTTCAGGATCCATTATCCGCACTTAATCCTCTAATGATCATAGGTGAACAGATTGAAGAGATCCTTACGCTTCATCAACCGAAGCTGTCTTCCAGAGAGAAGCGGGAAAAGGTTATTCACTTATTGAACCAGGTAGGGATTCCACGTCCCGAACAAATATATAAGCAATATCCCCACGAACTATCTGGTGGCATGAGGCAACGTATTGTTATCGCGATCGCAATTGCCAACAAGCCAGAACTGCTCATTGCCGATGAACCAACAACAGCACTTGACGTTACTATTCAGTTGCAAATTCTCGAGTTGATTCGAGAGCTGAAGGATGAGATTAATGCAGGCATTATCCTTATTACGCATGATCTTGGTGTAGTGGCTGAGATGGCTGATCGGGTAGCTGTCATGTATGCAGGAGAAATTGTTGAAATAGCGGATATTGTTACTTTGATGACCAATGCAAAACATCCCTATACACGTTCATTGTTGAACTCGATCCCTACTATTACCGAAGAAAAATCCAAATTACATGTCATTCAAGGTATTGTACCTTCTCTCAAAAATCTTCCAAGGCAGGGGTGCAGATTCAAGGCGCGAATTCCATGGATTAGCGACTCGGCTCATGAAGATAACCCGCAGATGCATGAAATTGCGCCAGGACACTTCGTAAGGTGTACCTGCTATCAGCACTTTCATTTCCCTGATCAAGCGGAGGAGGAATAACATAATGGCACTACTTGAAGTAGAAGGACTCAAAATACACTTTCCGATTCGCGGAGGATTACTGAAACGGGAGATTGACAGTGTCAAAGCGGTTGACGATGTCAGCTTTTCCATTGAAGAAGGACAGACCTATGGGCTTGTTGGAGAATCAGGTTCAGGCAAGACAACAACAGGCAGAGCTGTTATTGGTCTGAATCATGTGACAGGCGGCAAAATTTTATTTAATGGCAGGGATTTGACCAAAGAACGACGCAAAGATCGCCAGCTTCAGAGGGATGTACAGATGATTTTCCAAGATCCTTACTCCTCTCTTAACCCGAAGAAGCGCGTTATGGACATCATTGCTGAGCCTCTAAGGAACTATGAACGACTGACGGCAACGGAAGAGAAGAGGCAAGTCGGCAGCTTGTTAGAGAAGGTCGGGCTAAGTCCCGAGTCTATCTACAAGTATCCGCATGAATTCTCAGGGGGACAGCGCCAACGGATTGGAATCGCCCGTGCCATTGCACTCAAGCCCAAACTGATTATCGCTGATGAACCCGTATCTGCACTGGATGTATCCGTACAAGCCCAGGTGCTCAACTTCATGCAGGAGATCCAGAAAGAACTGAATCTGACGTATTTGTTTATCAGCCACGATCTGGGCATTATTCGTCATATGTGCGACCAGATCGGAATTATGTATAAAGGTCGATATGTGGAACAAGGGACAACAGATGATATTTTTGAAAATCCCCAGCATATCTATACCAAGCGTCTTATTGCAGCGATTCCGGATATGGACCCAACCAAACGTGAGGAAATGATAGCTTTCCGACAGCAGATCAAATCCGAGTATGAAAATTCATACCGCAATTTCTTCGATGAGGAAGGGCTTGCTTATTCGCTCCAATCCATTTCCGATACTCACCGGGTAGCTTTACCTCAGAAAGGTTGAAAGCCATATGTGGAAAACTATTGTACGCCGAATATTCATTATGATTCCTCAAATAATTTTGCTTAGTATTCTGGTCTTCCTGATGGCCAAAGCCATGCCAGGCGACGCGTTGACAGGATTGCTTGATCCAAGTATTGATCCCAAAGCGCTGGAAGAACAGCGTGAACGTCTAGGGTTGAACAATCCATGGTATATACAGTATTGGGACTGGATCAGACATGCTGCTATGGGTGATTTTGGACAATCCTTCCGTTTCAAAATGCCAGTAACAGACCTTATTGGTCAACGGATTGCCAATACATTCTGGCTTGCTTTGGCAACACTGGTTCTCACATATCTTATTGCTATCCCACTCGGTATCATCAGCGGTCGTTATAACGACACCTGGTCTGACCGTTTAATTACAGGATATACGTACCTGGGTTTTGCAGCACCACTTTTCATTTTTGCTCTAGTCATGGTCTGGATTTTCGGTTTCCGTTTTGGTTGGTTTCCAACCGGGGGAAGTGTTGCACCGGGGCTTACACCAGGGACATTCGAATATGTTATAAGCAAGATTCACCATTTGCTTCTTCCAGCATTATCAATGGCTTTAATCTCCACTGTATCTACGGTACAGTATTTACGCAGCGAGATTATTGATATCAAACATAAAGAATTTGTACTTACGGCGAGAGCCAAAGGTGCTTCGGAATCCCGAATCTACAACAGACATATTTTGCGGAACTCCCTGTTGCCGATTGCTGCATTTTTCGGGTATGAGATTACGGGGCTAATTGGCGGGACCATCTTCATTGAAAGTATATTCAGCTACCCGGGTATGGGACAGTTGTTCCTGAATTCCATCTCATTACGGGATTTCAGTGTAGTCACAGCACTCGTATTATTATATGGGATTGCTACGATTCTCGGCTCACTGCTGTCTGATATTATTCTGGGATTGGTCGATCCGCGTATTCGCATTAAGTAAGAACTTGAAGATTTCGGGGTGAAAACAGATGAGCAAGACCAATGATGTTATTGTAACTTCACAGAAGGTTGATAAAAGCCCTTCCGGCTTAAGCATTGTGTGGCGAGAGTTGGTCAGGGACAAAGTAGCCCTCGTTTCGCTCATATTCCTGGGGCTTGTCATCCTGCTTGTATATGGAACTTCCATGATCCTGAATCAGGACGATATTGTTAAAGTTGATTTGTTTGCTCTGTATGAGCCGCCATCCGCACAATACTGGCTGGGAACGGACTATGGTGGCCGAGATGTATTTGGTCAGCTTGTTATAGGGACAAGAAACTCGCTAACCATCGGTATTCTGGTAACCTTAATGACTGGATTTATTGGCATTCTGGTTGGTGTGCTTTCGGGATACTTCGGCGGAATGATTGATAATATGTTCATGCGTGTAGTGGACTTTTTCATGATCTTACCATTCCTGATGATGGTTATCGCCTTTGTAACGGCTGTACCGAAATATAATATCGTTTCATTCTCTCTCATTATGACCGCCTTCCTATGGATGGGAATTGCCAGGTTGATTCGATCCAAGGCGCTACAGGAAGGTGAACTTGAATACATTAAAGCTTCCAAAACACTTGGATCTTCTCACTTTAAAATTATTGTATCGCAGCTTCTTCCCAACCTGAGCTCAATTATCATTGTTACGATGACATTGAACCTGGCTGCTAATATTGGTCTTGAATCCGGGTTGTCTTTCCTAGGGTTTGGTTTCCCGGAAAGCACACCGAGTCTTGGAACACTCGTAAGTTATGCACGTAATCCGCAAACTTTGGAATACAGATGGTGGATATGGCTACCTGCATCACTGCTGATTCTGGTATTGATGTTGAGTATAAATAATGTCGGACAGGCCTTAAAACGTGCGACGGATGCAAGACAAAGAAGAGGTTAAAAAAAGGGAGGAAAGGTTCATGAAAAAGGGATTATTTTCACGAGGACTATTTTTCACGATGATGCTGGTCTTTGTATTGGCGCTTGCGGCGTGCTCCGAGAAAGAAGCAGCAACTCCTGCACCAGGAGCCAAAACAGAAGAAGGAAAAACGGAGGAGAAACCTGCGAAAGAAGAAGGGGTTTACTCCATTGAGGATTTCAGCAATGTCAAAAAGAATGAAGGTACAGCCATCGAAGGTGGATCACTTACCTTTGGTCTCGTATCCGATACTGCTTTTGAAGGTACATTAAACTTTAACTTCTATTCCGGTAATCCAGATGCGCAAGTTTTGCAATGGTTTGACGAAGGTTTGCTGACTTGGGATAAAGACTATGTCTACACCAATGATGGTGCTGCAACATATGAAACATCGGAAGATGGCAAAACGTTTACACTCACGATTCGTGACAATGTAAACTGGCATGATGGCAAGCCAGTAACGGCTGAAGATTTGCAGTTTGCTTATGAAGTCATCGGTGGCAAAGGCTATGATGGCCCGCGGTATGATTCCAATTTCACGAGTGTTGTAGGTATGGATGAATATCATGCTGGAAAAGCAAAAACAATCTCTGGTATTAAAGTGCTGAGTGACAAAAAAATCAGCATTACGTATAAAGAAGCAACGCCATCCCTTTTGACAGGCGGCGTGTGGACATATCCATTAGCCAAACATATCTTTGGTGGTATGGATATTGCGAAAATGTCTTCTTCCAAAGAAGTACGTGAGAAGCCAATTGGTTTTGGTCCGTTTAAAGTAGAAACGATCACACCAGGTGAGTCTGTAACGTTTGTTAAAAACGATGACTACTGGCGTGGAGCTCCGAAACTGGACAAAGTAACATTGAAAGTAATCAACCCGACAACGGTTGTTCAAGAGCTGAAATCTGGCGGTGTAGATCTGGTAGACTCCTTCCCGACAGATCAGTATAAAGATAATGCTAATCTATCCAACGTTGAATTCCTGGGTGCAATCGACCGTGCGTATACGTATATCGGTTTCAAACTTGGAACGTGGGATGCTGAAAACAATAAAGTTAAATCCAATCCTGACGCAAAAATGGGTGATAAAAACCTGCGTAAAGCGATGTGGATGGCTGTAGATAATGACCAAGTAGGTAAACGTTTCTACAATGGTCTTCGCTGGAATGCAACAACGCTGATTCCGCCTTCTCACCCTGAATTCCATGATTCCAACAATCCAGGTGTGAAATATGATCCGGAAGCTGCAAAGAAATTGCTTGACGAAGCTGGCTATAAAATGGACGGAGAATTCCGTACGAAGCCAGATGGTTCACCACTTGAAATCAATTTTATTTCTATGACAGGTGGCGACACAGCTGAGCCACTCGCACGTTACTATGTTCAATCTTGGGCAGCAATCGGTCTGAAAGTAAACTTGGAAATGATCGAGTTTAACAACTTCTACGACCGTGTAGGTAACACAGGTAAAGATGATCCAAATGTCGATGTGTATCAAGCGGCTTGGGGCGTTGGTATCGACGTTGACCCATCAGGTCTGTATGGACGTGATGCACTCTATAACTTCCCTCGTTTCTCCAGTGAAGAGAACGACAAATTGCTGGCACGTGGTATCTCTGCTGAAGCATTTGACGTAGAGAAACGTAAAGAGATCTACAATGAGTGGCAACAATACATGGTAGATGAAGTTCCAGTATTCCCAACGTTGTATCGTGCTGTGGTATCCCCAGTTAACAAACGTGTAATGAACTATGCGATTGGTGATGGAACTGGCGTATACTTGAGCGATCTGGCAGTAAATGCAGATAAACCGGTTGTTGCTCAGTAATTATGAATAAACTAAACATGGATTCCGACACTCTGGCATGGGGTGGAAGGAATCCATGTTTTTTTTGTAACCAAAAAATAAAAAAAATTTAATTTTTTCTCAAAAAAGTGCAGACAAAATTCCTCTTTGCTACGTCTATATAAGTAAGAGGTGATGAATCGATGAAAATATGGTGGAAACGTGCAGGGATGCTGTTCACTTTACTAGTTATTATATATTTGGGAGTAAAACCGGACATGCTGGTTGGTAAACCAGGCATTAAAGCAGAATCAGCTGTTTTGATGGATATGAATTCGGAAAAGGTGCTGATGGATTACAATGGCTCTGAAGAGATTGCTCCCGCAGGTGTCAGCAAGTTAATGACGGAGTTACTTGTGATGGAGGCTGCAATGAGAGGAGATATTCGTTGGGATGATCCTGTTAATGTCAGCCGTTATGCCAGTTCTGTTGGTGGCAATCAGCTTGCACTCAAGCAGGGGGATCGATTCACTGTTCAGGAACTATTCCAAGTGGTGGCGGTATACTCTGCCAATGATGCTACCATTGCTTTAGCTGAGCATATCAGCGGTTCAGAGCATCAATTTGTACAACGGATGAATCAGAAGGCTGCTGAGATTGGTTTGTCAGGAGATACTCACTTCACGAACTCCACAGGTCTAGGCGAGACTATGCTTGGTCCTTACCGTCCACAGAATATCGAGGGTCAAACGTTAATGACTGCGATGGATGCCTGCAAGCTTGCTCGATATTTGCTTGACCATCATCCCGAGATTCTTAAAGTATCCAATCAGATGCAAGTCTCCTTGCACCAAAAGGGGATCTATATGAGCAATACAAACTGGATGTTATCTTCAATCGGCGGTCCATATGCTTATGAAGGAAATGATGGGTTAAAGACTGGATATGATGAGGATACGGGTTATCATTTCGTCGGAACAGCAGAACGGGATGGCAAGCGTCTAATTTCGGTTGTATTTGGATCAGATACGAGGGAAGGGCGGTTTATTGAAACCCGTAAGCTGTTGAATTATGGATTTTCGAACACAAAAGTAAATTAAACGTACCACCCGTGTCAAGGAGAGTTGCCGCTGTTACTATATGGATAATCATAGTAAAATAGGATATGTATAGATCCATATTATCCTGTAATTCACTTATAAGGAGGAAAACATTTGAACCCGATTAGCAAAAAAGTGTATGCACTCACGCTGTCTATGGCCATGTCGATTGCCTTGATTCAGCCTGCCGTACAGGCAGCCGAAGCAGTCAAACCTACGGCGGCTGTCTCGGAATCTATCGTTTCCAAGGCGACACAGACACTGCAACAACTGGGATACATAGATGGCACCACAGATGGAATGAAAGAAACAGCAACACCTATAACACGTGCTGAAGCTGCGATTATTCTACAGCGTGTGCTTGAACTGGATGCTCCGGCAACCCTTACAGGCTTTGCAGATGTTCTGTCAGATCATGTAGCAGCGCCGGCCATTTATGCGCTGAAACAAGGTGATCTCATTCAAGGTAATACCAGAGGGTATGCGCCAGATGCCCCGCTCACACGCGCTCAGATGGCCTCTCTGTTCACACGAGCATTCGAATTGAAGGATAACGGAATCCAGGTGGTTTACAGTGATGCTGACCAAATCCCGGCTGTACATGTGAATGACGCTGTCCGAGTTAAACAACATTTCATTATTGAAGGTAGTGCATTTCATGCAAAACAAGCAGTAACGCATGGGGAATTTGCGAGAGCATTGTACCTTGCCTTAGGGCTTGATGTGAAAAAAGCAGGGGTCACACCGCTCGAAGACTTCTTCAAACAGCCTGCTCAGGCAGCTTTCCAAATGTCCCCGGATGGCAAACATCTGGCTTACATGGAACCGTGGAACAATCGAATGAACATCGTGGTTACGGCAAATGGTCAAGATAAACCTGTACGTATTACAAGTGAAACAGATCGCAGTATTGCTAGTTTTGCCTGGGCAACGAATGACAAACTGCTGTATGCAAAAGATGCAGCCGGAGACGAGAACTATCACTTATATGTTACTGATATTGATGGCAAAAATAGCAAAGATCTGACACCTTATCCAAACACAAGAGCTATGCTTGTCGATCCTTTGGAGAATATTCCAGATGAAATTTTGGTGAGCATGAACAAGCGTGACCCGAGAATTTTTGATGTATACCGTATCAATATCAAGACCGGAGAGGCAGTTATTGCTGCGGAAAACCCAGGTAACATTACTGGCTGGATGACAGACCATGAGGGAAAAATTCGTGTGGCCATATCCAGTGATGGCAATGTGTCTTCCTTATTGTACCGTGATGCAGAAAATCAGCCGTTCCAGCCGTTGCTCACCACAGATCTGGGAGATACGTTCGTTCCTGTCATGTTCACAAGCGACAACAAGAACATGTATGCGGTATCCAATCTGGAGCAAGACAAAATGGCTATTGTGGAATATAGCCCAGCAACGAAGAAGGTAACCAAAACTCTTTTTGAAAACAAAGATGTCGATGTCAGCAATGTTATTCCTTCCAAAGAAAAAGGAAAGATCCTTGCAGCAGTCTATGAGACAGACAAGGTAAACTATGAGTATTTTGACAATGGCTTCAAGACACTCATGCAGGATATCAAAGCCAAGGTACCTGGCAAAGAGGTTAGTATTATAAGTACAAGTGACGATGGGCAGGTACTCTTTATATCTTACAGTGACAAATCGATGGGCACGTATTATTTCTATGATTCCAAAACAGGTAAGCTGGATAAACTGGCGGATACGGCTCCATGGATTGATGAGACCAAAATGGCAGATATGAAACCAATTACGTTCAAGTCTCGGGATGGTCTGGACATTCATGGATATCTAACGCTGCCAAAGGGCGAGACATCATCTAATCTTCCGTTGGTTGTTCTTCCGCATGGTGGACCTTGGGCTCGTGATTCATGGGGATATAGTCCGGATGTTCAGTTCTTGGCAAGCCGCGGATATGCAGTCCTCCAAGTGAACTTCCGTGGATCAACAGGTTATGGTAAGAAGTTTCTAGAGGCAGGCAACAAGCAGTGGGGTAAAGCCATGCAGGATGATCTCACCGATGGTGTGAACTGGCTGGTAAAAGAAGGTACAGTTGATCCGAAGCGAGTTGCTATCTATGGTGGATCTTATGGGGGTTATGCGGCGCTCGCTGGCCTGGCCTTCACACCGGACGTATATGCTGCTGGGGTTAGCTATGTAGGTCCATCCAACATCTTTACGTTGCTTAACTCGTTACCTCCATATTGGGAATCAGGGCGCAACCTGTTTTATGAGCGCGTTGGTGATCCTGTGAAGGACAAAGAGTTGCTTACCGCGATCTCACCGCTCTTCCATGTCGATCAGATGAAAGCACCGCTACTTGTTGTTCAGGGGGCCAATGATCCGCGTGTCAAACAGGCAGAGTCTGATCAAATCGTAGAAGCACTGCGCAAACGTGGAGTCGATGTGCCTTATATGTTGAAAATGAATGAAGGGCACGGCTTCGCCAATGTGGAGAATCAACTGGATCTCTACCGCGCTATGGAGAAGTTCCTGAACCGTCATTTGATGCAGTAACAAAAGCTAAGGTTGTTCTCTGATTCCCCATGAGGGATTAGGGAACAACCTCTTTTTTGAATCGTGAGATAGAGAAATACATCATGGAAATGGAAATGCAGATGTTCGCATGGTTTGGCCCAATCAATATTCATCAATTGACATATAGGCTCGCTTTATTTTAAAATGACCAGTGAGTCATTCTTATTCATTCACGTTTATATAGATCGTATGAAGAGCTGTACGAGAATGTACAAGATCAGATGAAGGAGGAATCCAGGATGCAAAAAGAAATGAAATGGCCATTGATTCTCTTTGCCGTGGGTGTATTTATGGCCGCACTGGATAACGGAATAATTACATCGTCGCTGACCACATTAAATGCCTCGTTTGGTGTTTCGCCAACATGGGGTGCTTGGACGATTACTTTATACACGCTTGGGCTTGCGATCAGTGTACCGATTGCGGGCAAGCTGTCAGATCGATTTGGACGCAAAAAACTGTTTCTCATTGAGGTTGCTTTATTCGGAATCGGATCGTTTCTGGTTGCATTAAGTACTTCGTTTACCTTTTTCCTGATTGCCCGGGTGATTCAGGCGCTTGGTGGAGGCGGGATATTTATCATTGCGAGCTCTTATGTGCTTAGCAAATTTCCTGCTCAGCGGCAGGGTACAGCTCTGGGGCTTCTGGGAGGTATGAACGGCATTGCAGCTATTCTTGGTCCTAACATCGGCGCATTCATCCTTGATATTACGGGGAACTGGCATTGGTTATTTCTCATCAACGTACCGATTGCAATCCTGCTGTTCATTGCCGGAATTCGTTATATCCAGGAAGAACAGGAGTTAAGCCGAGCGGCTGTCGATTGGAGCGGCATAGCGGTCTTAACATTAGGCGTACTGAGTCTGATGTACAGCTTCAGCAATCTCGACGGTGTGAACATGCTTCAAAGCTTGGCCTCACCGATGTTTTATAGCTTCTTTTTAGTGGGTGTAGCTGTGCTGGTGATCTTTTATTTTATGGAAAAAAGGTTGGAAGGATCAGACCGTGAACCGGTCGTTTCCACAAAACTGCTTGGCATCGCGTCCTTCCGCTGGACGCTGCTCATTGCCTTTTTCTCAGGAGCCATTCTGGCCTCCGTTATCTTCATTCCTGGCTTTGTAGAGCAATATCTAGGCGTATCAAGCACGGCTTCGGGTTACTGGTTTACACCGCTCGCTCTGGCTTCTGGGATTGGAGCAGGAGGAGGAGGGTACCTCGTTGACCGCAAAGGACCAATCTGGACATTGTCGGTAGCTGGCTTGCTCTCTGCGATTGGTTTCCTATTATTCCCGCTGTGGGTAGAGCATATCTGGCAGTTTGTTATCGCGAGTACCCTTGTCGGCATTGGTTTTGGTATGATGCTGGGTGCGCCAGTTAACGTTCTGGTGACCGAACAGGCAGGTGAGAACAATAAAGGTATTGCGGTAGCAACCAGCTCTTTGTTCCGCCAAATGGCGATGGCTATTGCACCGACGATCTTCGCCGGATTCCTGGCACGTTCTTTTTCTAACCTGGGTTCGAACATCCAGTCAGGTCTGGCAGATCGAGGAATTGAAGTACCACCAGCTGCGCTGGAGCAATATGCTTCTGGTGGAGCATCAGGTAATGACGTCTCCAGTCTCATGGCGGGGTTATCCAAAATTCCGGATGCTAATATACGGGAAACGTTGCTTCAGGCTGTACATCAAACGACAGGCCAAGGGTACAACGGACTTTTCTGGTCAGCAGTTATTTTTAGCGTGTTAACCTTGATCGTGGCTCTTATAACGGGACGTCTTCGTCAAAAAGAGAAACAGAAGCAGAAACCAGATGGATCGCTGGGATCCATATAATATTTAGAAAGTAAAATGAGGAGAACGGGAGAACAGTGAACCTTTTGTAACCGAAAAAGGGGTCGCTGTTCTTTTCAATTTAACCCGATTGTAACTTTTCATGATGCAGGAATGATTACAATAGAACGAGCATGAACGAGCATCAGCGGTACTCCGGCTCAAAGAGAAATAAAAGTTTGGAGAACTGCGTGTCATCAGACGTTGCTGACGTTTAATGGGTAGTAATGAATTTCAATTTTGAGAGTGAAGAAGGAATCGACAGATGAAAAGCAGAACTAAAGAAAAGAAGAAAAAAAGTCGCAAAGGCCTCTATATAACACTTATATCCCTCGTCGTTCTGCTCATTGGCGGTTATATTTTCCGTCAGCAGTTGGCTGTGGCCGCTTTTGACCTGTTTCTGGCAGATACGGTAGAAGCGCAGCTAACGCATTCTTACGTGCCGCAGGAAGGCAATAAAACGCCAGATCCGACGGTATATCGAAAAGAACCATTCTCTGTGTTGCTCTTGGGCTCCGATAAACGAGATTACGAGAAGTCACGTGGACGTTCGGATGCAGTCATCTATGCTGTTGTTCGTCCGAAGGAATCTCGAGTGTTGCTGGTATCTATTCCGCGTGACACATATGTGCAGATCGTGGGAAAAGATGCGGACAAAGACGGAACGGATGATTATGACAAAATTGCGCATGCTTACGCTTTCGGCGGGGAGAATATGTCCATCAATACGGTGGAAAAGTTTCTCGATGCTGACGTAGGTTATTACGCAACGATTAACTTTCAGGGGATCAAAAAGGTGGTTGATGCCCTCGGGGGTATATCACTGCCAATTGATAAGGACATTGTGAACAAAGATCCAAATCATGAGCAGTTCACGATTAAGGGCGGTAAACCGATTTACGACGGGCAGGAAGCACTCTATTACGTGAGATATCGGGAAGACAGTGACTTTAACCGCACGAATCGGCAACAAATCTTCCTGAATGCATTTGCAAACAAGATGTTGAATCTGAATCAAATCGCGAAAATCCCTGAGCTATTTCAGATCATGGGCGATAATTTTCAGACCGACATGCAGCCAAACTTTATTATTGATTTGGCGAAACAGGTGCTGACACAGGAGAAACCACAGGTTTCCAGCTTTACGATTTTGAGCGAAGGTATGCGCAAAAACGGCATTTATTATGGCCGTGCCGATGAAAAAGATGTTCAATATGCCAAAGAGCTGATTAAAAACTGGATGGATCAATCGACCCCAGCCGGTGAAGTCATGATCCCTGACCGGCAGAAGATTGAATAGTTAACTCCATACAGATGGTTTGTCTTACACAACAATCAGCAGTACGTTAATGAGCGGGCTGCTGTTTTTTCATTGTGTGAGGCTTTTCATCGTGTAAGATTTTCAACCTTTTGGAACATCCTTCGTTCTATAACGTATAATATAAGTTGAGCGATCTAGTTGAACGAGAAATACACAAGGAGGATACATGAGGGTATGAACATCGCATTTTTTTTGCTACCCAAACAAGAGGTTACATGTGTGACGTCGGACTCTACACTGCGGCAAACGCTGGAACGGATGGAATATCATCGGTTTACAGCAGTGCCTATTTTGAATAAGGAAGGTAAATATATTGGTACGGTTACGGAAGGCGATTTGTTGTGGTATATGAAAAATGCGGAGGGGAAGATATCATTTGAAAACGCTTCAAAATTTCTTCTTAAGGACGTTCCGCTAAGACTCGATATCAAGCCGGTATCCATCGATGCCAATATGGAGGATTTAATTAACCTAGCCAAGGTGCAGAATTTTGTCCCAGTCGTAGATGATATGGAACGCTTTATCGGGATTGTAAGACGCAGTCAGATCATTGAATACTGCGAAGGAATTGTTGCCAAGGAGTCCATGAAGGCTAAATAGTTGAATTCTTTTTGGAATAATGATGCTGACAGGCATAATCACAGTGATTATTACGAATATATATGAATAAGACATACGGGGCTCGGGATCACACCTGACATGGGGTTTCGGAGACTTTCTTCGTTTTTGGGGTTAATTTTGCAGGCCCCTTTTTTATGCTATAATCGAGAATAAAGCTTTTTCGGGGGAGAGTGACTTTCGCCAAATGCCTAAAGAACTGGATGTAGCCAAGCGGGCTAAAGTGATTGAATGGCTGAAAACCGAAGTACTTGATCAGGTATCCCGATTATTTAAAGCATTGTGGGAAGGCAGCACGATTCGAATCGGAGATAGTCTTGCCAGTTTAATGATGAGCAGTTACATATTGGGCCGTCGGCTCGGTATTCCGTTTAAGGATCTCGATGCTCTGCTTGTGGAGAAGTTGAAAAAGCATAAACAGGAAGGTCACCAGCTGGAAGACTGGTACCAGGATATTTCCGCACTAGAAGATCATATGCGTAAGAGGTGAATTTGTTGAAATTTAGCTTTAAATCAGCTGTCTGGAGTGCAGTGCTTTTACTTTTACTGCTTTCGCTACTAACTCCTTTATCGGTGCTCTCTATATTTTTTATGATGATTCCGGGAGTTATTTTGTATGCCTCATTATCTGTAAAATCCTTTATTTTGCATCTCGCACCGGTTGCTATTATTTTGGCGATGGTCCATCCGATTTATCTGTTATTCATGGTGATCTTAATTTTGCCAGCAATCGCTATGGGGCACGCGTATAAAAAACAAAAATCGGCGTTGTTTGCTTTAATGACAGGTGCCGGAACGATGCTGGCAGAATATCTGTTGTTACTTTTGGTGGGCAGTCTCATTTTCCAATTTGATCTGTCCAGTTATATCAGAGATGTGGTACAGCTAACGATCGAACCACTCACGAATTCTTCGAATCAGATGATCAATGGCTTCGTTTGGACGCCTGAAATGACCGAAGATATCGCTAAACAAACACAGTTAATGATTCCTTTTGCACTGGTCGTTACGTCGATGGTCATGGCATTCATCACACATATCATTGCTCGTCCAATTCTGAGTGTTATGGGCTTGAACGTATCCAAACTTCCACCTGCACGAGAATGGCGTATGCCACGTGCATTGATCTGGTATTATTTCCTCGCATTGATTATTGAGGTAGTATCCAGACAAAATGACGGATCATATTGGAAGATGATTGCGATGAACTTGTCACCATTAATTAATCTTGGTTTCATGATTCAAGCCATCGGTTTCTTCTTTTTCCTCTCGCATACAAAAAGATGGAACCCGATTATTCCATTTTTATTGGGAGCGGCAGTGTTCTTCATTGGTCCGCTTCGGATTGTCGGAATTATTGATCTGGCGTTCCCGATCCGTGAGGCAATATCGAAATCAAAACGATAGGGTGATGAGTCATGCCTAAATTTCTAAAGAAACGCTGGCACGGCTATTATACCGTATGGGCGTTCATACTGCTGTTGCTGCTAGTGATGTTGGTTACTATCTATAACTGGACGCTTGGTTTGATTAGTCTGATACTGGCTTCGGCGCTGGGAATCGTCATGATCAAGGCAGAACTGGCATTCCGCCGGGAGCTTAATGACTATATTAATGGCCTTACCATTCGTATTAAACGTATGGAGGGTGAGGCGGTCAGCATGCTTCCCTTCGGAATTGTGCTGTACAGCGAGGATCGTACGATAGAGTGGCATAACCGCTTCGTTGCAGAGATGTTCCATGAGAAGACGGTCGTTGGCAGTTCACTGCTTAACCTGTTCCCACATCTCCCCCAACCGAAGGAGAAGAAGGATAAGGATGGATCGAAAGAACCTTCACCCAAGGAATTCCATGATGAATTCCAGTTGGATGATCGGTATTACGGTGTAATTCACAATCCGCAGGAGCGGTACGTATATGTCTACGAGATCACCGAGTTAGCTGTACTGCGGGATAAATATGAGAATGAACGCATTGCCCTGGGCATTCTTGTTCTGGACAATCTGGATGAGGCTGCTCAAGGCATGGATGACCAGCAACGTACAGCGCTCATCGCGCGAGTCGCCAGTGAGATTACAGCCTGGGCGAAGCAATATGGCGTGTATCTCCGTCGCCTTTCTTCAGATCGTTACTTGATGATGCTAAATCATAAGTCTCTGCAGGAGCTTGAACAGAGCCGGTTTGTTATTCTGGATGAAGTTCGGGAGATGACAGCCGATCTGAAAGTACCGATGACGCTTAGCGTCGGACTTGCATCGGGTTCAGACAGCATCAGCGAGATGGGTGAACTGGCACAATCAAGTCTGGATATGGCGCTTGGACGAGGCGGGGATCAAGCGGCTGTGAAGTCGGGCCAACGTTTATCGTTTTACGGTGGAAAGTCCAATGCGGTGGAGAAACGCACACGCGTCAGAGCACGGGTTATTGCTCATGCACTGCGAGATTTGATGCAGGAAAGTGACCGGGTGATTGTCATGGGTCACAAAATGCCGGATATGGATGCCATCGGTGCATCGATTGGGGTGTGGAAGGCGGCGAGTCTGTACAACGTTGAGGCTCGTATTGTGCTGGACGGGGTGAATCCTTCTATTGAACGGCTGATGGAGCAGGTGAACAAGGACGAGAAATTGTCCAAAGCTTTGATCTCGCCCGAGCAAGCCACACAGTTGATGACAGAGCATACACTGCTAGTCGTTGTGGATACCCATAAGGCTTCGATGACGATGGAACCTAGACTGGTGCAATCTGCAACCCGTGTAGTGGTAGTGGATCATCATCGCCGGGGTGAGGAATTTATTAATGATGCGGTACTAATCTATCTGGAACCTTATGCTTCATCTGCCGCTGAGCTTGTCACGGAGCTTCTGCAATATATTCATGAAAAGGTACAATTTACTCCACTTGAAGCAACGGCGCTTCTCGCGGGCATCACGCTGGATACGAAGCATTTTGCGCTGCATACGGGTTCGAGAACATTTGAAGCTGCAGGCTTCCTTCGTCGCAGTGGCGCAGATACCATTATGGTCCAGAAGCTGATGAAAGAGGATTTGTCAGAATATATTGCTAAGGCAGAAATCATAAAGCATGCTAAAATGGTATACGGGAACATTGCGCTGGCAGTTACGGGTCCGGGCAATAAGATTTCACAAATGATGATCGCCCAGGTGGCGGACACATTGTTGAACATGACCGATGTGGTCGCCTCATTTGTGATCAGTGAGCGTCCGGATGGACTGATTGGCATCAGTGCGAGATCACTGGGGCGCATGAATGTGCAGGTTGTTATGGAACGATTAGGTGGCGGTGGCCACTTAACGAATGCTGCGGTGCAGCTTGAAGGAACGCTGGGAGCAGCGGAGAAACGGCTGATGAACGTCCTGGCTGAAATCGAAAAGGAAGAGGGGTTATTCGAATGAAAGTCATTTTTATAAAAGATATGAAGGGTCAAGGCAAGAAAGGGCAAGTGAAGGAAGTATCGGAAGGGTACGCACAGAACTTCCTGTTGCCACGGGGAATTGTACGACTGGCAACAGAAGGCAACATGAAAACACTGGATAATCAGAAGGCGGCTGAAGAAAGACTCAAGCAGGAAGAGAAAGCCGAAGCTGAAGTACTTGCGAAAAAGCTGGAAGCAGAAGTGACGGAACTCAAGGCAAAAGCAGGTGAAGGCGGCCGTCTATTTGGTGCCATTACAAGTAAACAAATCGCGGAAGCTTTGGCCAAAAAAGGTCTGAAAATAGACAAGCGTAAAATCGAGCTGAATGATCCGATTCGTACGCTTGGTGTAACACAAGTGATCGTCAAGGTTCACCCTGAAGTGAAGGCAACCTTGAAGGTACAGGTAACGGAGGAGTAAGATGGGCGGCGAAATGCTATTCGACCGGATTCCCCCGCAGAACCTGGAAGCCGAACAGGCAGTGCTGGGTGCAATCCTGTTGCAGGGCGAAGCTCTGATTACAGCGATGGAACGGGTGCAAACCGAGGATTTCTACGATAAGCCCCATCAATTGATTTATGAAGCAATGATTCAGCTGGGTGAGGAAAATCAACCGATTGACCTTGTCACGCTGACTTCGCGTCTGAAGGATAAAGGCGAGCTGGAGGACATCGGTGGTGTCAGCTACCTTGCCAAGCTTGCTCACGGTGTGCCAACAGCGGCCAACGTGGATTATTATGCGCAGATTATCGAAGAGAAATCGATGCTTCGTCGTCTGATTCGCACAGCTACGCAGATCGTAAGTGAAGGATACACAGGCGGCGAAGATGTCGCAGGTATGCTCGGCGAAGCGGAGCGCCGTATCTTGGAGATTTCCAATAGACGCTCCAGCAGTGGTTTTATTGCGATCCAGGATGTTCTCATGGAAGTATTCGACAAGGTCGAAACGTTGCATCAAAACCGGGGAACGACAACCGGGATTCCTTCCGGCTTCATCGATTTGGACAAGATGACCGCTGGATTTCAGCGCAGTGACTTGATCATTGTAGCGGCGCGTCCATCCGTAGGTAAGACAGCCTTTGCCTTGAATATCGCGCAGAATGTAGGTATTCGGGCACAAGAAACGGTAGCCATCTTCAGTCTGGAGATGTCCGCGGCACAGCTCGTACAACGGATGATCTGCGCCGAGGCCAATCTGGATGCGGGAGTTCTTCGTACAGGAGAATTCAAAGGCGATGAAGACTGGCAGAAGCTGACCATGGGTATCGCTGCTTTGAACGAAGCGAATATCTTCATTGATGATACGCCAGGCATCACGGTAGCCGATATCCGTGCGAAATGCCGTCGTCTGAAAAAAGAGAAGGGTCTCGGTATGATTCTGATCGACTACCTTCAATTGATCAGTGGACGTGGCAAAGCCGGAGAGAACCGTCAACAAGAGGTATCCGAGATTTCACGTACACTGAAACAGATTGGCCGGGAACTGGAAGTTCCGGTTATCGCCTTGTCTCAGCTTAGCCGGGGTGTAGAGCAACGTCAGGATAAACGTCCGATGATGAGTGACTTGCGGGAATCGGGTTCGATCGAGCAAGATGCTGATATCGTAGCCTTCCTGTACCGGGATGACTACTATAACCAGGAAACCGAGAAGAAAAATATTATCGAGATCATTATTGCCAAACAGCGTAATGGTCCCGTAGGTACGGTAGAGTTAGTCTTTTTGAAAAACTTTAATAAATTCGTCAATTACGAGAGGGCGCATAATGATGCCTTCGCGATGTAGCGGATAGACTGCGAATGCTCTGAACAGGGGTGCACAGGCTATCCGTACAACCAGTAATCGGAGAATGCATGGTTGAATATTAGGATTTATACCATATATAGCGTCAATCAATTGCAAATGTAAAAGTACCGGTGAGAATGCAGTCAAGGTAAACAAGACTGGGTCACCGGTTTTTTACTGTGGAATTCGGTCATAATTCCGAACATTAAGCATGTGCCATATATAATTGTTCGCCATTTCATTTGACTTTGAAAAAGGGGACTGGTACACTAATATTGCTGCGTTAAAGCAGCGCAAACCTTCCCTTGAATGTAACGGAAGGACATTTTTACTGTCCGTTAGCACGCTTCTCAGTCGGTTTATTGCGTAACATGCCTGCCGGGATAGAGGACGGACAGACCAATACAAAGGTGCGCAAGGCACCCACGGAGGTATGTTAACTATGTCAACGGTAGTTGTAGTGGGAACGCAATGGGGAGACGAAGGTAAAGGTAAAATTACGGATTATTTGGCGGAAAGCGCTGATGTGGTGGCTCGTTACCAAGGAGGTAACAATGCTGGCCATACAATTCTGATCGACAACAAAAAGTATAAATTGACGATGATTCCATCGGGTATCTTTTACACAGACAAAGCTTGTGTGATCGGTAACGGTATGGTTATCAACCCGAAGGCACTTATCGAAGAAATTAATTATATTCATGATAACGGTTTTACAACGAAAAACCTGTCCATCAGTGAGCGTGCACATATCATCCTGCCGTATCACATGGTTCTGGATGCACTGGAGGAAGAGAGCAAAGGCCCGAACAAAATTGGTACAACCGGTAAAGGAATTGGCCCTTGTTACATGGACAAATCTGCCCGAATTGGTATCCGTATGGTGGATCTGCTGGATGCAGAAGATTTCGAATTGAAATTGCGTCATCTGGTTAAAGAGAAAAATCGTGTTATCGAGCAAGTATACAATGGTACTCCAGTGGATGTGGAAGAGATTCTGAAAGATTACCTCGGTTATGCAGAAATTCTTCGTCCTTATGTGAAGGATACATCGGTTGTGCTGAATGATTCCATTGATGAGAATAAAAAAGTACTGTTTGAAGGCGCACAAGGTGTGATGCTGGACCTTGACCAAGGTACGTATCCATATGTGACTTCTTCCAATCCGTCTGCAGGCGGCGTATGTATCGGTTCGGGTGTTGGTCCAGCACGCATTCAGCAAGTTATTGGCGTAGCGAAAGCATACACAACTCGTGTAGGTGACGGCCCATTCCCAACAGAATTGCATGATGCGATTGGCGACCAGATCCGTGAGACAGGTCATGAGTACGGAACGGTAACTGGACGTCCGCGTCGTGTGGGCTGGTTTGACAGTGTGGTTGTTCGTCATGCTCGTCGTGTAAGCGGCATTACAGGGCTGTCCTTGAACTCGTTGGACGTTATGACAGGTCTGGATGCCGTAAAAATCTGCACAGGTTATAAATTCCGTGGCGAGGTTATCACACACTACCCGGCTAGCCTCAAAATGCTGGCTGAATGTGAAGCAGTATACGAAGAAATGCCAGGTTGGAGTGAGGACATTACTGGAGCGAAGAAGCTGGAAGATCTGCCGGTGAACACACAGAACTACGTAAAACGTGTGTCTGAACTGACAGGTATTCCGATCGCGATCTTCTCTGTAGGTCGTAACCGTGAGCAGACGAATCAGGTTCTGCCAATCTACGAATAAAATGATATTTGAATAATAGATAGATATACCTCCAGTTGTTGCTACTCAGCGGCGACTGGAGGTTTTTTGTGTCTGTTTTGGATATAATCCCTAGATTTCCGTCAATACTGGCTAACAGGATATACGTTGAACGAATGATATCTATACGAGCACAACGATGCAAAGTATACATGGATTCAACCCGTATAAAGTCGGTTATCCCCCGAAATCCACTTGGATAAGGGAGAGCAAATTGGAGGGAGAGAAACAGAGATGAAGTTGCTGATGTGGTTTGTCAAAATGGTGCTTATCGTGTTGCTGGTCAGTTCACTGACATTGCTTACAACAGGTTTGATTGTGCAATCGTATGCCAAGTCATTACTTGCCAGTTTTAATATACAGTGGGAAGGTCAGCCCATGGGTCTGATGGGCATGTTCCAGGGGGCCTTGGGCGGCAAGCAGTCCAGTGAGGGAGAAAAGTCCGGGGATACGCCTGCGGATCAGCCGACGGGGACGGAAGAGGAAAAAGCTCCGGAGAATTCAATTTCGGTGATGGGCAACGGAACGAGTGAGGAAAACGCTGGAGTAGACAAAGGTAAGGATGATACTACAGCAGGATCAAATTCAGGCACAGGACAGGCAGGATCCGGAACATCTAGCAACGATGAAACGGGCGATGATGCAATCGTTGTTACACCGGATGACATTACAGGCGCCAAAAATAAACTACCGACGGAGGAAAAAGAACGTATTTTCACTCTGCTGATGAACAAGCTACCCCAGAAGGAAATGCAACAGATCTCAGGAGCGATGGAAGGTGGACTGACCGAGCAGGAGCTAAAAGAGATTGAACAGGTTATCTCAAAGTATCTCACGAGTGAGGAGTACGACAATTTGATGCAAGTGTTGCAGGCAGAATAGAGGTGGGTTGTTGTATATTGTTACTCCCCCGCATCCACCAAGTAGGACAACAATCTGGAGTGGAGAAATATTACATCCATGTTGAAATGTATAACTCATTTCCCATATAATTGCATGAATAGTAGAGAACGTACCTACCCAGGAGGAAGAGCATATGAAAATGAACCGCAAAGAACACGATATATAACAACAGAACCTCTCCTTACCAGAGGCTTCTAGGCCGCAGAGTCGTGGCCCTCCGTTCATGCCTTTTTACCAATGGTACGCTGTACCGATAACGGAAAAGAGCATGAATATGGACTATTGGAGGCCTAATAACTATGAATACATTGAATAATAAAGGTGCTAAAAATACAACATCAATGATGCCGGCTGAACAACTTGCTGCAATGAAGGAACGATTTGAGCAAGGATTAAAGGAAGCAGAACAGCCCTTCCATGGTTGGGATTTTGGATATATTACGAGTAGTGGGCGGATGCAGAGCGGTGTGATGCCATGGTCTTATAATGAGATGGCACGGAGTTGCATGCAGGATACGAAGCGAATGTTGGATATGGGCACAGGCGGTGGTGAGCTGCTCTCGAGTCTGCTCCCTTTACCCCCGTATACCTGTGCAACGGAAGGATATACCCCAAATATAGCGATTGCGAAGGACCGTCTTAGCCCGTTAGGTGTAAACGTGTATCCTGTAATAGATGATGCTCAGCTTCCTTTTGCAGATGAAGAATTTGATTTGATCCTCAATCGACATGAATCGTATGATCCACGGGAAGTATGGCGTGTGCTTTCAGAAGGTGGAGTGTTTCTGACACAGCAGGTTGGTTGGTCGGATTGCCGTGAGATTAATGATCGATTAGGTATTCCAATGCCATCTGATTATGCTGGATGGGAGCTGGATTTCGCCGTGGATCAGTTGGTGAGAAACGGTTTCCACATCTGGGATCAGCGTGAGTCTGCGCCTCTGCAGCGTTTTTATGACATTGGGGCTTTGGTGTACTATCTAAACACCATCCCTTGGCAGGTACCTGATTTTACAGTGGAACGATTCCGTGATCCATTATGGGATATCCATCTGGTGATGGAGCGACATGGGTTCTGGGAAGTGCAACAAAAGCGGTTTATTATAGGAGCAACCAAGAATAATTAAAAAATGAATCTTGGGTTATGCGTGATGAGCCTGCCAGAGCATAAATAGAATAAGCGATGTTATAATCCTTCATCAGAGTTTACTCTGATGGGGGATTTTTTGTATTTACATGAAAAAGATAATGCAATTTAGTAGGTCTTAGAACCTAGTCCTAGATTGAGATAAAAGGTACATAGTATAACTGGAGTTGAGGCATAATGGGTGATGGAACATACGGCCTAACCAATGGATATATCAGGGAAACCATATAGGACGCGGCTTTGTGTTGTGAGGATAAGAGTTGAAATGACTGTAAAACCTGTGTTAAAGTATACGGGTGTGATAAAAGGTTAAAATTTTGACACTTTTAAGAGCACAGCTAAAGTCCTGCTTTTTTAAATCATCATAACAATGAACTTACTTGCATAAGACTCGCCATGAGGTGAAGTCCGATTAAAATGCGGATCAAGAAGTACTGAAAAGGAGAGAATCATGAAAGGTTTCAGAGGCAAACGCCAACCGGATCAACACCGGGTACACGAACAATCCGGAGAACACCGGACGGCCGAAGACAAAAACAGCATGAGCATGTCCAACTTCAGTTCAAATAAGAAAAGAATATTGTCATCGCGCAAATGGATCATTACTGCAACATGTGGCATTCTAATTGCAGCATCGGTTGGATTCGGAGTTAAGCAATATGTGGCTTCCAATACGGTTCCTTATTATAAGGTTATCGTCAAGGGTACTGAAGTTGGCGCCATTGCAGATGAGGCACAGCTGCAACAGTTGTTTGCGAAAAAAACCGAAGAATACCGGGAGAAGTATCCGGATGCAGAGATGGTGCTGAACACAGATGGTATCACAACGGAAACGGTAAGAGCATATAAACCCGAAGTGAACAGCGAGCAAACGCTGGACAAGCTGGGAAATATGTTAACGGCTTACGCCAAAGGCGTGGAGCTTAAAGTGAACGGTGAAGTCGTCGGCATTGTGAAGGATCAGGAAACGGCAGACAAGATCCTGCAACAAGTACAGAGCAAATACATACCGGCATCGGCTGTGCGAAGCTCACTGAAAACCAAGTCGGTATCGGCTAATTCCTCCAAAAAAGATAACGGGCCAAGTACAACGTTAAAATCCGTAGACATCAAAGAAGAAGTGACAACGGATACGGTGAAGGCGGACCCGAATAAAATATGGGATGTGTCCGAGGCGGTTAAAGCTTTAACCGTTGGTAAAGACGCGCCTGTAACTTACGTGGTGCGTGAAGGAGATACGATCTCTTCCATCGCAGCCAAATATGAAATTACACAAAGCGAGATTCGCAAACATAACCCGGGCATCAAGGAGACATCGCTCCAGATTGGACAAGAGTTGACTCTGACCGTACCGAAGCCGGCGATTACGGTTAAATCCGTGGAACAAGTGGTAGAGCAGATCGAAGTGAAACCACAGGTTGAGGTGCGCAAAAGTGCCGAGCTGAAGGCAGGTACGACGAAAGTGGTTCGTCCAGGCCAAAGCGGGTTGAAAAATATGCAGTATCGTATCACCAAAGAAAATGGCGAAGTCGTTCGCGAAGAATGGCTGGGTCAGGAAGTTCTCAAAACAGCGGTGACTGAGGTAGTGCTGAGCGGAACCAAAGTGGTTGGCGAAGGCACAGGGCAGTTTGCATGGCCTGTATCCAATGCGACGATGAGCAGTAGCTTCGGCCAACGTTGGGGACGTCAGCACAAAGGTGTCGATCTGGTCGGTAATCGCGATGTGAAATCTGCAGATGAAGGTGTAGTTACTTTTGCAGGCCAAAAGAGCGGTTATGGAAATGTTATCATCGTTAACCATCGCAACGGATATGAAACACTCTACGGTCACTTGAATAGCATCGGTGTTGATGTTGGCCAAGTGGTGGAGAAGGGTGACAGCATTGGTGTGATGGGCAATACTGGACGTTCCACAGGAACACATCTGCATTTTGAGATTTTGAAAAATGGTTCAGCTGAAAACCCGATGACATATCTGAATTAAGGATAGATCACGAGATAAAGTATAGGACACAAGGCATGGCGTCACGATGCTAAAATAAGAACAAGGCTCGCTGTAAAGCTGGCCTTGTTTTTTGGTGTGAAATATTTTTTCAGGAAACGGCTTCCAAGAGGGGGATCGGGATGTGACGGTGCCTCAGGTATGTTAAACTAGAGAGTATAAGTCGTTGACTATATTCAACACACAACACGATATGGACTATAAGCAATACAATAGATTAGAGAGACAGCGCCAGTGGCGGATTAAGCAGGATATAGGGGTGAATTCAGCCGATGCAGGGAAAGATTTTGGTGGTGGACGACGAGCAGCCCATCGCAGATATTCTGAAGTTTAATTTGGAAAAAGAGGGATACGAGGTTATCTGTGCGTTTGATGGTATTCGTGCGGTCGAACTGGCGTTATCCGAGAAACCGGATCTGATGCTTCTGGATCTGATGCTTCCGGGCAAGGACGGGATGGATGTGTGCCGAGAAGTGCGTGCTCATCTGGAGGTCCCGATTATTATGCTGACAGCCAAAGACGGAGAGATTGATAAAGTTCTGGGTCTCGAGCTAGGCGCAGATGATTATGTAACCAAACCTTTTAGCACACGGGAGTTGCTCGCACGGGTCAAGGCTCAGATGCGCAGACAGCAGAAACCGGCAACGATTGTAGAAGCGCCAGAGGAAGAAGGGAAGCAGATCCTGCGGCTGTTTGATCTGGCTTTTGATATGGACATGTATACGGCATACAAGGGCGGGGAACCGCTTGATCTAACGCATCGGGAATATGAGCTGCTCTATTATATGGCTAAGCATTCGGGCAAAGTCATGACACGAGAGCATCTGTTGCAAGCCGTATGGGGATATGAATATTTTGGAGATGTGCGTACAGTGGATGTGACCATCCGCAGGCTGCGGGAGAAGATTGAAGAAAATCCGAGCAAGCCGGAAACGATTCTGACTCGCAGGGGGCTTGGCTATCTCGTGCGCAGTGCCAAAAGCGTGGGGATATAATGGGCCGATTCTCGCAATTTTCGTTCTTTCGAACGATTCAGGCGAAATTAATTATTATATATGTACTGCTGATTCTCATTGCGATGCAATTGATCGGCGTTTATTTTGTAAGTGCGATGAAGAACTCGCTCACCAGCAACTTCACGGAGGATTTGCAAGCACGGGCAGAGATGTTGTCGGTGTTAGTCGGTCAGACGATGGCTGGTGGAGAAGCGGAGGCTGGAGAGGACAAAACGGAGAACCTGCGTGTGCTGGTCAACAATCTGTTTAATATCAACGGCGCCGAGATTCAGGTGCTGGATGCCAGCGGAAAGGTGCTTACGACTTCGTTAAGTTCACATTCTGATTATATTGGGCGAAAAAATACCCAGACCGTTGTCAGCCGTGCGTTGCAAGGTATTCGGGACAATGAGGAATATATCGTAGACGAGGATAATGTTCGCAAAAAAGTCGTGGCCAAGCCGGTATTATCCGGCGGCAAAATTATTGGAGCGGTCTACATCGCCGCTTCGATGAATGAGCTGTACGCGACGATGGAAGGCATAAACAAGATTTTCATCTCCGGTATTTTGATTGCCTTGGTGTTAACGGCGGTGCTCGGTGTCATTCTGTCACATACGATCACCCAGCCAATTAAGGAAGTGACGAGGCGGGCAACCGCGGTTGCAGAAGGAAACTTCGATCAGCAGACACCGGTATTTGGCACAGATGAGATTGGTCAGCTTAGCCGGGCGTTTAACTATATGACCAGCAGGCTGCGAGATGCTCTTTCCCAGAACGAAGAGGAGAAGGAGAAGCTGACCTCCATCCTTACCAATATGAGTGATGGTGTTGTTGCGACAGATGAGTATGGCAAAGTCATTCTGGTCAACCGCCGTGCCAGCAGCATTCTGGGCATGCGTCCTTCCGACATTGAAGGCCGGCATTTTGCTGTCCTGCTGGGCATTGATCCGGAGGATGCGGAAGCGCTGGCGAGTGGTTTTACTGGCTCAACACTTCTCCAGATTGCTCCAGCAGGTCAGGAGGAGCCGGTAGTGATTCGCATGACGTTCACGCCTGTGCACCGGCGTGAGCTGGGAATCACCGGCACAATTGCGGTACTTCAGGATGTAACGGAGCAGGAAGAGCTGGAAAACTCCCGGCGTGAATTCGTGGCAAATGTATCACATGAGCTGCGTACACCGCTGACGACTATTAAGAGTTATGCCGAAGCGCTGGATGATGGGGCGTTGGAAGATCCACAACTTGCCGGGCGTTTTGTCGGTGTCATTCAGAATGAGACCGAGCGCATGATCCGTTTGGTGACTGACCTACTGCATCTGTCCAGACTGGATTCCAAGGAAGCGTTACTGCGCAAGCAACCTATCGATATTTTGGAGATGCTGGAGGAAGTCACGGATCGATTCTCCTTCCAGATGCACCAGAAGGATATTCAGTCAGTGCTTTCTGTGGAGAATGATATTCCACCTGTTCCGTTAGATCGGGATCAGATTGATCAGGTTCTGGACAATGTAGTGTCCAATGCATTGAAATATACGCTGGAGGGCGGCACCATTACGATTGCAGCCCGGCGCAGCGATGAGCATACGTTAGCCATCTCCGTATCTGATACAGGTATGGGTATTCCGCAGCGTGATCTGGATCGGATATTTGAACGTTTTTACCGCGTTGACAAAGCACGTTCTCGCAGCATGGGGGGCACAGGGCTTGGATTGTCCATTGCCCGGGAAATTGTAAAAGCTCACGATGGAAGCATCTCTCTGGAGTCTGAGGTAGACGTTGGCACAACGGTAACGTTCACATTGCCAATGCGTGATAAGGGAGGTGAGCACCTTGAAGGAACGGATTAAATCTCTGGTGCTCACTTCACTGGTGGCAGCCAGTCTGATCCAGAGTTACTTCCTGATCTATCGTCTTCCTGGGGGTGGTGACTCTGTGGTGACCTCGGAGACAAACTACGTGAAGACCGAAAATATGGGTCAGGAGCGTAACATTGAGGAGTTAATTTTCCCGAATCAGATGATTATTCATCTGGGTCAGGATAAACATACGGTGTTTTATCCTGGCAATACGTTTTATCAATTGATCTATTCCAGGCTGAAAGGCCGGACGTTCGAGGATTTCCAGCGTCGTAATGTGCAGTCGGTGAATTGGGATCAGATTCGTAAGGAGAGCCCCGGCTTTGAGTTGTCTTTTAAGGAAGGCATACCGGTGGCTTTGTTACAGCGTGTGATGCGTCTTGGTACGGATTCACTTTTTCAGGGAGAGACGATCAACCGTATTGCTATATATACCACTCCAGATGAGACAAAGGCTCATGCGCTGTTTTTCAGTGCCAAGGGAGATGTGGTCTATGAGGCCACACAGGCGGACTTGACGGTGCAGGATGTGCAGCAACATGTCGATTTTGGGACGAGCTGGACACCGTACACGCTGATGGAAGGCGGGTATTATATTCCGGCGCAGGCACTGGATACGATTGAGGCGGATGTGCCGACAGGGCAGTTCACGGTAGAGCAGATGCAGCGCAGTCTGTTTTTTGATCCAAGCATGACTCGGAATATTCGGGAAAAAGACGGATCAGAGATTTATACCGATAGCAAACGTAGTCTGCAAGTGCAACAGGAGCAACGCTGGATCAGCTATACAGATCCGGCGGCACCGCCGGCTGGACAAAGTGACGCATCCAAGGATGCACTGTCTGCGGTGGATTTTGTCAATCAGCATGGCGGCTGGAAAGGGCGCTCACGCATGATGCTTAGATCAGCTGACAATAAAACGCAGCTGCAGTTCCAGCAGTATTACGGCAGTTTTCCAATTATGGATTCGATGCAATTCCGTTTCGGCACGATCAACATGGAAATGCAGCAGGAGACGGTATCGAGCTATGAACGATCCTTGGAATATTTGAACGAAGGTGCGGAGACGAAGAAGTCCATCAAGCTGCCTGGCGGGGATAAGCTGAAAAATCTGATCCGCAAAGTAGCGGGTGAAAACCGCAAAGTCGTGGATGTATACCCGGCATATCGTCCATCGGCGATAGAAGATGGGCTGAAGCTGATCCCGGTTTGGGTAATCCGCTTTAGTAATGGTGAGGAAACGACGGTGTCTTAGCTTCGTATCGATGGAGACATGCTGGCACGTAGCTGGTAGAATTCTAACGATCACCAGAGACGTTATATGCTAGATTTGCGACGTTTTGAAAATCTAACGATCACCACGAACGCTATTTCGGTGAAATTGGGCTAATTGTGGCTGAAAAGTCTGAATTTACGCGAAATAAGGCTTCTCCTGATCGTTAGAATTAAAATGAGCCTAAAACGGGGCAAATAAGCTCCGTGGTGATCGTTAGCCTGAAGAGGCTACGGGCATAGAGGTAAACAAAGCCAAACATAAGTTACACGAGCTGAAACAAATCTAGACGGGGCAAAACAAACTCTATGTACCTGAACAAGAAGGTAAAACTTGTGGCTGGTCACGGGTTATTATGATACGGGCAACGTGAAAACAAGGTTATTATAGGCGATCAAGTAAATAAGGAGGTGAATGGTCTGGATTGGGGACGGGCGAAAAATGTATTAATTTATGCATTCCTGTTGCTGAATCTGGTGCTGGGGTATCAGATCTGGATGGATGCGCGGGAGACGGCTGGAGCCAATCTGGACTTCACCTCGCTCGCAGATAATACACAGCAGGCGATGGAAGAGAAGGGCATTCAGGTGCTGGCGCCGATTCCAAATGAAACGCCAAAGCTACCGAAGCTGTCCTATGAGTTTACCGAAGAGGACAAGTCGGGTATGGAAGTAGAGCTGGAGGAGCCGGTGGACAGCAAGCTGATTTTCTCGCCAAGCGAGCTGACGGACGCGCTGCAGGCGGAGATTCCGCAAATCGGCACGTACCGGCTGGATCAGCTGATGGCGGAAGATGGGGCTTTTGTGCTCCACCCGCTGGTGGACGGCAAATGGCCGCTCTTTAACGTGAGTCTGGAGCTGTTCTACAGCGATCAGAAAATCACGGGTTATCATCAGACTCCCGTGCGGATTACAACCGCCGAGGAGAGCGATCAGCAGGTGCTTCCGGCGTCAAAGGCGCTGGGAACGCTGATCGAAAACTTTTTGCCAAACAATGCAATTGTGAAAGATATTCAGCTGGGCTATTACGGGCAGTTGTTCAACTCAGATATACAGGTAGCGATGCCGGCATGGCGGTTCGTGCTGGAAAGTGGCGAAGTGTTGTACGTGCAGGGCATCAGTGGGGATGTATTCAGTCCCAAGTCAGATAAACCAGGGGAGTAATGCGTTATGGGGATATATTTTACGGTGTTATCCAGTGGTTCGACAGGTAATGCCACAGTCATTCAGCATGGGGGCACTTCACTCATGATTGATGCGGGTCTCAGCGCGAAGCGGCTGGAGGCACTGTTTCTGGAACGGGAGATTTCGGGAACGGAACTGGACGGCATTCTGGTGACACATGAACATTCGGATCATATTAAAGGACTAGGCGCGATGTCTCGGAAATATAATTTACCGATCTATGCAAACACGAATACGTGGGCGGCTTTGGAGAAGTCAGTCGGAGCAATTCCAGAGGAGAACCGGCGGATTTTTGAAACGGGTGAAAAGCATGACTTTGGATCGCTGCGCGTAGAGTCGTTCGGTATTTCGCATGATGCGGCTGAACCGGTTGGTTACACGTTCGATGATGGCAGCGAGAAGCTGTCCGTGGCAACAGACCTCGGGTATATGAGTGACAAGGTTCGCGATGCGATCTCGGACTCGGATGTGCTTGTGCTGGAGGCGAATCATGATGTCGAATTGCTGCGCATGGGGCGATATCCGTGGAACACCAAGCGCCGGATTTTGAGTGACATCGGGCATTTGTCGAACGAAGCCGCAGGTGCGGCGCTTAGTGAACTGATGAACGGACGCATCAAGCGAACGTATCTGGCACATCTCAGCCGGGATCATAATATGATGGATTTGGCTAAAATGTCGGTGCGTGATGCGATGGAAAGCCGTGGCTGTTTTTATCGGGATCATGAGTTCAAGCTCTGTGATACGTATTATGATCGTCCTACACCATGGGATAGGGTGGGTGAGCCATAAAGCTGTCCAGTTCGGCGGCTTTGCGCTCCACTTCCTCGCGGGTCAGGATGCCTTTATCGATAAGCAGTTCAATGATAGTGCTAAGTGCTAGTGTATTACGGTAATGCTCTTCTTTGAGATCGGCCAGCTTGGCCGCCATATGCACTTCGTCCATAGCTGTGAGTGTTCGTGTGCGTTCCATTGTGGAATCCTCCTTCATTCTATGAAGCTTTGAATTGTTCTTTTACTATTATTGTAGTCAGGCTGGGTGGAAAACATTCCTCTTTTTGCCGCTAACATTCTCTAGGCAGGATGTGTATGCTGAAACTGCAGCTGTTCTGTTTGGAACTCAGAATGAAAATAGACTGAAAAAGTTTAATGAATTCGAAAGAATAGCGCTTAGCGTATCCCATTTTGTGGTGATAAATAGTATGAACCTTTATTGTTAGGGGAGTTATCGCGAAAATTTACGTTTATTTACGTAATTATGCAACTTTTTGGGATATAAAGTGTTTAGTATATAAGGAGTATTATGATTTTGGCTGTTTTTGCGTATGAAATGGAATCTCGAATCTCGCAATAGGCGAGAGCATGATTGATAGAGCACGGGATGCAGTGCCATCCTGTTGTATATATACGTTCGTTCCCGGTCTGGTTCCGGGATGCGGCGATGTGCAAGACCATTTTGAGAAAAATGCAAAAAGGCATGGGGAACGAGTGGTTTCACTGGTTATCCATGAATAACTTGGGCGGCAGTCAGGGTCTTGATGCGTGACAACGAAGGGGAGAGGATCACGATGGGATTGTTTGGAGACGATTTTTATTCAACCAAGGTATCAAGACGCGCCGAACCTGAACAGAAAGGCAAACTTCAGATCATCCGCCCGGGAGGCGGAAGACGCGCACGTGATCGCTGGAGCAATCCGCGTAGATCACGCTCGGAATTCAGTTCTACCGTCAAGGTAGCTGTGATCAGTTCGGTAATCAGCTCCATCGTGACGGTTACGCTGTTTAGCTTCATTAGCCAGCCTGCAACACAGTTACCTCTGGCGAATGCGGCAGGTCAAGGCGGTGGAACTGCACAGACAGCACAGGTGGTTGATCCATACGACCGCATCATCAATGCTGCGGCAGAAGTACGTCCTTCGGTCGTCAGCATCGTGAATCATAAAACAGGCAGCAGCCTGTCGATGGAAGATTCCGCGCTGGGGTCTGGAGTTATTTTCAAAAAAGAAGATGGCAAAGCCTACATCATGACCAATCACCACGTCGTGGAAGGTGCCAGTGATCTGGAGATCGTGACCGTAGACGGGGAGACACATAAAGCCAAACTGGTTGGCAAGGACCGGGTGAGCGACATCGCGGTACTATCAACGGATGATAAGGGACTCGGAGCTGCTGCAGAAATTGGGGATTCCAGCAAGCTGCAACGCGGCCAGACGGTACTGGCGATCGGTAACCCACTGGGACTTGGCGGAACGCTGACATCAGGGATCGTTAGTTACACGGATCGGATTTTGCCCGTATCCATTAACCAGGACGGGGTATACGACTGGGAGCAAAACGTCATTCAGACGGATGCAGCCATTAACGAAGGCAACAGCGGCGGAGCACTGGTTGATCTGAACGGCAAAGTCGTAGGTATTAATACGATGAAAATCTCGGATACCGGCGTTGAAGGTCTCGGCTTCGCCATTCCGATGAACGAAGTGATGAAAACGGTGGATTCCCTGCTTTTGAACGGCAAAGTATCCCGTCCTTATCTCGGCGTGTACACGGTGGATCTGAGCAATCCGTATGCCCCACTGGATGATGATCAGCGCAAAGACCTCAAACTGCCATCCCACGTCGATAGCGGCGTGGTTGTATTAGAGGCATCTGGCCCGGCATCCGAGGCAGGCATGAAGCTGAACGACGTGATTACGGAATTCGATGGGCAAAAAATTACCTCTACACTCGACCTGCGGAAATTCCTGTACGATAAGAAAAAGATCGGCGATACACTAGAGATTTCGTTCTATCGGGATGGTAAAGCGGAGAAGATTTCTGTGAAGCTGACCGATAAGCCGGAGTAAGACTTGTCGAGTTAATGGAGTTTGTAGGGCTGTGACAGTGGGGTAAGATGTGCAGGTTGTTTTCACTGCAATGATCATATGTCATGGAACATGGTCATACTGATAAGGTGATCATGAGACAAGATAGATAGTAGAGAGAGTGATCAGAACTTCTGACCACTCTTTTTATGTTCATGAGGCATGAGGTATGAGGTAGAACCTGAGGGTAGGGAAGGATACAACTAGACAGAAAGACTTGGAGCGAAAGGCGCAGATACATTTGTTTGCCTGTATGGTAAACTATTTTTAATGTGTTTACATAGATCGTTGATGCAAATAACAGCTGGATAACGTGTGATCTGGCTGGCTAATCTGAAAATGGAGGGATTCGGAGATGAATCTATTGAAGAAAAAGGTACTTGGCGGAACAGGATTGGCATTATCGATGCTGTTGCTATCGGCTTGTGGATCGGAGAGCACACCAGCTACATCTGTAGATACGAGTGCGTTGCAGGAGAAGATCGCTGGGCTGGAGAAAAAGCTGACCGAGCAGGGAATCAAAAGCGATGAGCAGGCACAGAAAATTGCTGCACTTGAGAAAAAGCTGAACGAATTTGGTACAGTTGGCGTTGCTGGACAAGGTACTGGTGGTCAGTCGCCTGCGGTTGGAGGAAACAACGGGTCTGCTGGAAAAGGAGACGGGGTGCTGATCACGTTTGCCCAGTATGAGAAGCTGGAGGTTGGCATGACCGTGGAAGAGGTCATCAACATTCTAGGCGGTGAAGGTGAAGCGCTAAGTGAAGCCGAGAACATGGTGGTGTATAACTATAAAGGCACCGCGGGCAACGGCGGCAACGCAGTGATTGCTTTTCAAAGTGGAAAACTGCTCACGAAGGCGCAGTCGGGATTGGAGTAGGCTGGTAGCTGAGGGGTAAGGATAAGTATACGGACAAGATCACAGGGATAGAGCAAAAGCGTGAACGTACACTTGAAGTTAAGATAGGGCATTCCTGCAATGGTACCTGATGGGGTATCGTTGAGGGGTGCTTTTTTATCTTATGGAGAAGATAGATGTGCACATCTTGAGGAAGAGGTCCTTTGGATGCAAGAGCGGCAAGTTTTTGCACGGATATGCGAGGCGGGGGTTTCTTTTCCGCGGCAGGTGTGATAGAACTGAGAAGTGGCTATCCTGTAATGGGATAAGCGGTTGTGAATCGGGAACATAGCTGGTGACAGAAAGGATGCTTGACGGATGTACGTTGTATGCAAAGAACACGTGGACATTGCCATCGACATGTTTGTGGATGAATATGAGGACGCTCCGGATATCGTGGATTTGAAGGAGACGGAATTTGCTGACTGGGACCCGCCTGCCAAATGCGCTGAGTGCGATCAGCACGCGGAATTCCTTGTCGTTTAGCGTACTGTAGAGCAGGCCGCCAGGGGCGTTATCCGGTGTTGCTATGAGATGTTGTTGTGCATGGCGTAGCATTGAGTGGTAGTGTCATTGCTTCTGGCGTTAGACTTGGTTCGATCCGGTATGAACATCACAGCAAGGTGCAGAGAGAGCGTGTTGAGCGCTCTTTTTGTATTTGTGGGGATTGAGCGGCTGTGGCGTGGGATTTTGTGCTGGTGAGCGAATGGTCAGGGGCAAGAGGTAGAGCGAAGAGAATGAAAAGTGACAAGAGAATGGACTGGAATTAAGAATTAGCGAGTTTTAAGTGGTGGCTACAGAACTTTGCGAAGGTGATGGTGTGAGCGGCAAGGTGCAGGCTTTGGCATATATGAGCTGGGAAGCCGCAAAAGCAGGATGGGCTAGAATGTTGGGTAGGAATTAAGGACGTGGTTGGCGAGTGCGAATTGTAACGATCATGAGAAGCCTTATTTGGGTAAAATGAGCATGGTTGAAATTTTAACGATCCGTAGAGAGCTTATTTTGAGAAAATCACAGCAAACAGGGCGAAAAATGCTCAATTTTGGGGTAATAGCGTCATCTGTGATCGCTAGATTTTAAAATTGGGCAATTCGGGCTGAATAAGGTTTGTGGTGATCGTTAGAGTTTGGAATGATTATGGTGTGGATGAACGATGCGATTGAAGTATCTAACATATAGATGGATGGCAAGAGGACGATTCAGGAGGAATGATGAGATGTTGATTCAAATTATTGGCGTAGGCAAATTGAAGGAAAAATATTTAACGCTGGGCATTCAGGAATATGCCAAGCGGCTCGCCCCGTACATCAAGTTTCAGATGATCGAGGTCGCAGACGAGAAAGCGCCCGATACCCTGAGCGAGGCTGAGGTAAGGGCGGTAAAAGAGCGCGAGGGCGAACGCATCCTCGCGCATGTGAAGAGCGAGGCGCACGTCGTCGCGCTCGCACTTGATGGCCAGCTCTGGAGTTCCGAGGAGCTGGCAGTAGAGATCGACAAGCTCGGCACGTATGGGACGAGCCATGTCGTGTTTGTCATCGGAGGAAGCCATGGGCTCTCCGATGAAGTGTTACGCCGCGCGAAGCAGCGCTTGAGCTTCGGGCGCATGACCCTGCCGCATCAGCTCATGCGGCTGGTGCTGGTGGAGCAGATTTATCGCGCAGTGAAGATAAATCGGGGTGAACCCTATCATAAGTAGGGCGAAATTTTAAACTGTAAGCAGACGTAAGATTGTGTTTTGAAGAAGCGCTGAGCTTTGCGCGAGGTCTGCAAACTGAGTCAGTAGGGATACCTATAATAGAGCGAACTTGGGATTAAGCAGATCGATCATAAGTCCCATCAGAAAAAGCTTTTTCGGAGAATCGAATAGTGCTGATTCGAAAATAATGAGGTGAATGGGTCATGGCTTTGGTGAGTGACATGACTCTATTGCCCCATTTTTTGTTGTTCCCTCATCTTTTGCAAACTCAAGTTTAAAGTTTTCTTTAAGTTTCATAAATGGGCTAATCTATCATGGTAAACTATGGTGAATTATTGTGATTAATAGTAGAAGGTTTATTTGCAGCAAGAATGAATTTGATCGGGGAAGTGTCCTACGAAGGAGGAAAAAAGAATGCGTAAAAAGATAAAACAGCTTATGGCCTGTGTTTTAGCTGTTCTGTTGATATCGGCACTGCTGCCTGAATGGATCGGGGGCAAAGCCTATGCTGCAGATCGTTATATCATCAAAAGGGTAGCGGGTACGGGGAGTAGAGGCTTTTCAGGAGATGGGGGAGCGGCGGTGTCTGCCCAATTGAAAGACCCGTTCGGAGTAGCCGTAGACAGCAGCGGGAATGTGTATATAGCGGATTATGGTAACCAGCGAATTCGGAAAGTCGATCCGACGGGGGAAATTAGCACGTTTGCAGGCACGGGTACTGGCGGTTATTCAGGAGACGGGGGAGCGGCGACGTCGGCCCAATTGAACTACCCGCGTGGAGTGGCTGTAGACGGCAGCGGGAATGTATATATAGCGGATTATGGTAACCAGCGAATTCGGAAAGTAGATCCGACAGGGGAAATCAGCACGTTGGCGGGTAA
>NZ_JBNDJR010000020.1:0-68104 GCF_050435065.1 Paenibacillus sp. 4624
ACACGTACCCATCCCGAACACGACCGTTAAGCCCTCTAGCGCCGATGGTACTTGGACCGCAGGGTCCTGGGAGAGTAGGACGCCGCCAAGCAAAGAACCACTGCCGATGATGTTCGGTGGTGGTTTTTATTTTTGTTCATTTATGTGAAATTGCTAAGAATAGCTCTTTTCAAATCATAAATCGCTGACAGCTTCGTTATGGGAAGGTAACATTTTTGTTACGGATGGCAGGGATAAAACCAGTATAATAGGACTATGTTAAATATGCTAAAAGTACCTGACCGAAGAGCTGGATTGTGCAGCTGTGAAAAGGAGGGTGTGTGTGTTAAGTTGGCGGAGATTTGGACTCCACTCACTTCTGTTGCTTTGTCTGGCGATTGTTCTCGCAGGATGTGGTGAAGCTTCAGGATCTGTATGGATCTCATATGAAGGTGCAGTTAACGAAAAAAGTTTCCCTGTACCCAAAGTAGCGAATAAATCTGACCAGTCCGAAAACAATTCGGATATGGATTATGTTCGATATACGTTGTCTGGAATCAGTGAAAGCACGAGTTTGCCTGAGGTATATCTTAACGAAATTAAAAGTTGGGGTTGGACAGAAAGGCAAGCAAAGCGTTCATCAAATGCCTCAAGTAATGTACATGTTTTCTCAAAGGATGGCCATATTGTTCAGTTGGCTGTGCATGATGGTTCGTTTACGTTGATGGTTCCCAGAAATGAAACGACCCAGACCACAGTAAAGTCACTAGAAGAAGATGATTAACGGATTGATGTGAAAGCGTACGAGTTAACATTGTGATGTTCTTATAAAGTGAAGTTCTCATCGATAGCGATGAGGGCTTTTTTTGTGTTACTGCAAGTTGAAAACGGCAGCACATGCAGTCTTCAATAGATATAAGATACATTGAAGGCTAGGGTAAGTTAGCGGAGCTTAGTAACCATTCAGAACGGAGAAGGGAGAATTCCCCTATATTTGTGGATAAAAGAAGGAGGAAGCAAAAAAAGGTTATCCACAGTGGATAACCTTTTTTTGGAGAAGGATAACGAAAAGAACGATTTTACTGTAAATAATAAGAGACATCTTGATCATTTAATTTAACAAGACCGTCTTTACGTTCACGGGATAGAATGAGTATTACGTATAAGCGAGGTCCGAGTAACCACAGATGCCAGAATATCAGCGAAAGTGTGAAGGATACTGGAGACCATAACAGGCACACAGTAATGATACACAATCCAATCCAGCTCATATTCAGATGAACTCGGACAAACATGCGATAACTAAAGTGTTGATCGGGTATATAGCCAAACCAAGGCATACGCAGGTTCCAGTGCCAACGCTTGGCATACGAAGTACGAACCAGTAACAATATAGTCCTCGCAATGACATAATGGATCCAGACAGTAATTGGCCCAGCCAGTAAAAAGAAGAAGAGGCCGTTCCAGGAGAAGGCAAGTAGATTAAAGATGAGCATGATAACAGGCAGACACAGGTAGCTATATATAACGCTACGAGCGATAGGTTTTTTTTTCAGAAGGCGATACTGATAAAAGGTTGCCTTATTCTCCGGTTCGGCGATCATACGATTTTAAATCCTCCTTCAAGTTACGAGTAAGTAGTAGAGTCGTGTGTACATATGTATGGAGAGATAAAGATGATAAAGAAATAATTAATGTGGCATGCCCGACGGACTTTGTTATCGTTATCATATCTTATATATCGGCTGAAATTCCAAGTTTTTTTAAGGTTATTATATCGTAGTTTAGATCAGCGTGAACCTGCATGGGGAAATCCTGTGTTGATTCATGAAAAAGAGTGAGGCTGAAGGTTCAAGAATAAACGTGACTCGGAACAGGACATTGTATATTTTCTGTACAGACACCTATTAAGGGAGGAGCGAATATATATATTTTATAGAAAGAAAGCACTATGAAAATGTTTAAAATAATAGAAACTGTGCAATACTGATAGTAAACGTAAAACAAGGTGGGATGGTTCATGGAAGAACATGCCGAACACACATGTATCATTTGCGAGCAACGGAAGAGAGAAGGCATATTTATTGTATCTGAATTCATATGTGATGCTTGTGAAGCAGAGATGGTTCACACCGATGCGAAGGATGCGAAGTATAACTTTTTTATTCATCAGATGAAACAGATTTGGGTGCAAAAGAACGCTTAAAGGACGTTATATGCTTCACTGTGAGGTTAGAAATTTACATGATCAATATTAATGATTATATAGGGGCCCGAGAGGCCTTTTTTTGTTGGAGAGGGGATTACCTTGTCTGACTTGTGCAGAAAGCGTATGCTGAAATAAAGAGTGAAGATGCATGTTTTACGAAAATAACAGTTACAGGATGGATATCTTATGAATGAACATAATACATCAGGTATAGGAAAAAATAGGGCTCCTTTATATGAAGCATTGCTCGCATATCGTGATTCGAAGCAGCGTTCATTTCATGTGCCAGGACATAAAAATGGACAAGTCTATCATCAATGGATGCAACCGTTTGAGGGAGCGGAAGATACTCTGCAAAAAGGGATAGAAAAAAAAGTAGAAACCGGAAATGTTTTAGGAGTAGAACAAACGAAACAGGAGAAAAGGGACAAAGAGGGAGAGCAGATTTCGGCTGCTTTAGATTATTCATTGAAGGATAAAGATCAATCCAAACATGTTGTACCCGTACATGCTTATCTGGACATGATGGAGATGGATGTTACGGAGATTACAGGTACGGATGATCTGCACCATCCTGAGGGAGTGATCAAGGAAGCACAGGAACTGGCAGCGGATTGTTTCGGTGCGGAGGAAAGTTTCTTCCTAGTGGGAGGAAGTACAGCAGGAAACTTGTCTTTATTACTCACAATCTGTGATGAGCCAGGTAGTATCGTGCTGGTGCAACGTAATGTACATAAATCGGTTATTCACGGACTGATGTTAGCGGGCGCAAGGGCGGTATTTCTGGAGCCATGGGTTGACCCTGGATCTGGACTTGCTGTCGTGCCGTCCATTGAGACGGTTCAGGCTGCTGTCCAGAGGTATCCTGAGGCAAAGGGTGTATTTGTCACGTTGCCCAATTATTATGGCATGGGAGCGGATCTGACACCCATTGCCGAAGTTTGCCACGAGGCTGGCATGCCACTACTCGTGGATGAAGCGCATGGCGCGCATTATGGGCAGCATCCGGAGCTGCCTGTCTCTGCACTGTCCTGCGGAGCAGACGGTGTAGTGCAGTCGACGCATAAGATGCTGGCCGCCTTTACCATGGGAGCCATGCTGCACATTCAGGGATCGCGATTGAATCGCTCCCTGCTTCGGCAGCGTCTGGCCATGGTGCAAAGCTCAAGCCCATCCTATCCGGTGATGGCTTCGCTTGATCTTTCGCGCCGGCTATTGCATGTGCACGGCGCAGATGCCTTCACGGCAGGGCTTACTGCCGTGAAAGCATTGAAGCGCGGCCTCGCGGAGTTGCCGCGCTTCCAGTTGCTGCAGCCTGCGGACTCGCTGCAGCAAGAGCCGGCCTACGGCAATGACAATCCGGCGGCGATGCCTGACCGCAAAGGATATACCGCACAGGACCCATTCAAGGTCGTCATATATGACGACACAGGGGGACTAAGCGGTTATGGGCTGCAGCAGCAGCTGGAGGCTTGCGGCTGTGTGCCAGAGATGAGCGACGAAAGGTACGTCGTCTTGCTCTTCAGTCTTGGCTCCACAATGCAGGATGCTGAGCATGTGTTGCAGGCTTTACGGCATATTAACGTTGCCTACAAGTTGGAGCATTCACTGGAATCCACAGCGTCTGTCAGGACGGCTGCTCAAACTCAGACTGACACTCCAATCTATGTTTCCACGTGGAACAATATAGAAGAACGTGAACGCTTATCTGAGCCAGTTGCCTTCTCCCTGCAACCTATCTTAGAGATGGATATGATTGGAGTTTCAATCGAAGACTGCACAGGATATCGATCGGCGGAGATGGTTATTCCATATCCTCCAGGCATTCCGTTGGTGTATCCCGGCGAACGAATAAGTTCAAAGGTTGCCGAGCAAATTCGAATTCTACGCGATGCAGGAGCCAAGTTTCAGGGGATCTCGGATCATACGTATCAGAAGTTAAATGTCATGAAACCTGAGTCATAGGAAAAGTACTCGTGCAGCTCCCAGCAAGCAGTGTCCTGTTTCATGACAAGGGTGGTTAGCCGTTCAAAAAATCTTGTATGTGGAAATCAGTAGCTTGAGGAATTTATATATGATATAGAAATAACTAAAATGATATTGGCCATCAGCATTGTCACTTCTCTACTTCTTGTTCAGGTTACGTCGGCTTCAGGAGTAGAATCAAGTAATTACAGAATCCAGAGTACTGTTAAGCGTTGAGTTCACTTTCAAAGATGATATCGTATGGTTGAAAAAGGACTAACGTTTCATGTTGGAGGAAAAGCCACCTTATAGTATGATAGAAAGAAAAACTAGCTTGTATTATTTTTGTGTTATTAAATGCAGTTGTTGAACAATACACCTCTGGGCGAAGGAAATCATATCTTGAAGCAAGAGGGTCTAGGCACATGCATAATAGCCATGAATGGATGCAGCAATGAATACAGAAAGCAGGGAAGCATATGCAGGGCAGAGGTAAATTCATTACGCTGGAAGGAGGAGAGGGTTCAGGGAAAACAACGATGATTGGCAGGATCGGTTCTTATTTTGAAGAACGGGGTATACCTTACGTAGTTACAAGAGAGCCTGGCGGGATTGAGATCGCAGAGAAAATACGTAACATCATCCTTGACCCTCTTCATACGGCGATGGATGCACGAACCGAAGCACTGCTCTATGCTGCAGCTCGCAGTCAGCATCTAGCAGAGAAGGTAGAGCCTGCACTGCAAGCTGGCAAAACCGTGATCTGTGATCGGTTTGTAGACAGCAGTCTTGCTTATCAAGGGTATGCGCGCGGACTCGGAATGGAGAATGTGTGGGCAATCAATCGTTTTGCGATTGGAGACCTGATGCCTGACATGACACTTTATCTGGACATTGAGCCAGAACAGGGACTTGGTCGAATTGAGGCTCATGATGGACGTGAAGTCAATCGTCTTGATCTGGAGAACCTGGAGTTCCATCGAAAAGTACGTGAAGCTTACTTTCTGCTTCAGAAACAGTTTCCAGAACGCATCAAAATTATTGATGCTTCACAGACACCAGATGAGGTGGAGAAAGCGATGATTTTGTCGCTGGAAACAGGTATTATGAAGGATTTTGACGAGTAATTGTCTAATATATAGACAGGGCATTTTGTTAAAAGTGCTTAATCTAAAGGAGGTTATGCAGGATGAAACTGATTGTTGCGATTATACAGGATAAAGACAGCAACCGATTATCCAGCGCATTGGTCAAAGCGAATTTTCGGGCAACCAAGCTTGCCAGTACGGGTGGATTTTTGAAGGCAGGCAACACGACGTTTATGATCGGTGTCGATGATAGTCAAGTCGAATCCGTTATGAATGTCATTCGCAGCAGCTGTAAGGTTCGTGAACAGCTCGTAACTCCAGTTACACCGATGAGCGGAACGACCGACTCTTACCTGCCGCTACCTGTTGAAGTCCAAGTCGGTGGAGCAACCGTGTTTGTTCTTCCGGTAGATCGTTTCGAGCATTTCTAATCCGTTTGTACAGATGAAATCCGTGAGTGTTTTTCATTTATCGATAGCATGACTGCATCTTGCATGATGGTAACGAACGATGTAAAAGAACGTATTCCATATGAATTACGTGGCACTTATGGGCGCCCTTGTTGATGGAAGGAAACGGCACTCTCTCCCAAAGAAGACTCTGCTTCGCAATGATGTACTTCTTTGGGGAGAGGCGACTTCGAACAGAATCGTAGATAAGATCATTTTTATCTACTATTATATATACAGTGTATTCAAGTATATAAGGCCCATCTTACGCACAGGCGCAATGCGCACTGTGCTGATGTGCGATTGGCCTAACGATGGTATAGAAAGCAGGCGTACCCATGAAAATCAATCCCGGATTCAGACCGCTGCAGAGTGGAATCAATACGAATGATTCAGGCTCCAAGCCGGTTCAATCCAAAAGTTTCTCTGATATGATGAATCACCAGGGGGAGCGGGCTTCCCAAGCAGAACTCAACCGCCGACTAAGCGAAATCCAGCTTCAGGGTGATCGATTGGCTCGATCCATGACAATTCGTGAACTGAAAGCATATAAACAGCTTGTCAAAAGGTTTCTGGAAGAGACAGTCCGCCGCGGTGTATCGATGAAAGAGACAAGGGGTTGGGATCGCCGCGGCAGAGGTAAACGATACAAACTTATCGATGAGATTGACTCGGCTCTGTTATCTATGGCGGATGAGTTATTGGATACAGAAGAAGGAAAAATCTCTCTGTTGCAACAAGTAGGAGAAATTCGGGGAATGCTTATTAACTTAAGCTTCTGAGGAGGAAGTATGTCCTTTCAACAAATTATGGGCCAACAGGCAGCCAAGCAATTGTTGCAAAGCAGTCTGAGACGCCAGGCGATCAGTCATGCGTATTTGTTCAGCGGTCCGTCTGGCAGTGGGCAGCTACAGACAGCCATGGCGTTTGCCAAGGCAATCTTCTGCACAGAGCTTGAGGACGACGCCTGTGGGCAATGTCTTGAATGCCGCAAAGTAGAACACAGAAACCATCCAGACCTGACGATGCTTGCGCCGGATGGCAATAACATTAAAATAGATCAGATTCGGGATTTGCAACGCATTTTCTCTTACCGTTCAGAGGCGGGGCATCCCAAAGTATATATTATAGAACAGGCTGAGAAAATGACCGTTCAGGCTGCAAACAGCTTGTTAAAATTTTTAGAAGAACCTCAAGTTCCGGCGGTTGGGATTCTGATTACAGATAATGGACAGGCCATGCTGCCTACCATTCGTTCACGTGCTCAGATGGTGCCTTTCAGTGCACTAAATCCGGAGGATATGCTTCAATCGTTGATTGAGGAAGGTTTTCCCGCCAATCTGGTGAGGCCTGCTGTCCATTTGACGTCAGGACTGGAAGCATGTAGAGAAATTCTCCAGCAGAATTGGTTTGCAGAAATTAGAAACGTAATGTTACAATTAGGGAAGGAGTCCCTGGGCAGAGGAAGTACATCTTTGATCTCGGCACAGCAGAAGCTTTTCAAAACAGGACTCTCGGAACACCTGGACATGCTGCTTAGTTTGTTCCATTTGTGGTTCAGGGACATGCTGTATGTTCAGTACGGTAGGCATGAACATATCGTTTTTATAGATCAGTTAGACATGCTGTCTCAGTTGGCACATACCCGCAGCACAGAGCAGTGGGTCTCCTATATGGATTTGGCCGCGGCATGCAGAAAAAAATTGCGTTTTAATGTCAATGGCCAGCTTTGTCTGGAGCAATTTTTGATCGGTTTGGCATAAGGCTGGAGGATCGCGTGAGACCCAATCCTATGCAAACGGTTATAACTTCGGCGGGTTCCCTAAGAAGTCAGGGCTTCAGACGAAGTGGGGTTGGCTTACAAGGGGGTTAATTTTTTGTACAGTGTAGTGGGTGTCCGTTTCAAAAAGGCGGGCAAAATTTATTACTTCGATCCCCTGGACCTTCCCATTGAGAAAGAAAACTGCGTGATCGTGGAAACGGCACGAGGGGTTGAGTATGGTAAGGTTGTCGTGGGCAAGAAGGAAGTGGGCGAGGCTGATGTGGTTTTGCCGCTCAAAAAGGTTATCCGCGTTGCAGGTGATACAGATGCCCGTGTGGTGGATGAGAACAAGCGTGCAGCCAAAGAAGCATTCGGTACTTGTTTAAATAAAATCAGAGACCATGGCCTCAAAATGAAGCTGGTCGATGTAGAATTCACGTTTGATCGCAATAAAATTATTTTTTATTTTACAGCAGAAGGTAGAGTCGATTTCCGCGAGCTGGTCAAGGACCTGGCAAGCATTTTCCGGACACGAATTGAACTGAGACAGATTGGTGTTCGTGATGAAGCAAAAATGCTTGGTGGAATAGGGCCTTGCGGCCGTGTGTTGTGTTGCTCCTCCTGGCTGGGAGATTTTGAGCCTGTGTCTATTAAGATGGCTAAAGATCAGAGCTTGTCACTGAATCCGACGAAAATTTCAGGGTTGTGCGGAAGACTTATGTGCTGTCTGAAATTTGAGCATGATAATTATGAGAGCGTGAGAGAAGAGCTGCCAGCTGTAGGCAAACTGGTCGTCACCTCATTGGGTGAAGGCAAAGTTGTCGGAATTAATGCCGGTAACCGCACGGTGCATGTTCAACTGTTCGACATCAGTAAAGTCAAAGAACTTCCGCTGGATGACGTCGTTATCAAGTAAACCATAAAGGTTGCTTCGGGGTGGAAACTTGGAAAAGAAAAATCTGTTTACGCACATTCATGAAATGGAAACCCAAATGGGTCAGTTGCACGGTGATTTAGCAGAATTAAAAATGATTGTCAAAGAGTTGCTGGAAGAAAATCAGCGGCTTACCATCGAAAATGAGCAGTTACGCAAACTGCTTAAGCGTGAAGCGCCGGCAGATCTGCCGATCTCATCTGCTCTTGCTCCTGTCGCAAGACCGGCGGGTCCAGCTGCAGGTGAAGATGTAGTGGGCGAAGGTTATGACAACTTGGCTCGGCTGTATCATGAAGGATTCCATATCTGCAACGTCTATTATGGACATTTGCGGACGGAAGGCGATTGTCTGTTCTGCCTGTCTTTTTTGAATAAATGAAGTGACCGTAGGGATTCCCTACGGTTTTTTTTCAAGGTTATAAACGTTTAACGTACCGGAGGATGAGAGTACCCTATGACAGACGAAGAAGTAATTTTACAGGAATCCGAGCGGATTGATGATCTGCTCTCTCATAATTTGCGAATCATCCAAAGTGATGAAGTGTTCAGTTTTTCTATGGATGCTGTCTTGCTGGCCCGATTTGCTTCTGTTCCGAAACGCGGGCGTGTTCTGGACTTGTGCACGGGAAATGGGGTCGTGCCTATTTTACTGACAACACGTACGCAGGCAAGTCTGGAAGGCATTGAGATTCAGCCACGACTTGCAGATATGGCACGCCGGAGTGTGCAGTTGAATGAATTGGATGAGTCCATCCATATTCGTGAGGGAGATTTGCGAGATTTGGTTAAAGAAACTGGACATGCGGTATATGATGCCATTACGGTAAATCCTCCGTACATGCCGTTGAATGGAAGTGACCTCAAGATGAACACCCATCAGGCCATGGCACGTCATGAAATCGGGTGTACTCTTGAGGAAGTCATTCAAGCATGCAATCGTCTTGTGCGTAATGGTGGGAAAGTATCTATGGTTCATAGACCGCAGCGTCTCGGCGAAATTATATCATTAATGCGCGAATACAAGCTGGAACCCAAGCGCATTCGTATGGTACACCCGCGTGCTCATCTGGAGGCGAACATGGTGTTGATTGAAGCGATGAAAGACGGCAAGCCAGAGGTACGCATGTTGCCGCCACTTATTGTCTACAATGAACAGGGTAGCTACTGCGATGAGATTATGGAGATCTACTATGGTCAGCAGGATGCCGAACGATCGAAGGAAGGAGGAAACTAGATGTCTTTACAAGTCCAAAAAAGCTTTAGGGAGCAGTCCGAACCTACAGGCAAGTTATATTTGGTTGGGACACCGATTGGAAACTTGGAGGATATGACCTTCCGGGCCATTAAGACATTGCAGGCCTGTGATATTATTGCTGCTGAAGATACTCGTCAGACGCGAAAGCTGCTCACTCATTTTGAGATTACACCTTCCATGCTGTTTAGCTATCATGAGCACAATAAGGGTGCGAGTGGCCCTGAACTGATACGCTATATAATAGAAGGAAAAAATTTGGCACTTGTCAGCGATGCCGGATTACCAGCCATTTCAGACCCAGGTTCTGATCTGGTAAAGCTTGCAATCGAAGCCGGAATTACGGTCATACCGATTCCTGGTCCGAATGCAGCATTATCCGCTCTGATCGTATCCGGATTACCAACAGAACGGTTTACCTTTGGTGGTTTTTTGCCACGAGAGAAAAAGGACATGCGTAAGGTACTGGAAGCTTTCAATGAGTCGAATGGTACGTTGCTTTTCTATGAGTCCCCTCACCGGATTCGCAAAACCTTGATGTATCTGGAAGAAATTCTGGGTGAACGTTCCATTGTACTGGCTCGTGAGTTGACCAAGCGGCACGAGGAATTTGTTAGAGGTAGTCTGAAGGAATGTATAGAATGGCTCGAAGAGCACCCGCCTCTAGGTGAATATTGTTTGTTGGTTGAAGGGATCAGGGAAGAGGAACGTAAGGCTGAACGGGAAGCATGGTGGCAGGTTTTGTCGCTGGAAGAACACGTGGAACACTATGAAAATGAAGGAAACAGTCGTAAAGATGCGATGAAAAAAACAGCAGCTGATCGAGGGTTGGCAAAACGGGACGTATATAATGCTTTGATTGGGTAGCCAAAATTTTAAAAATACCAAATTTAGTTGTAATTACCTTAAAGAGAGATTAAAACAAAGCTTAATATAACCTTAAAATGTAAAAAGAGCAGCACACCAAAATGTGAAAGATATGTGTCTGCTCTTAAGGGTGAAAAAAAAGACCCTCCAACGGTGAGATTACACCGGGAAGGCCATGAGGGAATATAAAAAGGTTAGAATTAACGATTTGGATAATTCCAGTATACTTGTTTTTCTTATTTTGCTACAGGTGCAGGGATTTCAGAAATACATTCGTTACAAACGATTTTACCTTTGAAGTAAGTTACGTTCTCAGCGTTACCACAGAAGATACAAGCTGGCTCGTATTTTTTGAGCATGATGCGCTCACCATCAACGTAGATTTCCAAAGCATCTTTTTCGCCAATACCGAGTGTACGACGCAATTCGATTGGAATAACTACCCGTCCCAGTTCATCCACTTTTCTTACAATACCTGTTGATTTCATCATTATAATCAGTGCTCCTCTCAGCTAACTATCATTGTCATTATTCGACATTATTTTATGTTTTATGATACTCATCATACCAACGATTCCCAAAACAGTCAACCTTAAAATTAGCTTAAAATAAAGGGTGTTTTTCTTAAGTTTACTGGTGGTAAGGGATTAAAAGCAATTTTTCGTATTTAAACATCCATGTCAGCTTTGTCGATTTGGAAAACGACAAAAGTGCTTTGTTCGACAAAATTCGTCATTTCATGTCGAATTGTTGGTGAAAATTGAAGCTGGACGCGTTATTCTTTATGGCAAGAGAACAATTTAAAAGGAGTGAATCGAAATGGAACACCGTCTGACGGAAGAGAAAGTATTTAAAGATCCGGTACATAATTATATTCATGTGCAAGAACCGATTATATGGCAATTGATCAATACACCTGAATTTCAGAGGCTACGCCGCATTCGTCAATTAGGGACATCTTATCTAACTTTTCACGGGGCAGAGCACAGTCGTTTCTCCCATTCGCTAGGTGTATATGAAATTACCCGAAAGATCATCTCTCAGTTTGAACGAAGCCATTATTCGGACTGGCCCAAGGAAGAAAAGCTGGTGACGTTGTGTGCTGCCTTACTTCATGATCTCGGACATGGACCATTCTCTCATTCCATTGAAGAGGCTTTTGACATGAATCATGAGGATTGGACATGCCGCATTATCAAGGGTGATACCGAAGTAGGGGCGATTCTAAGACGGTATGCTCCTGATTTTGATGAAAAAGTGGCTTCCGTTATCCAGAAGACGTATGATAAACCGATTGTTGTGAATCTGGTAACCAGTCCGCTTGATGCGGACCGAATGGATTACTTGCTCAGGGATGCCTACTTTACAGGGGTAAATTATGGCACGATCGACTTGGATCGCATTCTTCGCATGCTGCGTCCATTCCATGGACGAATTGTAGTTAAAGAGTCTGGTATGCATGCTGTGGAAGATTATCTGATGTCACGATACCAGATGTATTGGCAGATTTACTTCCATCCTGTGACGCGCAGCTCCGAGATTATATTGCGACAAATCTTTAAGCGGGCAAAACAACTTGTGAAGCAAGGCTTTCCATTCCGTTTCATGGTAGAGCCACTGCCCAAACTGTTTCATGGAGAAATTTCAGTTGATGAATATCTGCAGCTTGACGAATCGTTAATTCAAACAGCCTTTATGCAGTGGCGTAAGGAGGACGATTCTGTTCTGAGTGAGTTGTGCGAACGTTTTATGGATCGCAGGTTATATAAATATGTGGAACTCGAACAGATCGACTTGGACATCATTGAAGAGATTCGGGAAGCTTTTGTACAAGCAGGATTGAATCCCGAGTATGATCTTGAAATTGATTTTCCGACGGATAATCCGTATGATGTGTTTCGTCCAGATCAATCTACCGATAAGCAAATTCTACTGCTGGATCGGCAGGACAAGTTGCATGAGCTGTCAGAAGTTTCTGATATTGTGCGTTCGATCAGTGGACTTCATCTGGGCAAACATCATTTGTACTATCCGCAAAACAAGGTGGATGCCATTCTTCATGAATTACCGTCCCATATACGCCCCTATTTTCTGTAATCTTGAGTCGATGCAGCTGGGTGAAACATTTTGATATCAAAAGACTTTCTAAGAGAGCTATTTTACATGATACAGTAATCTGCTTTAATGGCGAGGATATGTAGATCGACATAATTTTGTAATCCGAGTGAGTAATTATACAGTTTCTAACGCCTTTTCTTGCAAGATGTTGATTTGACTTTTTATTTTCCTTCTATATATAGTAGCTTGAGTGCTAAAACTGAAAATACTGAAATTGATGCTTGTCCCAATCATTTAATGATGAAAAAAATAAATTTGAAATTCAAACGCAAGAATTCCTGTACAAGAATAAGAGGAGTTCCCATGAACAAATCAGCGGCATTTGACTTTCGACATGAAGGGAGAACGAGAAAGCATGTTATTCGACACACATACTCATCTGGATGCACCACAATTCGACGAAGACCGAGAGGACATAATTCAGCGGGCCATTGAGGCGGGAGTTACTCGCATGATTAATATCGGCTTTAATCGGGAGACGATTCCAACGACGATGAAACTGGCCGAAACGTATGATTTTATCTACGCAGCTGTAGGCTGGCACCCGGTGGATGCAATTACGATGCAAGAGGGTGATCTGGAATGGATTGCATCATTGTGCAAACATGAAAAAGTGGTAGCGATTGGCGAAATCGGTCTAGACTATCATTGGGACACTTCTCCTAAGGAGGTGCAGCACCGCGTATTACGACAACAAATTGCATTGGCACGGGAATTGAATATGCCCATTGTCATCCATAATCGGGATGCTCATGAGGACATTGTACGTATTTTACGCGAGGAGAAGGCTGGAGAGGTTGGAGGTGTGATGCATTCATTCTCAGGAAGCTGGGAAACGGCGAAAATGTGTCTGGATTTGGGGTTCCATCTGTCCTTTGGAGGACCGGTCACGTTCAAAAATGCCAAGCAACCGAAAGAGGTGCTTGCGAAGGTACCGATGGATCGATTTTTCTTGGAAACGGACTCCCCGTATCTTACACCTCATCCTTATCGTGGAAAACGAAATGAGACAGCGCATGTACGTCTGGTTGCTGAAGCAGCTGCGGAAATTAAAGGCATTTCGGTAGAGGAAATTGCTGCAATTACCACCAAAAATGCCATGGAACGATTTGGGATTCGATAAGAAAACGAGTAAATCAGGTGAAAAAGGGAGATACAGAGAGTTAATTTGCTCTTTGTTTCGAATTATTGCAGAATATTACAATATTTTAACCAAATATTTAGAAAAACGTACTTGATCCGTGCTTTACAACATGCATCAAAACAGGATATCATCTTTTCAGTGAATTGTTGCGCGGAAAATTGGACAGATGTTCGGGGGATGAACAAAGGGACACTTTCCGATGAGACAACATTACTTTTCATGAATCAATCTCGCTGAGTCTCCGTTAACGGAGAGCGGGGGAACCAATAGGGCTTAAACATCGGTGATTCTAGCCGATGCGCATCGTTCGCTGACCCAAAAGCAGCGGAATGTTCTGCGAAGCCGTATTTGATTTCTTCTTTGGGTCTCGGGGTGAATTCAAGGGCGTCCGCCATGAGCGGATGACCTAAGATAGGGCGGCTCTCTTTCGCCCGAACCCGACAGCTAACCTCGCAAGCGGAAAAAGAGAGGCAACCTCGTGCATGAATTTCCGATATTCAAAATCATTCGGAAGCCACGAAAGGGTCTCTTACACTCTTTCTTTGGCTTTTTTTGTTTTGAATAAAAGAAATATTGTCATCATACGGTAGGTATTCAGGAGGATGACATCATGTTGCGAAGAGGGGTTCATGGTGCAGAACCGGTCATTATCTCTGATCTGTGTTCTGTAGAAAAATTGTTATAGTCGCGTCAAAGACATCATGCATTACTTTAGACGGCGAGGCTATGAAGGAGGACGGAGAAGTGGGCATATTCCAACCAGAAGAGACCCATGAGTCACGATCATCCAGTAAGTCTTTCGCGTTGCGGTGGAAGCATGAGAACTTGCGTCAAATGGCACTGATCGCGATATTCTCAATTGCGCTTGCAATCATGATCTTGTTAGTCGTTTACGGTCAGGCCGGAAAGCAGGTTTCACTGGTTATTGACGGCAAAGCTCAAGTGGTAGAGACTCGTACAGGAATGCTTCAGGAAATGCTGGAGGAGCAGTCAATCACAGTCAGCCCTCACGACAAGGTATCCATGCCCATGAATGGGGCGATCACCGACGGAGACCGAATCGTTATTGAGCGGGCCGTTCCAGTTAACATTACGGCAGACGGAGACACCAAGACTCTTTATACAACCGATTCATCGGTACAGGGTGTAATTCAGCAATCAGGTATTGAAGTTGCAAATCATGATAAAGTGTACCCAGCGCTCGGAACCGCAATTAAGGCGGATATGAAGATTCGTGTAGTGCGTGTAACAAAGCATACAGTGGATGTGAAACAACCGATTGCTTACAAGGTTGTGAAAACGGCAGACCCTAGTTTGTTCCAAGGGGATAACCGTGTTGTAGTGAAAGGCAAGGAAGGCACAGTTGTGCAACATATCGAAAAGGTATTTCAAGATGGAGAACTCGTCTCCAAAAAAGTGGTAGGTAAAACGGTCGCCACCAACCGTGTAGATAAAGTGATTGCGGTAGGTACGAAGGCTAAACCGGTTGTGAAGGAACCTGAGGTTCAATTGGTATCGGCCAAAACTTCAACTACCAAAAAAGCTGTAACAACGAACTCGAAGAAAACATCTGCCTCGGGCAGCAAGGTGATTACGGTCTCCGGGAACTCTTTTAAATACTCTAAAGTTTTGAAAAATGTATCGATGACAGCCTACTCTTCGGAAGAGCCGGGTATTGGTACAAAAACAGCTTCCGGTACACGTGTAACGGAGGGGCGCACCATTGCAGTTGATCCCAAGGTCATTCCAATCGGCTGGTGGGTATACATTGAGGGCCTCGGCTTCCGTCGTGCGGAAGATACAGGCGGCGCTATTAAAGGCAACAAAATTGATGTTTATTATGACAGTGTGAAGCATGCCCTGAATTTTGGACGTAAAAAAGGCAAAACGGTCTATGTGATTGGTCCGGTTAAGCCGGAGGCGAACTAAAATCGTTTTACTTTGAAATGGGAATGCTATAAAATAGTTGCATGAATGATTCATGCGGAATATGCGGCGGAGGGGTCTGAATTCAGTCTCCTCCGCCGTTTGGCAGAGAAGAGGATATTCCTCTTCTTTTTGCGTTAGAAAGGAAGAAAAGGAACATGATAAAAGAAGTCATTGTTGTGGAGGGTCGTGACGACACGGTAGCGATTCGTCGGGCAGTTGAAGCGGATACGATTGAAACCGGAGGCTCTGCGATTAATCAGCGTATTCTGAAGAGAATTGCTCTTGCTCAAGAGAGACGTGGTGTCATTATCCTGACAGACCCAGATCATGCGGGAGAGCGTATCCGTAAAATTATTGCCAATAAGATTCCTGGTTGCAAACATGCCTTCATTCCAGAGGCGGATGCAACGCGCAAAGGAGATATCGGGGTAGAGAATGCTTCTCCGGAAGCGATTCGTCATGCACTGGCTCGCGTACACACGTCCTATGAGGGGGCACCGAGTCTAATCGATTGGGAGGACCTCATTGAAGCAGGATTGATCATACACCCGCAAGCAGCCGCACGTCGTATGGAGATGGGCAACCTGCTTGGTATCGGGTATTGTAACGGCAAGCAGTTCCACAAACGGCTAAGTGTATTTCAGATTACAAGAGAAGAGTTCTCCGCTGCATTAGCGCAAATCGAACGTGAAGGAATGTGAGCATATGAAGGATATGGAGCAAACCATTGAAATAGCGACACCCAAACGTACCAAAGAAATTATTCAAAAGCATGGATTCTCCTTCAAGAAAAGTCTGGGTCAGAACTTCTTGATCGATCAAAATATATTGAACAAAATCGTAGGCGCAGCTGACTTGGACGAGTCTAAGGGAGCGCTGGAGATTGGTCCGGGTATTGGAGCACTTACGGAGCGTCTTGCGCGTATAGCGGGCCCTGTTACAGCTGTTGAGATTGACCAGCGCCTGTTACCGATTCTTGGAGAAGTGATGGAACCGTACCCTAACGTGCGCGTTCACCATGGAGATGTACTCAAGCTGGATCTGGCAGAACTATTTGCCACGGACTTTGCCTCCGTTGATAAGGTAAGCGTAGTAGCGAACTTGCCCTATTATGTAACGACTCCGATCATGATGAAGCTTTTGGAAGAAAAGTTGCCAGTGGATAGCATTGTGGTCATGATACAGAAGGAAGTAGCCGAGCGAATGGCGGCTGCACCAGGTTCCAAAGATTATGGCAGCTTGAGCATCGCCGTGCAGTACTACAGTATGCCCGAAATGGTCTGTGTGGTGCCGCCTACGGTATTTATCCCACAGCCGAATGTAGAGTCTGCAGTAATTAAGCTGAAGGTGCGTGAGCAACCCCCAGTGCAGGTTCCGAACGAAGCACACTATTTTGAGGTGGTACAGGCTTCTTTTGCCCAGCGGAGAAAAACAATCTCCAATAATCTCAAAGCTCGCTTCTTCACTAAGGAGAACAGAGAACAGGCAGATCACCTATTAGAGCAGGCAGGCATTCAGCCTTCGCGGCGTGGTGAGACATTGAGTCTACAGGAGTATGCAACCCTTAGCACCGTGATGTGGGAAGCTGGGGTTCGCGGCGAGCTTTAATTTCAATGAACCAATCAGGGTCTCTGCCCATACGATGGGGTAGAGGTGATAATGGTGATGAATATCGGAGACTTGGTCGTTCGGAAGTCATACGGCGGCGATGTGACTTTCCGGGTAGAAGGACTCCAGTCGGATGCTGCGGTCATTAAAGGGACCGAGTTCCGGTTGCTGGCAGACTCCCCGGTGAACGATTTGATACAGGTTCCTTATGAACCACAGAGCGCAAAGACACGCCAGGCACATATCAAAGCTCATCAGACGCTCTCACGCTTGCAGCAGAACCGCATGGAGCAGGCTGAGCGTAACCGGGAAGGTCTGATGCAAGAATGGACTGCACAGCAAGAACCTGCCTATTTTGAAATGCCCGGCAAGGTACTGCATTTGGACGGTGACCCGAATTATCTGAAGAAAAGCATGAACCTGTATGAACAGCTTCGTGTTCCTGCAGAAGGACAGTATGTACATGAGTCAGCGATGGCTGATACGTTATATCGCCTGTTGCCCAAAGTCCGTCCAGACATCGTTGTGATTACTGGTCATGACGGTGTGTTAAGGACACGCCAGCCCTATGACCTCTACAGTCTGGGTAGCTATAAAAATTCACAAAACTTTGTCGCGGCTATTCAGGTTGCAAGGCAATACGAGCGTCATTTGGATGCACTGACGATTATTGCAGGAGCATGTCAGTCTCACTTTGAAGCACTGCTTCGTGCGGGTGCGAACTTTGCTAGTTCGCCAGGGCGAATTCTCATCCATGCACTTGATCCGGTCTACGTGGCTGCTAAGGCCTCTTTCACGTCTGTTCGTGATACCGTAAACATGAATGATGTGCTGCATAACACGATTAGCGGCATCCAAGGTGTTGGCGGTGTGGAAACGAAGGGAAGTTACCGGGTAGGGGTGCCGGGACTTAACGATTTATCTACACTAAAAGTGAATCCATCCGCAGTATGATTTAGTCCTGTGGCAACACAATAATGAAGTCATGTGAAATTCACATTGCGATTCGAAAAAGGCCCTGAAAAGGGCTTTTTTGTTTTGCGAAAAAATTCATTGACAACGACTTTTTAGTGCTGATATAATATTTAGTTTTGATTTGACATTGACTGTAAAATACAGTATAATGGACAAGAAAAGAGGTGGACGTCCACAATGGCTAAAAACACGCTGTTGGATATCAAACGCAATCTCGATGCACATATTGGTCAGAAAATTACGCTGCGGGCTAATGGTGGCCGCCGTAAGACGATTGAGCGTACGGGTGTATTGGAAGAAACGTACCCTTCTGTTTTTATTGTAAAGCTTGATGAGGAACAAGAAACCTTCAAGCGAGTATCATACAGCTATGCGGATATACTTACGGAGTCTGTGGAAGTCATGGTCTTTGACCCGGGCAGTGAGACTAGCTCTTACAACATGGAGACGTAAGCATTGGTTTACAGGCGATTCACCTATTAGGTGGGTCGCTTTTTTGTATTGTTTTAATACATATTCAGTTTCTCACAAGCATGGAACCATACATATGCAGGAATGACTACGGAATGCAGGCGGCATACTATGTGAACAAGTCAGGGGGAGGCTCACTGTCAAGGCAGGGAGTTGAACCAAGACTTGGGATGAACAATCTCGAATCGCCGGGACTCATAGTGTCTTGAATAAGATATGGAGGAGGATGGTTCATGAGTCGGAGAAGAAGAAGTGTCATGTCGGAGGAACTGAAGTATGAACTGGCTAAGGATTTGGGATTCTACGATACCGTTCAACAAGAAGGATGGGGCGGTATTAAAGCCAAGGATGCCGGTAACATGGTGAAACGAGCTATTCAAATGGCTGAGCAAGCAGCGCGTAAATCATAATCGGGTTCATCCAGATTGGAGAGCGGGGCAATTCTCAGGAATCACCCCGCTTTTTCCCCATAGATGTGGAATACAAATGACTTGACAGCCCCATTTTGATATAATATGTTAAGTTGTCTTAGGGAAAAGGTGAGGACGGGTGAACGTCTTGAAAATTTACGAAAAAGCGCCTGCTAAAATTAATTTGATGTTGGATGTTCTACATAAAAGAAGTGATGGATTTCATGAAGTTGAAATGATCATGACGATGGTTGATCTGGCTGATCGACTGGAGATGTCGGAACTTCCTCGAGATACGATTGTCATCTCTAGCCAGGCCGGTTATATCCCGCTGGATGAGAAGAATCTGGCTTTTCAGGCGGCAAGACTGATTAAGGAACGTTATAACGTACGCACAGGGGTCCACATTCATCTGGACAAAAAAATTCCGGTTGCTGCTGGCCTTGCTGGCGGAAGCAGTGATGCAGCCGCAACGTTGCGTGGACTAGACCGTCTATGGCAGCTTAATATACCGGATCAGGAGTTGCAAGAACTGGGTGCAGAACTGGGCTCGGATGTTCCGTTCTGTATTACAGGCGGCACTGCACTGGCAACCGGGCGTGGGGAGAAGTTAACCCCGATTCCGAACCCGCCTCAATGCTGGGTTATTTTAGCTAAACCTCCAATCAATGTGTCTACAGCAGATGTATATGGACGATTCCGCAGCGACAAGATTGTTCGGCATCCAAGTGCATCCCGAATGGAGCAGGCTATTCGCAGTCAATCCTTTACAGAGGTCTGCCGTCAGCTAGGCAATGTGCTGGAGGATGTGACGCTCAAGCTGTACCCGGAAGTGCAACATCTCAAGGAAGCGATGATTCGTCTTGGAGCAGACGGAGTGTTGATGTCTGGCAGTGGGCCAACGGTATTTGGACTTGTGTCCAAAGAAGCCAAAGTGGCACGTATTTATAACGGACTTCGGGGGTTCTGCAAAGAGGTATACGCTGTACGGTTGTTAACGTAAATTTACTATTTATAATGTACAAACACGTATAAAGGTGGTATATTTTTAAATAATTATTCGGATTTGGATGTTTCCGTGATCGTGAGGATGGATTTCTGTGAAGAAGTTAAAACGAAGCGCAAGGCTGGTTGAAATGACGCAATACTTGTTATCCAGACCACATACGGTGATTCCGCTCACCACATTTGCCGAACGTTATGGTGCTGCCAAGTCGTCCATCAGTGAAGACCTGGCTATTATCAAGGAAGTGTTCGAAGAAGGTGGGTCGGGAGAACTGCATACGCTGGCAGGGGCTGCTGGTGGAGTGAAGTGGATTCCGAAAGTATCGGAAGAACATGCTCTTGCTTTTGCTGAGCGGCTGTCTACACAGCTTGCGCAGCCGGATCGGATTTTACCAGGAGGGTATCTGTATATGTCAGATCTTCTTGGACAGCCGGCCCTGATGAATGAAGCTGGCAAAATCTTCGCAACGGCTTTTGGCGATATGAATATTGATGTAGTCATGACGGTGGAAACCAAAGGCATCCCGCTAGCCTATGCGACTGGAGCCCAGCTTAACCTTCCTGTTGTACTCGTTCGCAGGGACCATCAGGCTACGGAAGGATCGGCCGTAAGTATTAATTATGTATCGGGATCGCACAAAAGTCTGCATACCATGTCCCTATCTCGCCGGGCGATGAAAGAACATTCCCGTGTACTGATCGTGGATGATTTTATGAAAGCCGGGGGTACCGTTCAAGGCATGATTGATCTGCTTGCGGAGTTTAATGCAACGGTGGCGGGAGTTGGCGTGTTGGTGGAATCCGGTTCCGTAGATTCTGAGGAGCGTCTGCTGACGGATTATGTATCTCTCGCGAAGCTGACAGCGGTTGATGCCAAGAGCAGACACATTTCTGTCTCGCCGGGTAACTATTTTGACCTGTAGAATAATGACGAATTACATGTCGGGAAAGGTTCTTTTCCATCGACCTGGCACTAACGTTGTCGAATTGTGTATTAAATAAAAAAATTCCTGAAATTAGGATATTTTTATGGTCGTGAAAAGAAGGAGTTCGTATAGGCTGTGTGGAATTATACACCAAGTTCTGATGGAAAAAGGTGGTGAACACACACATGCAAATTACGGATGTCAGACTCCGCCGCGTTAACTCGGAAGGGAGAATGAAAGCTATCGCATCCATTACCATCGATAACGAATTCGTCGTTCATGACATTCGTGTCATCGATGGTAACAACGGAATGTTTGTTGCAATGCCGAGCAAGCGGACTCCTGACGGAGAGTTCCGTGATATCGCCCACCCGATCTCTTCTGGTACGCGTGAGAAGATTCAGGCAGCAGTATTAACTGAGTACGATCGTGCAGCTACTGAGGAAGAAGTCATTGAAGAAGGTGCCTGAGAACATTATTGGGGTTCGAAGGAAAAGAGAGCCATGTCTTATGGCTCTCTTTTCTTTTTGATCGGAATAAGATATATTCAGTATTGAGTTTATTCAAAAGAGAACCGGAGCGCATCCTGCGTTCGGTAGCAGAGCGGCATCTTAGGAATCGTTGGGATTCAGTTAAGCTCGCAGGTACACGGCGTTACTTAAGAGGTCATGATACACTCGTGACTATGTTGTTACGCGTGATTACAAGAGACAGCAGGCGATGAACAAGACCGGCTTGAAGCCGGCTGAATGATTCTCATTGGAGATGAATGTGTAAGGTATTCAATGGGGTTTTCAGAACAGGAGGTCGTTAATTTTGAAACGCATGGCAATTGTTCTAGCCGCAGGGCAGGGCAAACGAATGAAATCCAAATTGTACAAAGTACTGCATCCCGTATGCGGTAAACCGATGGTCGGACATGTGCTGGATGCAGCACTTCGCGCAGGCGTTGAACGCAGCGTAGTTGTTGTCGGACATGGGGCCGAAGCGGTGCAGTCATTTTTAGGTTCCAGAGCAGAGTACGCACTTCAAGCGGAACAGCTCGGTACAGGTCATGCCGTGAAACAGGTCAAATCCCTGCTCGGCAATGAACATGGGTCAACGATTGTAGTCTGTGGCGATACACCTCTCGTTACCAGCGAAACGTTGGAAGGCCTGATGAAGCTGCATGAGGAAAGCGGCGCAGCTGCTACAGTACTTACAGCTGAGCTCGATAATCCTAAGGGATACGGACGCGTGATCCGCGGGGAAGATGGTTCTGTACAGCGAATCGTTGAACAAAAGGATTGCACACCGCAAGAGGATGCCGTAAAGGAAATTAATACAGGCACGTATTGCTTTGATAATGCAAAGCTGTTTGCGGCACTGGAGAAGGTAACAAACCAGAACGCTCAGGGCGAGTATTATCTGACAGACGTTGTTGGCATTTTCAAGAGCGAGGGTGAAGTCGTCGAAGCTTATATGTCTGACGATATCGCGGAATCCATCGGAGTTAATGACAGACTTGCCCTTTCACAAGCAGAAGCATATATGCGCGAACGTCTGGCTGTCCGCCATATGTTGAATGGGGTAACGATTATTGATCCTTCATCGACATATATCGGAGCAGATGTTACGATTGGATCAGATACCGTACTGTATCCGGGAACCGTTCTTAAAGGCACTACTTCCATTGGCGAAGCATGTCATATCGGTCCTCATGCAGATATTGAAGACAGTATCATCCAAGATGGTGCCGCGATTAAACATTCGGTGCTTTCCAAGGCAGAAGTTGGCCCTGATGCAACCGTAGGTCCTTTTGCCAATCTGCGCCCTGGCACCAAGTTAGGTCGTAACGTAAAAATTGGTGACTTTGTTGAAGTGAAAAATGCTACAATTGATGAAGGATCTAAAGTGTCACATCTCAGTTATATCGGGGATGCACAGGTAGGTAAGAACGTAAATGTTGGTTGCGGGGCAATAACGGTCAATTATGATGGATATAATAAGGCTGTAACAACCATTGAAGATGATGCTTTTGTAGGTAGCAACGTTAATTTGATTGCACCGATCACGGTTGGAAAAGGCGCTTATGTCGTTGCAGGCTCCACCGTAACACATTCAGTTCCTGAGAATGATCTGGCGATTGCTCGTCCACGTCAGGAAAACAAAGCAGGTTATGCGGAGAAAATCCGCGGACGTGCAAAAGCTAAGAAACAAAACGCTAAACCCGAATAAGGGGTTTTGATAACCAATTGCCTCCCGCTACCAGGGAGGTGCCGACATGTCGCAGACGCTTATAGATTCCAATGAACCAGCACGGAGGGTTTTTATTTTATGACTTATTTTGACTCGAAATTAAAAATATTTACTTGCAATTCTAACCCCAAGCTTGCTCATCAAATTGCTGATTATATCGGGATTCCTATGGGTGAATCTCATACAACCAGCTTTAGTGATGGCGAGATTCAAGTGAAACTCTCCGAGAGTGTTCGTGGTTGCCACGTATATATCGTGCAGTCAACTTGCTTGCCGGTTAATGACAATCTGATGGAAATGCTGGTCATGATTGATGCATTGAAACGTGCATCGGCCAAAACAATTAACGTTGTTATTCCGTATTACGGCTATGCTCGCCAAGATCGCAAAGCGCGTTCACGTGACCCGATTACGGCCAAGCTTGTTGCCAACCTGATTGAAAAAGCAGGCGCAACACGTGTAATCGCCATGGATTTGCATGCGATGCAGATTCAGGGATTCTTCGACATTCCAGTCGATCATCTGCTGGGCGTACCGATTCTGGCTCAATATTTCCGCTCGAAACAGATTGAAAACCCGGTTGTGGTGTCACCTGACCACGGTGGTGTGGTTCGTGCGCGTAAACTGGCTGACTTCCTGAATGCACCGCTTGCGATCATCGACAAACGTCGTCCTGAGCCGAACGTCAGCGAAGTTATGAATATTATCGGTAATATCGAAGGCAAAACAGCGATTCTGATTGATGACATCATTGATACTGCCGGAACAATTGTACTGGGAGCGAATGCTCTGATGGAAGGCGGCGTGAAGGAAGTATATGCATGCTGTACTCACCCGGTATTGTCTGGCCCTGCGATGGAACGTTTGGAAAACGCACCGCTGAAGGAAGTCATTGTGACGGATACCATTCCAATTACACATGCAAATCCAACAAGCAAGCTTAAAGTGCTCTCAGTAGCACCATTGCTTGGAGAAGCGATCATCCGGGTTCATGAGGAATTGTCAATCAGCAAGCTGTTTGAAATTGAATAGGATGTCTGCATAAAGTAGTAGAGGGGTTACGTCTTCCGGTTAAACGGAAAATGTAACCCCTGTCGGCGTGCCGTTTTTAATGTGCGGTAAAAAAGCGCGCTGGCGCATTAATATCCCGGGCGGGAAATAAAGCGGAAGCGTCGTCTGTGAAAGAGTGTATCGGCAATTTCGACAAATTGACTATCGAAACGGGTAATCACTCCAATCTCGATATGGGTGTCACGGTCGTACACCTGTACAGGCACGTGGTGTTCCAGATGATAAATAAAGTCACTATGTTGAGTCAGTTGTCCGTTATCTTCGCGCAAAACCCGCTCACCTTCCTGGGTGGATAAATGTTCGATACGTACTTTCCTGATATTATATGAAATATAACATTCGAAGTCTATGCCTCACCGAATGGATGCTTGAAGGAGGGAACAAGATGAAGTGGATTGTCGGACTTGGAAATCCCGGCTCAAACTATGCCAAAACCCGGCATAATATCGGTTTTATGGCACTCGATCGATTGGCAAGTCGCCATAACATTTCGATTACACAGAACAAGTGTAAAGCACTGATCGGAGAAGGCAACATTGGCGGCGTCAAAACGGTGCTAATCAAACCGATGACCTATATGAACCTTTCGGGGGAATCGGTACGAGCATACATGGATTTTTATAAAGTGAATCTGGAAGACCTCATCGTTGTATACGACGATATGGATACAGAGATCGGCAAGGTGCGATTGCGTTATCAAGGCAGTGCCGGTGGACATAATGGAATCAAATCCATTATTCAGCACACAGGTACACAGCAGTTTAACCGGGTTCGTATGGGGATATCAAGACCTGATCCGGGACATGCCATCGTCGACTATGTACTGTCTACGTTCATGAAAAAGGAAAAAGAAGCGCTGGAGCAGACGATTGAGCAAACGTGCGATGCGCTAGAATATAGTTTGACGAATACGTTCGAGCAAACGATGGCCAAATTCAACGGCTGAGACACTACAGTAACAAGGCTAGTAACACTGGAAAAAAGATTGAAGTGACCGACTTCGAATCAGACAACCTGGGCATACTGGATGTATAAACCATGTTCAGGAGGCATAATTATGTCAGTGAATTATGTATGTCGGCATTGCCGTACCTTTATTGGCCAGATTGATTCGTCTAAAATCACAGAAGCGCAGCTCGGTTTTCATTTCTTGACCCCCGACGAGCGGAGGGATATAATAGCGTATAATTCCGGTGGTGACATTACTGTCCGGATTACATGTGATTACTGCAAGGAAGCCCTGGAACATAATCCCGAGCTGAGTCTGCTTGCGAATCCGCTTCAGTAGTATTAGCCTGCATCGATTGTATTGAAGATATGAATGAACGTTGAAAAATGACAGAGAGACTGGCCGCGGTTAAAGCGGTTCGCCTTTTTATAGCCTTGGCAGCCTGCTGAGGCTTCTTTTCAGTTGGGACGGAATTATAGGTATTCAAGCCTTGTAATTGAATCCGGAGTGGTCCCTACAGGAACAGATGTGGAAATGTTTGGAGTAATCCTTTATGATGAAACAGGAGAAAAAGGAATAAGTATCCAATTTTAAAAATTACAATGACCGAAGATGCTGCACATCTATGTGCAATAATCAATAATCAAGAAAGTTATAAGAGAGGTGCCCCTTTTGTTACAAGCACTCATACAGGCTTTTTCCAAAGATCCGGACTTTGCGTCCATTACAGCCGGGGTCAATTCCGGCATGAAGGAGCAATTGGTTTCGGGCCTATCCGGTTCGGCTCGTCAGATTATGCTGGCTGCGCTGCACCAAGAGATGGATCGACCATTGCTCGTCGTGACACATAATATGTTTGCTGCACAAAAAATAGCGGAAGATTTACAGGAAGCGCTTTCACCAGATCGGGTTTTGATCTATCCCGCGAATGAACTTGTAGCTGCTGAAGCGGCTGTATCTAGTCCAGAGACACTCGCTCAACGGATTGAAGTTTTGGTTCGCTGCGCCCAGGGATTCAGGGGTATTGTTGTCATTCCCTTTTCTGGCGTAAGACGTTATGTTCCACTGCCGGAGGTTATGGCTAATGCACATATCCAGATTAAGCAAGGAAGCACGCTTCAACTGGATTCGTTCCTGCTTGAGATGGTAACGCTTGGCTATGAACGTGTAGAGCGGGTTGAATCTCGCGGAGAGATGAGTGTACGTGGAGGCATTATCGACTTCTATCCAGTAACTTCATCGATTGCATATCGGGTGGAGTTATTTGACGACGAAATCGATTCCATCCGTACATTTGACCCTGCGGATCAGCGTTCCATTGAACGGATAGAGGAAATTACTGTTTTGCCATGTAAAGAATTAATCGCTGATCGGGAGCGTATGGAGAAGGCAGCGGATACGGCGGCAATATTGCTCGAGCAGCAGCTGGAGAAAATGACGGATCGCCAAGCAAAGTTGCGTCTTCGGGAAGAGATGCACCGGGAGATTGAGTTGTTGCGCCAGCATGTCTATTTTTCGGAAATGTACAAATACATCTCCCCGCTTTATCCTGAAAATAAAACGATTTATGACTATATGCCAGAAGATACGATTCTCGTTATGGATGAGCCTGCAAGGCTGTCAGAGACAGCGAAACAGCTGGATCGGGATGAGTCTGAGTGGAATTTGCACTTGATGCAAAATGGAAAAACGCTGCCGGATCTGCCGTTATCGGCAGATGGGGATGATTTGCTCTATGAGCGTCCATTCCAGACCATCTTTATGTCAATCTTTTTGCGGCAGGTTCCGCATACCCAGCCACAGAATATTCTGAATTTTATAAGCCGGGGCATGCAAGATTTCCACGGACAGATGAACGTGCTGAAGGCAGAGATGGAACGCTGGCAGAAGGCCGGGGTTCAGGTCTTAATGCTAGCTAATGGTGAGGAACGGATGGATCGGATGCGCCGGGTGCTACAGGATTATGACATTCTTGAGCCGGAGATGTTGAATGGTAACTTGCAAACTGGTTTCGAGATGCCATCCATTCACCTAGCAGTCATTACAGAAGGTGAGATGTTCTCGCAGAAACAGCGTAAAGCCCGCAAGCCAATTCGCAACATTGATAATGCGGAGCGCATTAAATCCTATAGCGAACTCAAAGTGGGCGATTATGTCGTTCACCAAAATCACGGGATTGGTAAATACCTTGGAATTGGTACGCTTGAAGTTGCCGGTATTCACAAAGACTACATGCACATTCTGTATGCAGGCGGCGACAAATTGTCTGTTCCGATTGAACAGATTGATCTTATTCAAAAGTATGTGGGTTCCGAAGAGAAGGAGCCGAAGATATACAAGCTGGGTGGTAACGAATGGACACGGGTTAAAAATAAAGTTCGTTCATCCGTTCAGGATATCGCCGATGATCTGATCAAATTGTACGCAGAACGTCAAACATCTAAAGGCTACGGGTTCGACAAGGACTCTGCGGAGCAGCAAGAATTCGAAGACATGTTCCCTTACGATGAGACACGTGATCAGGTGCGCGCAATTGAAGAAATCAAAAAAGATATGGAACAAAACCGTCCCATGGATCGTTTATTGTGTGGAGACGTTGGATACGGCAAGACCGAGGTGGCTATTCGGGCTGCATTCAAGGCGGCAATCGAGGGCAAACAGGTGGCTGTGCTTGTTCCGACAACGATTTTGGCCCAGCAACATTATGAAACGTTCCGTGAGCGATTCTCCGGTTATCCGTTTAACATTCATGTCCTCAGCCGATTCCGTTCCCGCAAGGAACAGAATGAAACAGCCAAGGGAATCAAAGCCGGTACAGTCGATATTGTGATCGGTACCCACCGCTTGTTATCGCAGGATCTGGTGTTTAAAGATCTGGGACTGCTTATTGTCGATGAGGAGCAACGCTTTGGTGTAACACACAAGGAGAAGCTGAAGAAGCTTAAAACAAATGTGGACGTATTGACCCTCACGGCAACCCCGATTCCGCGTACTTTACACATGTCCATGTTGGGTGTGCGCGACTTGTCCGTTATTGAGACACCGCCGGAGAACCGTTTTCCGGTTCAGACCTATGTGGTAGAGCATAGTCAGGCGCTTGTTCGTGAAGCGATTGAGCGTGAGCTGGCCCGTGGTGGTCAGGTGTACTATCTCTATAACCGGGTGCAAGGCATTCAGGAAATGGCTGCCGAAATCTCGGATCTGGTACCAGAAGCCAAAGTGGGTGTTGGACATGGTCAGATGACGGAAACCGAGCTGGAGAAGACGATTCTCGACTTCCTGGACGGAGAGTATGATGTACTGGTGAGCACGAGTATCATTGAAACAGGTGTGGACATTCCGAATGTAAATACACTAATTGTGCATGATGCAGACAAAATGGGACTCTCCCAACTGTATCAGTTGCGCGGGCGGGTAGGACGGTCTAACCGGATTGCCTATGCGTATTTCACATACCAACGGGACAAAGTGCTTACCGAAGTTGCCGAGAAGCGTCTGCAATCGATCAAGGAATTCACAGAGCTTGGTTCAGGCTTCAAAATTGCAATGCGCGACTTGTCCATCCGTGGAGCTGGTAACCTGCTTGGAGCGGAGCAACATGGCTTTATCGCCTCCGTCGGGTTCGATCTGTACTCACAAATGCTGGCGGAAGAGATTAACAAACGCAAAGTCACCATGCTTGGTGAAGAGCCGGTTCCTTCCGATCAGTGGAATACAACGCTCGACCTCAGTATTGATGCCTACTTGCCATCTGATTATATTTATGACAGTATTCAGAAGATTGAGATCTATAAAAAGGTGGCTGTTATTGCTTCCTTTGATGACGCGATGGAACTTGAAGACGAATTGGTTGACCGATTCGGTGATCTGCCAGAGGCTGTAATCAATTTGATGGCGGTGGCCCGTCTCAAAGTGTATGGCAGAATCTATGGCATTGAGTCTATCACGCAGCGTGGTGATGATCTTACAGTCAAGTTTTATGAAGGGCGTGAACATGCCTTCGAGTTGTCAAAAATCGCACACATTGGAAATCAGTTCGAAAGACGTGTACAATTTGAACAAGGACCCCATATGCTGATTCATGTCAAAGGCAAGGGGCTTGGGGATAAGCAACTGATGGAGCTGGTAGAAAAGTTTCTGGAGTCCATGAAGACTGCTTTTAAATCAAAGGGGGAACTAAAAGATGTTAGCAAAGTATAAAAAAGTGGGAAAAGTGCTGTCCGTAGGTATGGTAGCAGTACTGTCCCTGTCCTTGCTTGCTGCATGTGGCAAGAAGGAAGAAGCAAAAGCACCGGAATCGACAGATAAGAGCGCTGTGGTAGCTACTTATGATGGTGGCACAATTACTGCGAATGAATTTGACATGGAACAACGTGTTATGAAATTCCTCTATCCGGAGTATGCACAAATGATGGATATGGATGATTTTAAGGAATACTTGGTGAAGCAAGAGATTGCTTATGAATATTTGAGTGGCAAAGCAAGTGAAGAAGCCAAAACGGCTGGAGCCAAAACAGCATCCGAACAATTCGACAAAATGAAGGCTTCCGTTAAGGCAGAGCAATGGACTGAAATGTTGAAGAATCAAAATTTGACAGACCAGAATATCAAAGATTACATGACCCGGATCATGACGGTAATCAAAGATAAAGAAACAGGCGTAACCGAAGATGCGATCAAGGCAGAGTTTGAGAAAAACAAAGATCAGTTCACAACGGCTTCTGTACGTCACGTATTGATCGGATTCACGGATTCAAAAACGCAGAAAGAACGTAAGAAAGAAGATGCATTAAAGTTAGCGAAAGAAGTAAAAGCGAAACTTGAAGGCGGAACTGATTTTGCTGAAATAGTGAAAAAATATTCGGATGACAGTGCCTCTGTACCCGATGGTGGATTGTATAAAGATACACCTGTTTCAACTTGGGTAGAAGCTTTCAAAGAAGCTGCGAAAACACTGCCATTGAACAAAATCAGTGATCCTGTTGAAACAGAGTACGGTTACCACGTTATGAAAGTGGAAGCTCGCACAGAAGCAGATTTCTCCAAGTTGACAGCGGAGCAGAAAGACACACTGAAAAGTCAGCTGGCTGCTGCAGAAATCGATACGTTTATGCAAAAAGAGCTGGATAAAATCGTTAAAGAAGTGAAGCTTCCTAAGACCGAGAAGAAAGAAGAAGGTACAACAGGAGGTACGACGGGAACAGGTACGGAAGGTACGAAAACAGATGAATCCAAAACGGATTCCAAAGGTACGGATGCCAAAACGGATCAAGGTACAACAGGAACGGACAAAGATGCAAAAACCGAAGAAGGTACAAGCAGTAAATAATTTCATTTACAGTGATCCTGACCTGCATTTCAGAGAAGCCTAAGAAGCTCACTGAGACGGGTTATACTCACCGTAATATGGACAACCTATAACAAAGCAAGGAGAGAACGACGGTTCATTCTCCTGCTTTGTTTTTTTGTTTATATGGAGTGTAAAACGAGTAGAGATTCCATTTTTATCATTATATAAAAAAGTAAATTCACGATATTCGGCAAAGCATGTATAAGGATATGGGAACAGATGAATACTATGGTCAAGAAATCACACTAAACGTTCTGGGACTTTCCTCTACCCATTAAGGAACAGTAGTTGAAAAATCTTCTCGAGAAAGTGGGGCAACATGTAAATGAAAGCTACTGGTATTGTCCGCCGTATAGATGACCTGGGTCGTGTGGTCATTCCAAAAGAAATCCGTCGTACGTTACGTATTCGTGAAGGGGACCCGCTTGAAATTTTTGTGGATCGCGACGGGGAAGTTATCCTTAAAAAATATTCGCCGATTGGCGAGCTTGGTGATTTTGCCAAAGAATATGCTGAATCCCTGTATGAGAGTACAGGTCATGTAACGATGATTTCTGACCGGGATACCATTATCACGGTGGCCGGCGGTTCCAAGAAGGAGTATTTGGATAAACAGGTAGGAAGCCTTGTCGAAAGTTGCATGGAGAATCGCAAAACGATCATGGAAGCAACAAGCGGCACTTATGAGCTTAGCAAAGATCATGACGAGACGTTATCCTCTTTTGTTATTGCGCCAATTATCTCTGGTGGTGATCCCATCGGAACCGTTATTATGTTCAACAAGGATGAATCCGTGAAGATGTCTCAGATGGAAACCAAAATGGCTGAGACGGCGGCAGGTTTCCTTGGCAAGCAGATGGAACAATAAACAGCAGATGGACTCCTGTGAGCCTGAACCGGGCATACGGGAGTTTTTGCTTTTTACATATAAGTTGAACTACAGGTGTTTACACAGGTACTCCGATGACAGAATAACCTGGAGAGTAGCGGTTATCCCCAGATTTTTTGGATTCCCTTTTCCAATGGGTAAAATCCGGTGATAAGCGTATGCTTCCGATGTAGCTTTCTTGCAGAAAGCTTTTAGGCCACCGCTTCGCTTTTCAGGTTTTTTCTGTCCTCTCCGTTAACGTGTAAAAAACAGTCCAACTTACATTGGGTGGGGTATATAGGAAGAGGTTTTGATCTGATCACAGGTTGTTGATCAAAGGATGTTCGTGTGTACCTTCTGGCAGGTATAATAGCAAAGGGAGTCTTACGCTTCGTTTGAATGCCAGAATACACATGGAAGGAACGGGGAAATTGATGAAACAGCCATCTTCAGGCACGAGGCTGCTACAGGGAGCTTTTATCCTTGGGCTTGCCGCCATTATCTCCAAAATTATTGGTGCTTTTCAAAAGATTCCTCTTCAAAATCTAGGGGGAGACGGTGTCTTTGGTATCTACAATACGGTCTATCCGTTATATATGCTCATTATTACGCTGGCTGCGGCTGGATTGCCCTTGGCTGTATCCAAATTCGTAGCCGAACAGAATGCCCTCGGCAGACCAGACGAGAGCCGAAGAATTAACCGATTATCTTCGATGTTGCTCGGCGGATTAGGCATAATTACCGCGGTGGTGATGTATGGAAGTGCATCGTGGATTGCAAGTCTAATCGGGAATCAGCATGTGGTTCCTTCCATTCGTGCAGCATCCTTAGCCTTGTTATGTGTTCCACTAATGACGGGTTTACGTGGATACTTTCAGGGGATGCAGCAGATGGTGCCAACAGCTGTGTCTCAGGTAGTTGAACAGACGGTGCGGGTCACGGTCATGATTGTGGTGTTACTGTGGCTGATCCGCGAGGATGCTTCGATTGAAACGGTTGCTTCAGGGGCAATGTTAGGCTCTGTAGCAGGAGGATGTGCGGGGCTCATCGTCATGTTGGGATTCATATACAGGCATCGGCGGAAAGAGCAGGCAGTGCGTTTCACAGATGGGGAGACGATGTTCGCAGAAGATCGCAAGAAAAAAGGCGAGGCAGTATGTGAAGAGTCTTTGGATTCAGGAGCAGATCGGGATATCCAAGGTAAGATGGTAGAGGGAGATGCATTTTATGCGGAGTCAGAGTGCCCGAGGGAAATTAGTCAGACTAAACTGTCCGCAAATGCTTCCCGAGAATGCTCAAAACCCGGAGTAGTGGACCATGACGTTACAGTAGTGGGAGAAAGCGGTCAAGCTCGGGAGATCAGGCGCTCAAATGCCGAATGGATACGTACTTTGCTTATTTATGCCATTCCGGTTTGTCTCGGATCACTGGCAGTGCCCCTGATGAATCTGGTGGACACCTTTACCGTTCCGCGTCTGCTACGCGGTGAAGGGCTAGATGACGTGCAAACGATGGTATCGTTCGGCATCTACAACCGCGGATTGCCGCTGGTGCAACTGGTGACGATGCTTGCCACGTCACTCTCGGTGCTGTTTATTCCGGCAATGGCCGAAGCGCGTCTCAAGGGCGGGCCAGAAGCCGTTAGACAGCAAGCAGGCATGGCACTGCGCTGGTTCTGGCTGATCGGTCTGGCAGCTTCCGCAGGACTTGCGGTGCTGGCAGATCCGATTAACCGCATGCTGTACGGGGATGCCGCAGGCACCGAAGCATTGCGGTATATGGCGCTGACGGCAGCAGGCAGCACCGTCAGCATCATCGCGGCGGCGCTGCTGCAAGGCCTCGGCGCCGTGCGTGCTCCCGCGTTCAGCATGCTGGCCGCCGCAGGCGTCAAGGTGCTGCTGAACGTCATGCTTGTGCCAGCGCTGGGCATCAGCGGCGCGGCGCTTGCGGGCGCAGCCGCCTACATGCTGGCGGCTGGCCTGAATGTGGCGCTGCTGGCGCGGCTCACCGCCATGCGCCCTGCCCCTGGCGCCGTCTTGGCGAAGCCGGCGCTGGTGATCGCCGCCATGAGTCTGGCGGCGCTAGGCATGGCCTGGGCCGCCGAAGCAGTGCTCGGCGGCTTGGGCATCGCAGCCACGCATCGGCTGGCTGCGATGGGCATGAGCCTGCTGGGCATTGCCGCAGGCGCAGCCGTGTTTGTGCTCGGCGCGGCCCGGACAGGGCTGCTGACCGCCGCAGAGCTGGCGGCCATGCCGAAGCTGGGGCCGCGTATGGCGAAGTTGCTGCGCAGGCTGCGTGTACTGCACTAGCCAAATCATAGCTACTATGGTGTTTAGCTGCACGCTACACCTCTTATGCTATCGCTCTGCCTGTGAGCAATTCCGTAGCGCATTATTATCGTTCGCATAAGTGAATGGAGCGCCACAAAATACGAACAGTAAGAAACACGCAGATGTCATTGCAGATGCAATTATAGGATATCGACAGATTCTGGTATAATACGTTTAATTATTGAGCGCCATCCTGTTCATTTGAGAAGAGAGAGGCTTATGGGCGCTGATATGCCATATGTTCTATAAGTAGCCCGCAAAGGACAGGATGGTTCGGATGGAGGTTTAAGCGCAATGAGTGCAGCTTTAACAGTGGTAGGTCTAGGATCTGGAGATGCAGACCAACTGACGTTAGGTATTATTAAAAAAATGAAACATGCAGCTACGCTGTATGTACGCACACTGGATCATCCAGTGTTGAATGATTTACAGCAGGAAGGGCTAGAGATGACATCGTTTGATGCCATCTATGAGTCCAAATCTTCCTTCCCGGAGGTTTACGATGAGATTGCGAACCAATTAATCGACGCGGCTCGCAGCGGCGATGCAGGCACCGAGATTGTCTATGCTGTACCAGGCCATCCAATGGTAGCCGAAGCCAGTGTACGATTTTTGAAAGAACGTTGTCCGCAGCAGGGCATTTCGTTACGTATTATGGGGGGAGAGAGTTTCCTGGATGAAGCCTTTATTCGGCTTGGATTTGATCCTATTGAAGGCTTTCAACTGCTCGATGCTAGCAGCCTGAGTCCCGAACTGATACAACCTCAGCTACATACGTTGATTGGACAAGTCTATGACGGTTTTACTGCATCTGATGTGAAGCTATGTCTAATGGAGGTATACCCGGATGATTATCCAGTGTTTGTGGGTCACGCACTTGGCGTACAGGGTCAGGAAGTCATCCATAAAGTACCACTGCATGAGTTGGATCGCACCCCCGGTTATGGTAACCTGTCGCTGATCTATGTGCCGAAAAATACAGATGATGCACTACGCCGCCGTTCTTTCGCGCGATTGCATGAGATTGTAAACATTCTTCGCAGTCCGGGTGGATGCCCATGGGATCAGGAGCAAACACATCAGTCGATTCGTAAAAACCTGATTGAAGAGACATACGAAGTGATTGAAACCATTGATGAGGATGACCCGGATCATATGAAAGAAGAACTGGGTGATCTGCTGTTGCAAATTATGCTGCATTCTCAGATGGAGGAAGAGGTCGGCACATTCAACGTATACGACGTTATAGAAGGACTGAATGACAAGTTGATTTTCCGTCATCCGCACGTATTTGGCGATAATCAAGCGGAAGACGCGAATGAAGCCCTGCAAAACTGGGAACAGATGAAAGCAGAGGAGAAAAAACGTAAAGGCCAAGATGTACAAAATAGTTCCGTACTGGACGGTATACCGCCTGATCTGCCTGCCCTTATGAAAGGATATAAGCTTCAGAAGAAAGCAGCCAAAGTTGGCTTCGACTGGGATGATGTGGAGGGCGTTTTTGCCAAGATCGAAGAAGAACTGGCTGAACTCAGAGAAGCGGTGCATCAAGGGCATGATGCAGAAGCACGCAAGCTTGAGCTCGGTGACGTTTTATTTGCCACGGCGAATGTGGCACGCTTTATTGATACAGATCCGGAAGAGGCTCTTGCCGCCACGAACCGCAAGTTTGTTGCCAGGTTCCAGTATATCGAGGATCGGTTGCGTGAACAGGGCAAAACACCTGCGGACAGTACAGTAGACGAGATGGAGCAATTTTGGCAGATGGCAAAGAAGGCCGGACTCTGATTTTAACAAGATAAAAAAATACCCAAACACCTTATTCCATCAGGCTGGACAGTGTGTTATGATGATACGAACATGTGTTCAACATTATATTGAGTCTGGTGTTTGAAGAGACATCATTTCGGGTACTGGACTTAGACGATTCTCTGTCATGCAACGGCAAAAGCTAAAAAAAGTCGTTGGTAAGGCAGGAATTCAGCATGAAAGCCAGAATACATGTGTAGTAACCGTGCGAGAATCGACTTGGTTATCTTAAAAACGGCCAAGGCTCGCAGATACTTTTTTTTTAATTTGGGAGGCTTTTAACATGAACAAAACAGACCTGATCAACAACATTTCAAACAAAAGCGGTTTGACAAAGAAAGATGTCGAGTCCGTATTGAACGGCTTTTTAGGAGAAATTACAGATGCACTTGCCAGCGGAGACAAAGTACAATTGATCGGCTTTGGCACTTTTGAGACCCGCAAACGTTCTGGTCGTACGGGACGTAACCCACAAACAGGGAATGAGATTGTGATTCCCGAGTCCACTGTTCCTGCATTCAAAGCAGGTAACAAACTTAAAGAAGCTGTAAAATAATGCGTCTTGATAAATTCCTGAAGGTATCTCGGCTGATCAAACGCCGCACCGTAGCCAAGGACGTTTCTGAGCAGGGGCGTGTTCTGGTGAATGGACGGGAAGCTAAGCCCAGCGCTGCTGTAAAGGTAGGCGATGAGCTGACGGTTCAGTTTGGTCAGAAGCTAGTCACTGTGAAGGTGGAGCGTCTTGCTGAGAGTACCAAGAAGGATGAGGCGAGCAGCCTCTATACCTTGGTTAAGGAAGAGCCGATTGCCAAGGATAACGGGATGGACTGGTAACAGGACTCCTGACAATATTTGAATTTTAGCTCATATTACTTGAATGTAACGCCCTCCCGGTAACGGGAGGGCGTTTTTTTATGTTACACCCTGAATGCAATAAGAAGGATCGGTTAGAAGATAGTTCTAATCTCGGTTTCTCATCCATAAGCTAGGTACTAAAGAAGGAGGGGTACATGCCATGGTTGAGCACGGAAAAGCTAAACAACACTATCTAAACATGCAAAATCGGAAACTGCTGGATTTAACAGGGGTTTCGAATGTGGAGAGCTTTGATAGTGAGGAATTCTTGCTTCAGACCGAACTTGGGCATCTGACGATCCGGGGGCACAATTTACATATCAAAAACCTGAGCCTGGAGGAAGGTCTTTTATCTATTGAGGGTACGGTTAGCTCGCTTCAGTATCTTGATCCCGGTTCCCAGTCCAAAAATAGTAAAGGCCTGTTTGGCAAGATGTTCCGATGATTCTGGATGCGCAGTGGATCACACTGACTTGGATGCTGCTGTCGGGAGTTGTGATGGGTGTGGCTTATGACAGTTACCGGGTACTGTCAGGACAGCTGCGATTTCCGAGATGGAGCATCCATACGTTGGACCTGTTGTATTGGGTCGCTTCCGCACTGTTCGTTTTCCGGATGTTGTATGCCGGAAACCACGGACAGTTGCGGTTTTATGTCTTTTTAGGGCTGATTATCGGAGTTTGCTTCTATTTTTGGCTTTTAAGTGTTACAACCCAGCATTTTGTGGTAATGTTAATTAAACTCGCGAGAACACTGATTCAGTGGTGTGGACATATCCTTAACATCCTGATTGTTGTGCCAGCGAAGGGAGTATACAGATTGTTTCGCGTATTATTTGGTTTCGTCATCGCGATCCTTCTATTCCTGGGCAAGCTGGTGTTGCAATGTTTAATCCCTTTCGGCAAGTTGTTCCGCTGGATGTTTAGGCCGCTCCTGAGATATTGGGTAACGCCTGGGTGGATGATCCAAGCGGGTACAAGAATTGCAGCGATATGGAAACGCTGGTTTCAAGGAGGTCGTCCGGGGAATGAGTAGAACACCTGTGGGTAGTAAGAAGAGCCCAGCTAACCAGGGGAAATCTGCTGGTGCACGAAGACGTCTGATGCTGTGGCTAACATTTGTAGCTGTGTTTGCAATCTGGGCAGGATATACGTTTCTTGTACAGAATGCGCAAATTTCGGACAAGAGTGCTTACTTGGCCACACAGCAAACTTCGCAGCAGGATACGCAGAAACAGCTGGAACAGCTGAAGTATGAGGTCAGTCGGTTGAAGGACCCTGAATACATAGGACAGCTGGCACGAAAAAAAGGATACTACCTCCCTGAAGAAACACCAATTCAGGTTGAGGAGTCAGGAAACTAATGGAATTCAGACTTTTGCTGAGCATGGTTTGTTTTCCATGAGTCTTATAAGCGTAAACCGGAAAAAATAGGCTCTATAATGAGCTAGTGCTCAGTTGACCTTGGTTTATGGCATAAGGTATAATTACAAGTAGCACAGCATGATTTTGGCATTCAAAAATCGGGTTGTATATTTTTAAGGGAGGATCATTTTATTCTATGGCAATTGAAGTGGGCACCAAGTTAGAGGGCAAGGTGACAGGAATCACGCATTTTGGAGCATTTGTGGATCTGTCAGGAGGTGTCACGGGTCTCGTTCACATCTCGGAAATCGCCGACAATTACGTCAAAGATGTCAACGACCACCTGAAGCTGAATGACCAAGTCACAGTAAAGGTTATTAACGTTGACAAAGACGGCAAGATCGGACTTTCCATTAAACAGGCTGTTGACAAACCGGTAGAGCAACAAACTCAATCCAGACCCCCGAGAGCTCCTAGACCGGAACGCAGTGGAGGAGATCGCGAACGATTCAGCGGCGGCGGCCCAAGTGGTGGCCAAGGTCGTGGTGGTGGCGGTGGATTTAACCGTGACCGTGGAGGCCGTTCTTTCAAGCCCGCAGCAGGCAAACCTTCATTTGAGGATAAAATGTCACGCTTCCTGAAAGATAGCGAAGAACGGATCTCTTCGCTTAAGAAGAATACAGAGGGCAAACGCGGTGGCCGTGGCGCCAAGCGTGTTTAATCTGTTTCAACCTGATATGAATATATAAGTAAAACCGTTAGCCTATTGGCTAACGGTTTTTTTGTGCTTCTTTTTTTATAATCTGATGACCATTTCGTATTTTGATGAAACATTAGAGAAGAGTGGATTTTCAGGTATGACGCGACACGATTTCTTCATGATTTGCATTATACAGGGGAGAATAAGAACATTTGTCGCCTTCCATTTTTTACCGACATGTTTCCGTGGCATTCTCCAGTTATTCTGCTCAGATCATGACGACACCTTCTAACTTCTCGTTCAAAATCAGACATGCCACCGTTCAACCGACTGCTCAAAAATGCTGGAAAGCACAATAAGGCCGAGGGTTAAACACCATCGCGCCACAGCGGTTTCTTTTGTCGTAAACTTTTTGAAGCTCGTCCAGCTATTCTGACAAACTACGTCTTCTATTCTATTTATAATCAGAACCATCGAGAGTGAAACAAGAAATCAAATTAATCGAATGGGGTGCCTTGAGCATGATGGAGAAGTGGAATGTCATTCAATTTCCGGGGATGAAAACAGGCAAAGGAGGTGCTACAGCTCGGGAGGAGCTGTCAGTACGTCTGAAACAATGGCTGGGTTCCCGCAAGGCTGTCCAGGCTATGGTATCTCGTAAGTGGCTTTTGCTACTTACATTTATGGGATTCTTACTGGGAAAGGCGATGATCCTGAATGAATTATCTCCTTTTGCCATTGCATACTTTGCAGTCATTGCTTTTATGCGCAGGGATTATATCATACCCGTTGGTGCGGCATTACTCGCAGGGAGTCTGTTTGCACCATTTCCGGTTTCGCTGATTGTGGCTTCTGAGCTTGCCATCTTTTATCTGTTGTTTCGAGGGCTCGAGTCTTACGATCGTTCTGAATTATCTTATGCACCAACGATGGTGTTTACGACAACTTTTATGGTGAAACTATTCGCCGTTGTGATTGGGCCTTCATTCAGTTGGTATGCGATGATGATGCTCACCATGGATTCCGTGCTAAGTTTCGTATTAACCCTGGTGTTCATTCAGGCCATTCCCATTTTTACGTATCGCAAAAAAAAGTTCAGCCTAAAGAACGAGGAAATCCTGTGCCTGATCATTCTTCTGGCTTCCGTGATGACCGGGGCAGTTGGGTGGACGATTCAGTCCCTTTCGGTGGAGCATATGCTTTCCAGGTATCTTATTCTCGTCTTTGCGCTAGTGGGAGGAGCCCCCCTCGGTGCATCGGTTGGAGTGATTACAGGGTTAATTCTGAGCCTAGCCGATATGTCTGCCGTGTATCAGATGAGTTTGCTTGCTTTTGCCGGGATGTTGGCAGGTATGCTTCGTGAGGGGAAACGTATGGGGGTTGCCCTAGGGATGTTGCTGGGTTCATCTATTCTATCGATTTATTTGGGTGGCCCAAGCGACGTGGTGAATTCCTTGTGGGAAACGTGTGCAGCTATCGTCCTGTTTATGCTAACACCAAAAAGCATGTTCACAGCCATCTCCAAATACGTACCCGGCACACAGGATCATACCAAATCCCAGCATGAATATGCGAAACGTATTCGGGATATTACGGCGGAGCGAGTAACGCGCTTCTCACAGGTATTCCGTCAGTTGTCACGCAGCTTCGATCAGATGTCCGGTACGGGGGAGCCGGCACATAAAGAAGGCGGGATGGATCACTTCATGAACGCAGTTGCTGAGGGTACTTGTGCAGGGTGCTTCAAGCGTGCGCAATGCTGGGATGCGAAGTTTATTCAAACGTATAGTTACATGACCGATGTGATGAGTTCCATTGAGGCAAACCCGGAGATGTCAGGGGACCAAATTCCGGTGGAATGGAACCGGGTGTGTGCCAAGCCGGAGGAGGTACTTGAAGTGATGCGCGCCCAATATGGCCTGCATCAACATAATATGCAATGGAAACGCCAAATTATGGACAGTCGTCAGCTGGTTGCTGAGCAATTGTCGGGAGTATCACAGGTGATGGAGGACCTGGCCAAAGAAATTCAACGTGAAAGTGAGGAGATGGTACAGCAGGAAGAACAAATTCGGGATGCACTGGAGTCATTGGGACTATCTATTCATTCTATAGAGATTATTAATCTGGAAGCTGGCAATGTGGAGATTGAGATTGTACATGCATATACAAGAGGATTCGATGAATGCCGTAAAATGATCGCTCCGCTGATCTCTAACGTGCTGGACGAGCATATTGCTGTGTTGCATGAGACCATGACTGATCCTCGTCAGGGGCTGGCGACCGTAACCTTCGGTTCAGCGAAGACATTCGAGATTACAACAGGTGTAGCAGCCGCCGCCAAAGGAGGCGATGTGATGTCAGGAGATAGCTTCAGTACTGTGGAACTCGGCAATGGTACGTTTGCAGTGGCACTTAGTGACGGAATGGGCAACGGGGAAAGGGCTCGCATGGAGAGCAGTGCTGCATTAAATATTTTGGAGCAACTGCTTCAATCGGGAATGGACGAGAAATTAGCAATCAAATCTGTAAATTCTGTGCTGATGCTACGTTCTCCAGAGGAGATGTATGCCACAGTTGATATGGCACTGATCGATGAATATACGGCAGAGACAACGTTTATGAAAATTGGTTCAACACCAAGCTTTATCAAACGTGGACAGGAGGTTATTCAAGTTTCAGCGAGCAATTTGCCAATTGGTATCATTAAAGATATTGAAGTGGATCTGGTCACTCTTCAGTTACAGCCGGGTGATATCTTGATCATGATGACAGACGGCATCTATGATGCTCCAGGATATGCGGTTAATAAAGAGATGTGGATGAAACGACTTATTCAGGAGATTCATACAGATGACCCGCAGGAACTCGCAGATTGCTTGCTTGAGAGTGTTATCCGCTATCAGCAGCAAGAGATTTTGGATGACATGACTGTCGTAGTTGGCAAAGTTGAACATTATCGCCCGGAGTGGGCCACCTTACGTGTGCCTGGTATTAATCGGATGGAGCGTCCTCGCACCGTAAGTTAAGTGCTCGGGTGCAGATGCGCATGATCAGGGATTGGATCCATAGTCTAACCCATTCCATGACCCAAACAACTCGATCCGTTTGAACTCTCTTCAATCTGGCAATGCTAGTCATAGAGTTGGAGAGTACGAAAAACGGAGGGATATCGGATGAAACAAATTTTGTTAATCACCGACGGTTGTTCCAATGTGGGGGTAAGCCCGGTACTGGCAGCGGCCGAGGCACGCGAAGAGGGTATTACAGTCAATGTTGTAGGTGTAATTGATTATGGTACGATTGGCGAGTTAGGTAGTCGGGAGATCGAGGATATCGCTAGAGCTGGTGGGGGTATTAGCCAAATTGTAGGCACACGACAGCTTGCCCACACGATGCAGATGATGACGAGAAAAACAGTGGTTCAGACCATCCAACAGGCGGTTAATAGAGAGTTAACACAAATTTTGGGAGAGAAGGGCACCAAGACAGTAACGGATTTGGAGCCATCCCAGCGCTCGCAAGTGGTGGAAGTGATTGACAACCTGACGGAAAATGCTGCCCTGCAGGTTACGCTTCTGATTGACGTCAGTGCTAGTATGAAACCGAAATTGGCAGCAGTAGAAGAAGGGATTCGGGATTTGATGTTAAGCCTGCAGGCTCGAGTAGGACAAAGTCGGTTATCTGTATTTCATTTTCCAGGCCGCCACAGCGGAGAGGATGCGGTAATGGACATCGACTGGACGGATGATCCCGGGCGTGTTCGTTCCTTGTTTGGACGGTTGCAGACAAAGGGGGCAACGCCGACAGGCCCTGCAATTCAGAAGGTGATTGATTTTTACCGTTATGGTACACTGGAGGAACAGCAGGAAATAGAAGGGAACTATCGCATTGAAAGAGAAGGGATGCTCGGTGACAACGTTGTCTGATGCCTCTTTCCCGCCGGGAACGGTCATTACGGGAAAATGGAACCGAAGCCGGTATACGATTCGAAAGTTGCTGGGCAGAGGCGCCAATGGGGTTGTTTTCCTCGTCCAGCTTGGAGAGAATGGCAAACATTATGCGCTTAAAATGGGATTTGATCCGGTTGATTTGCAATCGGAGATTAATGTACTCAAATCATTTCAGTTACAGCGTCATCATGAAGCCCTTCGGCAGAGCGGCATTCCTTCCTATCTTAAAGATGTGGATGACTATGCCGTTCATGGACGGGACATTCCTTTTTATGTGATGCGCTACGTTCGGGGCGAGGCTCTTCATCATTTTATTCGGCGTCAGGGAACGGACTGGACACTGCTGGTTGGATTAAGATTGTTACAGAGACTCGCTCAATTACATCAGGCAGGCTGGGTGTTTGGCGATCTTAAACCTCAGAATGTACTCGTGTCCGATTACGGGTATGTCGAACTGATTGATTATGGCGGAGTAACGTCCATTGGACGAAGTGTTAAACAATTCACGGAATGGTATGACCGGGGATTTTGGAATGCTGGTAGCCGAACCGCAGATGCAACGTACGACGTGTTTGCCTATGCGCTGCTGATGATTCATATCTTAGAAGCGGATGCGTTGAAATCTTTGGCTGCAAATGGGCTCCCGCAATTGCGGAATGTGAATCAACTCGTGATGTTGGTGGAGAAAAGCGAACGGCTGGTCCCTTTTCGTGGGTGGATCATTGATGCGCTCCGGGGACAATTCCCGAATGCAGACCATGCTGCAAAATCGTGGAAGGAATTGATGGCACGCCCCGCACAGGTGCGTCGTCGTTCCAGAAGCAACACACCGCGATGGCTGAAAAATGCATTTGCTCTATCGGTAATTCTACTTATCGGTGTACTTATCTATGCACTGCGTTTTTGATGTTGGGGGTGCATATACATAACGCAAGGAATGAGGAACAGGTATGGAAGCTTTACGCTGGGAGACACTGGTGAATAACGTACTGGATGCAGCGGAAGAGCATCAGTTATGGGTTCCCGGAGATCGGATTGTCGTCGCTGTATCGGGCGGGCCGGATTCGGTAGCTTTTTTGCATATCATGCATGAGATTAGCAAGCAACATGTGCCGATTGAATTAATCTGTGCCCACGTACATCATGGGTTTCGGGCTGAGTCGGATGAAGAAGCCCGTCAGATGATGGATATGGCACGTCAGCTTGGTCTTGCCTTTGAGTGGGTCAAAGCCGACATACCCTCCTATATGAAACAAACAGGTCAGGGTCCACAGGAGGCGGCGCGTAATCGGCGTTATGCCTTCTTGCATGAAGTGGCTGATAAGTATGGTGCAGCAAGCATTGCTTTGGCTCATCATGCTGATGATCAGGCCGAGACGGTTATGCTTCATTTGCTACGGGGCAGCGGGCTTTCGGGACTGGCAGGCATGAAGTTCAAACGCCGCGAAAAAAATGTGGAACTTATCCGTCCATGCCTTCGTATAAACAAGACGGACCTTGTAGAAGCTTGTAATACACAGGGTTTTACCTATTTTCGTGATAAGAGCAATGATGAACGAAAATATCGGCGTAATGCGATTCGTCTGGATGTGCTTCCTTTTTTGGGGCAATATAATGGACAACTCACGCCGTCACTGAATCGACTTGCCGAAATTGTGGGTGACGAAGACGATTTCATGGAGCAGAGTACTCATGACACATACAGGTGTCTAGTACAGGTGAACGGCGGAAGGCAGACCTTTGAGGTGCCTTCCTTCTTGAAGTTACATGTCGCTTTACAACGAAGGTTGATTAAACTAATATTGAATTATCTGCCTTTGGACAGTGATTTTGTCGACTTTACCCGTATTGAAACTATTCGGCGCAAGGTCATGGAGATCGAAGGGACAACTTGGAGTCTGGATATAGGACAGACACTTACTTGTACCCGGGAGTATGATCGGATCTCTTTTGGCCAACGAACAAGCGTAAAGGGTCAATCTTACGAGTATCGTCTTGCACAATGGAGCGGAACTTACGAGCTTTCACTCACCGAAATTAACCGATATATTCGGTTGACGCCGATGAGTCCCGAAAACTATCATGTACCGGAATCGGCTGATCAAGCCGCATTTGATGCGGATGGGCTTCAGATGCCGTTGGTCGTACGTTCACGGTTACCTGGAGATACCATGAAGGTAATGGGATTAAACGGAAGCAAAAAGGTGAAAAATATTTTCATCGACGAGAAAATTCCCCCATCTGTCAGACCACGCATTCCTGTGGTGTGTGATGGAGCAGGCAATGTCATCTGGTTACCGGGTGTTCGCCGGTCCGATATGGCTCCTGTCAGGGAGAGCACTTCCGCAATCCTGTACATGACTGTAGGCGATTCAGCGATTCAGGGGTAGTGGTTATGGTTCAAGTAAGGCTTTCATAGTATAACTTAGGAGGTTCGCACAGTTGCAGAACGACATTCAGGAAGTATTGATCAGTGAAGAAGAAATTCAGAGTAAGGTTAAGGAATTAGGCGCAACACTTAGTGCCGATTATGCTAACCGGAACCCTTTGGTCATTTGCGTGCTCAAAGGTGCGTTTATATTTATGGCTGATTTGGTTAAAAACATAACGGTACCGGTTGAGATGGATTTTATGGCCGTATCCAGTTATGGTGCGTCGACCAAGTCATCCGGTGTTGTCAAAATCATCAAGGATCTGGATGTATCCGTTGAAGGACGTGAAGTTCTGATTGTCGAAGATATTATCGACAGTGGACTTACGCTCAGCTATTTAATTGAACTTTTGGAAAACCGCGGTGCTGAAACTGTCCGTGTGGTTACACTGTTCGATAAACCATCCGGCCGCAAAGTGGAACTGGAAGCTCATTACACTGGCTTTGATATCCCTGATGCCTTCATCGTGGGATACGGTTTGGATTATGCCGAGCACTATCGGAATCTGCCTTATATCGGGATTTTGAAACCAGAAATCTACACAAGCTAATATCCTGTAAGGCCCAAGCCTTGAGCTGTTCTTGGCTTCTATTGAGAAGCCATGTCGGGCTATGTTAAAATAATTAAAGTGTCTCGAGAGGAGGTAGGGGATGAATCGGTTCATCCGGAATTCTGGTTTTTATTTGATTCTTTTTTTAGTTGTGGTGGGTTTAGTTAGATTTATCACAGATGGAAACGATGTTATAGAAAACCCTAGATATGATCAGTTTCGTGCTGAGGTTAAAGCCAATAATATCGCCGAAGTGACTGTTCAATTCAACGGTCAGACATATCTCGTGACCGGCCGATACAAACAAGCACCTGATGGGGCCAAATCAGAAAATTTCTCAACGTATATTCCTCCTACGGATGAGGCAATTAACGAACTTGTAGCTGCAAGTGAAGCTAACAAATTTGAATATCATCAGGAACCAATGAAAGGTGACAGCATCTGGTTGACGTTGCTGACTTCCTTTATTCCTTTGATCATTATGTTCCTGCTGTTCTTCTTCCTGTTTAATCAGGCTCAAGGCGGCGGCGGTAAAGTAATGAACTTTGGTAAAAGTCGTGCTCGCCTCTACAATGAAGAGAAGAAGCGCGTTACTTTTGAAGATGTGGCGGGTGCAGACGAGGAGAAACAAGAGCTTGTTGAAGTCGTAGACTTCCTCAAGGACCCTCGGAAGTTCGCAGCCGTTGGGGCACGTATTCCGAAGGGGGTATTGCTCGTAGGTCCTCCAGGTACAGGTAAGACATTGCTCGCTCGTGCTGTAGCTGGTGAAGCAGGGGTACCTTTCTTCAGCATTTCCGGTTCTGACTTCGTCGAAATGTTTGTCGGTGTCGGTGCATCACGTGTCCGTGACTTGTTCGAAAATGCAAAGAAAAATGCACCTTGTATCATCTTTATTGATGAGATTGATGCAGTGGGACGTCAGCGTGGTGCTGGTCTTGGCGGCGGACACGATGAACGTGAACAAACCCTTAACCAATTGCTCGTTGAGATGGACGGATTCGGTGCAAACGAAGGTATTATCATCGTTGCTGCAACGAACCGTGCAGACATTCTGGACCCTGCATTGTTGCGTCCAGGCCGTTTTGACCGTCAAATCACAGTGGATCGTCCAGACGTTAAAGGCCGTGAAGCTGTTCTGAAAGTACACTCCCGTAACAAACCACTCACGAAAGATGTGAAACTGGACATTATTGCGAAGCGTACAACAGGTTTCTCGGGTGCAGATCTGGAGAACTTGCTGAATGAAGCGGCATTGCTCGCAGCACGCCGTAACAGAAAAGATATTTCCATGCGTGAAGTGGATGAGGCGATTGACCGTGTCATCGTTGGTACGGAGAAGAAAAGCCGTGTCATCAGTGATCGAGAGAAACGCATCGTTGCTTATCACGAAGCAGGCCATACCATTGTAGGATACTTCCTGGAACATGCTGATATGGTACATAAAGTGACCATCATTCCGCGCGGACGTGCGGGTGGATATGTAATCATGTTGCCAAAAGAAGACCGCATGCTCGTTACCAAACAGGAGTTGCTGGATAAGGTAACTGGACTTCTCGGGGGTCGCGTGGCGGAAGAACTATTTATCGGTGAGATCGGTACCGGTGCGTATAGTGACTTCCAGCAAGCGACAGGTATCGTGCGCAGCATGGTTATGGAATACGGTATGAGTGAGAAACTGGGTCCAATGCAATTCGGAAGTTCACAAGGACAGGTATTCCTTGGACGGGATATCGGTCATGAACAGAATTACTCGGATTCCATTGCATATGAGATCGACCAAGAGATGCAGCGTTTTATTAACGACTGTTATGAGAAGTGTAAAGCTCTCCTTACAAAACATACGAGAGAGATGCATCTGATCGCAGAAACACTGCTTGAAGTGGAGACACTGGAAATGGATCAGATCAAGCAATTGATCGAAACAGGTTCCCTGACACCAAAAGCAGACGAAGACAATTCGGGAGAAGGTACGCCAAATGAAGGCGGCGAGCCAATCGTGGATAACATCGGCGATGTTCGCGTACGCATTCAGGGTAAAGATGAAACGTCTGAGCCACCGGCTGGAGATATTCCAAACGAAGCTCCTGACTTGGATAAAGGGAACAACGATCCTAATGATGGCGGTACAAAGCCGACATCTTAATATGTCAGGTCCCCGGTCATGTTATCGGAAAGAAAAGAGAGCCCATGCGGCTCTCTTTTTTTGTAGTTTTTATTCATGTGGAGAAGAAACAGATAATCAAGAGCTAAATGGCGAACCAGATAGCATAAGGGGGATAGAGCAGTATATCCTGCCTTTTTTCATTTATTGACAGAGTCGTGAACGTTGTGTACATTAGTTGTTAAACCGCTTGTGATTCGTTTCACCAGCGAACATTATGACATAGGTTAGCCCATGAAACAGTGCTTGGCGCTGTCCCGATAAGGAGAGGATCACAGGTGGAAGCTCTGGCTTTAGAGCGCAAGGCTGAGATGAATCGTGAGCTGCGTGAGCGGCTGATGGAACTCAAGAAGGAACGTAATGCCATTATTCTTGCTCATTATTATCAACGTGATGAAGTACAGGAAGTCGCAGATTTCCGTGGAGATTCTTTCCTGCTGGCCCAAAAGGCGGCACAGACAGATGCGGATGTTATTGTATTCTGTGGTGTTCATTTTATGGGTGAAAGCGCTAAAATTCTGGCTCCTAGCAAAACCGTTTTGATCCCTGATGAACGTGCGGGCTGCCCAATGGCAGATATGGTGAACGTGGATGGATTACGTAAGCTGAAGGCAAAGCATCCGAACGCCAAGGTAGTCACCTATATTAATTCCTCGGCTGAGATCAAAGCAGAAACAGATATTTGCTGTACATCAGCGAATGCTGTTCGTGTAATCCAGTCCGTAGATTCAGAGGAAATCATCTGGGTACCGGACAAAAACCTAGGACATTATGTGCAGCAGCACACCGACAAAAAGATGATCATCTGGGAAGGTTACTGCAATACACACGATATGCTCACGGTAAAAGATGTTGTTGAGATGAAGGCTAAGTATCCAAATGCTGAGTTTGTGGTGCACCCGGAATGTCGCCCTGAAGTTGTAGAGATGGGTGACTTTGTAGGCAGTACAACAGCGATCTTGGAATATTGCAAGAAATCCTCCACTAAGGAATTCATTGTCGGCACGGAGGATGGCACAGGATATCAGCTTCGCCTTGACAGTCCGGATAAACAGTTCCATTTTGCAACCAAGTTTCTGGTATGTCCAAACATGAAGGTCAACAACCTGAAGAAGCTGGTTAAATGTCTGGAAACGATGAAACCGCAGATTTATGTTCCACCGGCTGTTGCTGATAAAGCCAGAGAATCACTAGAGCGCATGTTACTGGTGAAGTAACATGCGTTACTCTTGCTCCGAGACAGGTGAATAAGATGATACCGCAATATATATATAATTTTGACCTCTCTGCGCTGCCGATGGTGGAGACCGATGTGCTGGTGATCGGTTCAGGCATTGCTGGCCTGTTTACCGCAATTAAGGCTAGCGAACAGCATCTTGTACTGATGATTACGAAGAAGTCTTTACTTGAGAGTAACACCAGATATGCGCAGGGCGGGATTGCGGCTGTTATTGCTGAGGATGATTCTCCTGCGTACCACTTGCAAGATACTCTTGTTGCAGGAGCAGGTTTATGCCGATCCGAAGCAGTTGAAGTATTGGTGAATGAGGGCCCGGACGGTGTCAGAGAACTGATTCGTCTGGGGACATTGTTTGATCTGGAGAACGGCGAGTTGGCGTTGACGCAGGAAGGTGCGCACAGCCACCGCCGTATTTTACATGCCAATGGGGATGCAACTGGATATGAGATCGTAAGAGCGCTCGCTGTTGAGGTTCACGAGCATCCGGGCATTGACGTTTGGGATGAGCACTTTGTGGTGGATTTGATTACGGATCGAGGAGAATGTATCGGCGCTCTGATTCTGAAAGAAGACGGATCAAAGGTGTTTGTCAAAGCAAAAGCAACAGTGCTTTGCTCAGGCGGGGCAGGACAGTTGTACCGCTATACGACGAATCCGGATGTAGCTACAGCTGATGGGGTAGCTATGGCATACCGTGCGGGGGCTATAGTTCGTGATATGGAATTTATCCAGTTCCACCCGACATCCTTATGTTACCCGGGAGCTCCACGCTTCCTGGTGTCTGAAGCAGTACGCGGGGAAGGTGCTTACCTTCGCAACGTGAAGGGTGAGCGATTCATGGAGAAATATCATCCCCAGCTTGAACTGGCGCCTCGTGATATTGTAGCTAGAGCAATCGTCAGCGAGATGGAACTGACAAACAGTATCTTTGTTTACCTCGACATTACCCATGAGCGACCGGAGATGGTGAAACATCGTTTTCCTACCATTTACGAAACTTGCATGCGATACGGTCTCGACATGACTACAGATTGGATTCCAGTTGCACCTGCGGCACATTATATGATGGGCGGAGTAAAGACGGATTTGAGTGGTGAGAGCAGTATCCCCCGTTTATTTGCCTGTGGTGAGGTATCCTCTACCGGAGTGCACGGGGCCAATCGACTAGCGAGCAATTCCTTATCTGAAGCGATTGTATTTGGCCGCAGAATCGTGGATCGTATCCATTCGTTACCGGCACTCGAAGGTTCACTTGGAAGAGATGTGAAATCTCTGGGTAAGGAAAGTAAGAATACTAACCGTGCAAAAGAACAACAACATTCCAAGCCGGTATCCGAAAGACGTTTACGTCTGCAAAAGATGATGGTTCGTCAAGTGGGACTGCGAAGAAATGGAACCAGTCTAAGGCAGGCTATAGATAAATTGCAACAGGAGTTATCTTTTTTTGATCAGAAGCTTACACAAAGGGAAGAACTGGAGTATGCCAATCTTTTGACTTGTGCATGGCTCGTAACCAGCGGAGCGCTGCACCGTGAGGAAAGTCGTGGAGCACACTACCGTGAGGACTTCCCGGCAAGGGACGATAAAATATGGCAGAAGCATAGTCTGCAGCAGCGAGAACAAGCGATTGTGGAGGAATGGATGTCATGATACTGAACGGATACAATGAGGAACTTATTGAGACGATTAAAGGCTGGCTACGTGAAGATGTAGGTGCAGGGGATGTCACAACGAATGTGACCATTCCGGCAAACAGCCAATCTAAGGCAGTGATTCATGCCAAAGATCATGGGGTCATTGCAGGCATGACGGTTGCTGAGCTTGTTTTTCAAGTCGTAGATCCAGAGCTTCGTTATACGGCAAAAGTTAATGACGGTGATGTAGTTACTCCTGGCACCATACTGGCTGAAGTGGAAGGGAGTACACATTCGCTTCTGACAGGGGAACGGCTCGCACTTAATCTGTTACAGCGCATGTCGGGTGTTGCTACCCGAACACGTTCCTACGTGGATGCCCTTGAAGGATTGAAGACCAGACTTGTCGATACACGCAAAACAACACCAGGTCATCGCTTGCTAGAAAAGTATGCTGTACGTGTAGGTGGTGGAGCCAATCATCGGTTTGGACTGTATGATGCCGTTATGATCAAAGACAATCATATTAAAGGTGCAGGCAGTATTACCGAGGCTGTTCAGCGAGCACGGGCAGTTATTCCGCATACGATGACGATTGAAGTTGAAACGGAAAATATAACTCAGGTACAGGAAGCCTTGCAAGCTGGAGCAGATATCATTATGCTGGATAACATGCGACCTGATCGGATGCGAGAAGCAGTCGCCCTGATCCGTGAGCAGGCTCCGCATGTGAAGGTAGAAGCATCCGGTAATGTATCGCTTGAAACGATTCGCGGAATTGCGGAAACGGGTGTGGATGTAATTTCGGTTGGCAGGTTAACCTATTCTTTTGAGAGCTTGGATATCAGCCTGGATTTAAACGAAAAGAAAGAGGGGTGAACCTCTTTGATTCTAGTCGTAGACGTGGGCAATAGTAACATCGTACTTGGGGTATACCAGGGCCGTGAACTATTGCATCATTTTCGTCTGAGCACATCTCGTCAGTCCACAGTGGATGAATACGGCGTATTGATTTATAATTTATTTCATATGTCCGGTATCTCTGTTCGCGACATCGAGGGTGTCATAATTTCATCTGTGGTTCCACCACTGGTGAGTGTCATCGAAACGATGTGTGTGAAATATGTGGGCAAAAAACCATTGCTGGTTGGGCCTGGTATCAAAACTGGCCTGAATCTACGATATGAGAATCCGCGCGAAGTAGGGGCGGATCGGATCGTAAATGCCGTGGCGGCCGTGGAAAAATACGGCGGCCCCCTTGTGGTCGTTGATTTTGGTACAGCCACGACGTTCGACTGTATTGATGAGAAGGGCCATTACCTGGGCGGCGCGATTGTACCCGGTATTCACATTGCTACCGAAGCTCTTTATGAGCGGGCGGCGAAACTACCCCGAATTGAGCTGGAGAAGCCGAAGAAGGTTATTGGACGCAATACCGTGCATGCCATGCAGGCAGGTATCATCTATGGTTATGCCGGCCAAGTGGACGGCATCGTTGAACGAATCCGTGAAGAGATGAAGGCTGAGCCTATGGTCATTGCCACAGGAGGTCTCGCTACGCTGATTGCAGAAGAAACCCGTAGCATTGAGAAAGTTGATCCACTGCTTACGCTTGAGGGGCTACGTGTCATCTATGAGCGGAATCGGGAAAGGTAGACATATAAAGGGCGGCATACAGCAGGCTGGGATTACAGCTTAAATGTTGAGCCGTTTTTTTCTGTTAGGATATTAAAATGACACGCCAAAGGAGGCTGAATGACTTGGAAAACAACAACAAACAAGACCGGTTGATCCGTGGTACAGCAATGAATGGAAAGGTAAGAGCGTTTGCCGTTCAGACCACAGACCTGGTAGAAGAACTGCGCAGAAGACATGATACGTTTCCCACGGCTACAGCAGCTATGGGGCGTACAGTAACAACAGCTGCCATTATGGGTGCGATGCTTAAAGGTGATGAAAAACTAACCATACAAGTGAACGGAGATGGCCCAATCGGTCAGATCGTAGCTGATGCCAACGCCAAAGGCGAGGTGCGCGGTTATGTTTCCAATCCGCATGTGCACTTGCCGAGCAATCGTTTTGGCAAATTGGATGTAGCGGGAGCAGTAGGAACAGAAGGTTTCATTAATATCACGAAGGATCTAGGAATGAAAGACCCATACCGTGGCAGTATTCCGATTATCTCGGGCGAACTGGGCGAGGACTTTACGTATTATTTTGCACAGTCGGAACAGACGCCTTCGGCGGTTGGAGTGGGCGTACTCGTCGATACGGATAACTCGGTTATCGTTTCGGGCGGATTTATTATTCAGCTTCTCCCAGGCCTCACTGATCCCGAGATTACAGAAATCGAGAATGCTATTGGTGCCTTGCCTCCGGTGACAACCTTGTTGAACGAAGGACTCGAGCTAGAGGAATTGTTACGCCGTCTCTTGCCCGATGTGCAGGTCATGGGTGAACTGGATATTCGTTTTAGCTGCAGTTGTTCTCGTGAACGTCTGGAACAAACCTTAATCAGTCTTGGTCAGTCCGAGTTGGAGCAATTAATTGAAGAAGAGGGACAGGCCGAAGTAGTCTGCCAATTCTGTAATGAAGCTTATGATTTTAACAAAGAGCAGCTAGAGGCCATCCTAGAACAAGCTAAGAATTGATCGATGCGGGGACGGGATGAGGTATGACCAGACAGGAAAAAGGATTATGGACAGCCGTTGTGATTCTGACACTTGGTGTGCTCGTGATGGGTACAGTTATGGCGATGCAGGTACTTCATCAGGGAAAAGAAGACGCAGAGAAACCTCTTGATGCCAATAAGGAAGAGGGAAGTACGGTTGCAACGATTAACGGTGAAGTGATCACAGATAAAGATTGGACGGATGCATTAAAACGACGTTATGGTAGTGAAATCCTGCTACAGATGCTGAATCGGAAAGCGGTATTTGCTGAGGCCCTTCAACGCAATTTGGTGGTTACTCCCAAAGAGATCGCAAGAGAAATGGCTGAGGCGATGGATGGGTATGATTCAGAGAAGTCATATTATGATGCGATGAAATCACAACTCGGCCTGTCGAAGCAGGATCTCGAATTAGAGGCAGGTTACCGTCTACTGCTCGAGAAGATTGCTACCGCAGGTATACAGGTAAAAGATGACGATATTCAACAATACTGGGTAGAGCATCGAGAAGACTATATAACCCCTGAGAAATATGATCTGTCCATTATTGTGGTGAAAGAAAAGTCTGATTCAGAGGCTATGTTGACGGAGCTTCGGAACGGGAAAGATTTCGAAGAAATGGCTCGCTCCGAATCAGAGGATAGTTACTCCCGAGATGCGGGAGGTAAGCTAGGGTGGATCGATCAGAACGACCCGTTCCAACCTAAATCCATTTTGCAACGGGCAGCCAATATGAAAATCGGTGATATTGCTGGTCCGGTAAAGGTTGAGAATGGTTATGCAATCATCAAGCTGAATGACAAAGCGGAACGCCAGGAGCAGTCAGCAAAGGAAGTACATGAAGAGATTCGTATGGAGCTGGCATTAAGTCAGGCTGATCCACTTCCACAGGTAGAGCAGATGCTGCGCGATAAATACGAGGCTGTGATCATCTCCGAAATTCCTGCCTCCTGAAACGATAAATGATAACTATCCTGTCTTATAGAACTTGCATCTTGATAAAAATACTTTGTCTACGGTCTAAGGACCCAAGGCAAAGTATTTTTTTGAGTACTCATATTGACAATGACGTGTAACGTTGATAAGATGAAAATAATCAAATACCTACTCGTTTACTCGGATATAAATGGATCAAGACATGACATGCAAGAAATTAGATGTTTTCAATGTGATAAAGATACTTTCGGAAAACTCGGCGCTACCTACACCTGTATGCGTGGTTCTTTATGCAGAAAGGAACGGATAATCACCGGATTTCCGCAGTTCTTCATAAACATCCAGAGGCTTATCGGCACAGATCGCATAATGTTACAGGAAACTATATAAGTTGAACGTTTTTTCACACAATAACGGAGAGGACAGAAAAAACCTGAAGAAGCGAAGCTAAAAGCTTTCTGCAAGAAAGCTGCATCGGAAGCATAGGCTTCGCCTTTATCACCGGATTTCCCCCTTTTTTAAAGGGAATCAAAAAATCTGGGGATAACAGCGATTGGAAGGTTATTCTGTCATTGGAGCGTAAGGTGTAAAATCTTTAGTTTAACTTATATAAGTATTATTCATCCCACTAAGGAGGGCATTCATATGGCTAAAGTAGTTAATAACGTAACTGAACTCATCGGAGGTACTCCGCTTGTCCGTTTGAACAATATTGTACCTGAAGGCAGTGCTGAAATATTTGTGAAGCTGGAATACCAGAACCCAGGATCAAGTGTTAAAGATCGGATCGCAATTAGCATTGTTGAAGAAGCGGAAAAAGAAGGAAAGCTGAAACCGGGTGGTACGATCATTGAAGCAACAAGCGGTAACACGGGGATCGGCCTCGCGATGGTTGCTGCTGCTAAAGGCTACAAGGCTGTTATTGTAATGCCTGAGACGATGAGCTTGGAGCGTCGTAACCTGCTTCGTGCTTATGGTGCTGAGCTTGTACTTACACCTGGAGCAGAAGGAATGAATGGTGCAGTCAAAAAAGCGGAAGAATTGTTGAAAGAAAATCCATCCTACTTCATGGCGGAGCAGTTCAAAAACAAAGCAAATGTGAAGATACACCGTGAAACGACAGGGCCTGAAATCGTTGAAGCGATTCAGTCTGTTGGTGGTACACTTGATGCATTTGTTGCGGGTATTGGTACTGGTGGAACAATTACAGGTACGGGTGAAGTGTTGAAAGAAGCATTTCCTGGGATCAAAATTGTGGCCGTAGAGCCGGCAGCATCACCAATTCTGGCTGGCGGTAAACCTGGTCCTCACAAAATTCAGGGAATTGGAGCAAACTTTATTCCTGAAATTTTGGATCAAGAAGTATATGACGAAATCATTCACATCGAGAATGATGATGCATTTGAAACGGCTCGTGCTGTTGCGAAAGAAGAGGGTATTCTATCCGGTATTTCATCCGGTGCGGCGATTCGCGCTGGACTTCAAGTAGCGAAACAATTGGGTGCAGGTAAACGCGTTGTCGTTATTGTGCCAAGTAATGGCGAACGTTATCTGAGCACACCGCTTTACAATTTCGAAGGGTAATTTAGGCACAGAACTTATCTTTTACCGGATAAGCTTGATGTTTCTGAACAGTTTATATCAATCCTTCCTGCCCTGACGGGTAGGGAGGATTTTTTGCGTAATGCTTTTAAAAGCAACGGCGCTTTAGTATACTATCAAACAATAAGAACTATATAAGTTGAACACTTGTTTGCACAGCTTATTCTGCCATTGGGGTGACTGTGTGACTTACATAGTCAACTTATATAGTGACACACGAAAGGGCGGCGGGCCGCAGTGACACACCTGATGACAACATACGCCGACTGGGAAGTATGGGCTGGACAAGGCTGGACAATGTTACCATATATAACGAAGTCGGACGAGGGACCGTATCATGGCGGTTTACCGCTAACGTGGGAGGCAGCATGGCAACAAGCATCTCCTAATGCAATTGTGCTGGAGAATGGCAAAGGCGGAAGGTATACATTCCTCGGCTTAAATCCGGTATCTATCGTTTCCGGCAAAGGGCAGGAAGCTACAATTCATGACTTGTTTCAAGGAACAAGTAGAACAGATCAGGGCAAACCGCTGGATGTGTTAAAACGGTGGATGTCACCCTACCGAGCACCCAAGGTTGACGGATCACCAGATTTTGCAGGCGGTTGCGCTGGATACCTCAGCTACGATGTAGCCAGATCACTGGAGAAACTGCCAACGATTGCTGAGGATAATCCTGCACTTCCAGATTACTGGTGGATGCGCTTTGAGGAAATATGGGCATACGACCATGAGCAGCAGGCACTTTTCTGTATGGTGCATGTGGAAGTGAGTGCTGAGAAGCAGGAGCAGACCGATCTGCAGCGTCTCTATGCTGCGGCTGGGAAACGTGCTGTAGCCATGCAGCAGCGCTGGCTTCATATTATGGGTTTCGCTCAGGCAGAAGAGCAACAGCAAGCGTTGGAACTCCGCCACAGGCAGGTTCATCTTGCCCTCCGAAGAGAAGAATCCGAGCGCGAAACAGAGGGATGGCATACGTCCTTTCCGCAAGAGGATTTTGAAAAAGCTGTTCTTCAGGTACAAGAATATATCAGGCAGGGCGATGTATTTCAGGTTAATCTGTCCCTTAGGCATGAAAAGCAGCTCCAATCCAGTAGCGAGCATATCTATGAATGGCTACGTGTTGTAAACCCCTCACCCTATATGGGGATGCTTCGCAGTCCCGAATTCCAACTGGTCAGTGGATCGCCAGAATTGCTAGTCAAAGTGGAGAACGGCAAAGTCAGTGCGCGGCCCATCGCTGGAACAAGAAGAAGAGGACGAGATGAAGCAGAGGATCAGGCGATGGCGGATGAGTTGCTTGGCAGTGAGAAGGAGCGGGCCGAGCATATTATGCTCGTTGATCTGGAGCGCAATGATATCGGGCGAATTGCTGCGTATGGATCAGTTCATGTGTCTGAATTAATGACGATCGAGAAATATTCGCATGTTATGCACTTGGTTTCACAGGTGGAAGGCAGGCTGGCCGAAGGATTAACTGTGTTTGATGTCATTGCTGCAACGTTTCCTGGTGGAACGATAACGGGTGCTCCAAAAGTACGCACGATGGAGATTATCGAAGAGCTTGAGCCGGTTCGACGTGGGCCATATACAGGGTCTATTGGATGGATAGACTACAGTGGCAATATGGAGCTGAATATCGTCATACGCACTCTTGCCATTAAGGATGGAACGGGTTATGTGCAGGCTGGTGCAGGTATTGTCATTGATTCTGATCCATATCGCGAGTACAAGGAGTGTTCCAACAAGGCCCGAGCAATGATGAGAGCTGTGAACTATAGTGAACGAGCGGAGGCTGACACAGCGCAGGCATCGGCAGGAGTAACCAAAACGAGAGCAGGAAATACCCGAAGAGAACGGAATGAAGCAGTTAAACTTAATAAGTTAAAATAAAAACAAGGCATCCGCCGTAATCTGCGGTGGAATATGAGGAGGAGCAGACCTATGATTCTGGTTATCGACAATTACGATTCCTTCACCTACAACCTGGTTCAATATCTGGGTGAATTGGGGGAAACGGTGGAAGTTCGCCGCAATGACGAGATTGATCTGGCAGGTATTGAAGCACTGGCACCGGATCATATTCTGATCTCTCCAGGTCCATGCACACCGAATGAAGCGGGGATCAGCTTGGCGGTTATCGATCATTTCAAAGGAAGCATTCCCATCTTTGGCGTTTGTCTTGGACATCAGGCGATTGGGCAGGCGTTTGGAGGCAATGTCATTCGAGCGGATCGGATGATGCATGGTAAAACATCGGAGATGCATCACCAGGGTACTTCGGTGTTTACGGGGTTACCTTCTCCGTTTACAGCAACTCGTTATCATTCCTTGATCGTGGAACGCAGCAGCCTGCCGGATTGTCTGGAGATTACAGCGGAAACAGCTGAGGGAGAGATTATGGGCCTGCGTCACAAAACATATGCGATTGAAGGGGTACAGTTCCACCCGGAATCCATCATTACAGATCATGGCCATCAGATGCTTCGCAATTTCCTATCACAACAAAAAGCGAACGTATAACATGCAATATGCCGCGATTAACGGAGAACTGGTTCAACTGGCGTCAGCCGTGGTTCCTGTAACGGATCACGGCTTTTTGTACGGACTTGGGCTGTTTGAGACCTTTCGAACATACCAAGGCGTACCCTTCCTTCTGGAAAGGCATCTGGAGCGCATGGCTTCAGGCTGTGAAGAGTTGGGCATTCCTTTCACAGTGACAGCAGAGGAAGTCAAAGGCTGGATATCCCGTCTGATGCAGGGAAATGAACTTAAGGATGCGTACGTACGTTATACAGTATCTGCTGGTGAAGCGCCGCTTGGACTACCTTCGGGGGATTATACAGACCCCACACATATCGTACTGGCAAAATCACTACCCGAACCATCTTCTATTCTGTATGAGAGGGGTAAAATGCTGCAACGTCTGTCCACACCGCGCAATACACCGGAAAGCCAGATCAGGTTTAAGTCGCTTCACTACATGAACAGTATCTTGGCGAAACGTGAATTAAACGGTTATGGCGAGCAAGACCAGCGAATATGGAGCGCAGAAGGATTACAGCTTACACGCGACGATTATGTTGCGGAGGGTATTGTCAGCAATGTATTTTGGGTGCGAGAGCAAGTCCTCTACACCCCGTCGCTATCTACAGGCATTCTTCCAGGTATCACTAGAGCGGTGGTCATGGAGATTGCCGCAGATCAAGGCATTGCTTGCATAGAAGTGCAGTCACCATGGGAGGATCTGCAACAAGCAGATGAAATTTTTCTGACGGGTTCCGTGGCTGAACTCGTGCCGGTGACGACGTTGCGGGATCTGAGCGGCACAGAAACAACGATCAGTAATGGACGGATTGGTCCGGTAACCGCAGTGCTACTGCGTATGTACCGGGAGAAAGCGGGGTATACTTCATGACACTTACACCAGTCATCTATGAACGGAAATACGAATGGGGACCAGCTTCAATTACGCTGGGATCTCGGACACAGATTATGGGCATTTTGAACGTTACGCCAGATTCGTTCTCGGATGGCGGGCGCTACAATAATGTGGAGCGAGCAGTAGCCCATGCGAAACAAATGATGGAGGACGGTGCGGATTTAATTGATATCGGCGGAGAATCCACCCGTCCGGGATCAGAGGTGGTCAGTGCAGATGAGGAACTTCACCGAATTATACCAGTGATCGAAGCCTTGCGTGCAGAGGCGCCGCATATTCCGATCTCTGTGGATACGTACAAGGCAGATGTTGCCCGTCAAGCCATTCAGGCAGGGGCCCATATTATCAATGATGTATGGGGGGCGAAGGCTGACCCGGAGATGGCGCGGACGGCAGCTGAACTGGGCTGTCCCATTATTCTGATGCATAACCGTCAGGCAAGGGACTACAACGATTACCTGCTTGATGTTGTACGTGATGTGCAGGACAGCGTTCAGCTTGTGCTTGCAGCGGGTGTAGAGGAACATCAGATTATATTGGACCCAGGGATTGGTTTTGTGAAGGATCTCTCGGAGAACCTGAAGTTGATGTCTTCTCTCGGCCTGTTAAACGAGTTGGGTTATCCGGTGCTGCTTGCTACATCCCGCAAAAGATTCATCCAGCACACGCTGGATGTAGGTGCTAATGATACGCTGGAAGGCACGGCGGCAACGGTTGCATTTGGCATTGCCCAAGGCTGCCAGCTGGTACGGGTCCATGATGTGAAGCCGATTCGGCGGACGGCGGACATGTGTGATGCGATGTTATATCGTTCTCCCGGCTTACGGAGAAGATCATAATGGAGGGCCTTTTGCGGCCCATCCATGTTGGAGCGAAGCGTTTTAACATAGAAAAGCAAAGGGAACTATAACGAGCATACATCTCTCTACTTACTACTTACATTGATATTTTAAAAGAAGGCAGGGGAACTGGATGGATAGAATGGTACTGCACCGCATGGAGTATTACGGGTATCACGGTGTGTTTGCAGAAGAACGAAAGCTGGGTCAGCGATATTACATTGATCTGGAGATCGATATGGATCTGGGTGAGGCTGGACGTAATGATGATCTGACCAAAACGATTAATTATGCAGAGATTCATGAACTGGTGAAACAGATCGTTGAAAATAAATCATTCCAGTTAATTGAAGCGTTGGGTGAACATATTGCATCTTCTTTACTAGACACTTATACTATTATCAATGCATTGACAGTCAAGGTGACGAAGCCTCATCCGCCATTTGATATTCATTTCGGAGGCGTAACGGTAGAGCTTCGCCGCTCAAGAAAGTGAGAACCGATCATGATTGCACATTCGACCTCTGAATCCTCAGAGGCTTATATTGCTTTAGGGGCTAATTTGGGTAATCGGGAGCAGACGCTACTTGAAGCGTTAACGCTTCTGAATGAACACCCTCATATATCTGTGCTACGCTGTTCTGCACTGTATGAGACAGAGCCGGTAGGATATGTCGATCAGCCTGCGTTTTTGAATATGGCTGCTACGGTTAGTACAAGTCTGACACCGGAGCTTTTGCTCGCCGAATTGCTCAGTGTAGAGAATCAGCTTGGACGGGTTCGGGATATTCGTTGGGGCCCGCGTACGGTGGATTTGGACTTGCTCTGGATGCATGGAGAGACGCGAGATACTGAACTGCTTCAACTGCCGCATCCCCGTATGGGAGAGCGGGCTTTTGTACTGGTGCCGCTGTCGGACATCGTACCGCAGGACGAGGCATCAGGTCTGCATACCTTTGTACACGCATCGTTGTCTGTACTGGATGGAAAGGATGGAATACAGCGTTGGAAAACATGCAATTGGCCAACCGAATCCGGGCATTCCGGAAGCTGAAAGGGTTAACCCAGCATGAGCTTGCGGCCGAGACAGGTATATCTTTGGCTATTCTGGGAACGATCGAACGAGGAAATCGGAGAGTAACACCACAGGAACTAAGTAAGATTGCTGGTGTGCTCGCGATTAGTATCGAGGAATTACAAGGGAAGTAACGAGTGATGGACAAAGGAGAACACAGATAACAACTCCGAACAAGCACCAATAGGATAAATACGATGAACACGATGAACGCCAATGTACAACCAAAATGAAACCAACACAGCTCTGGAATATCGAATACGTCCGGGTTTGGAATGGATAAAGAGGTGAAACAGCAAACATGCTTAAGATTGGTAATATTGAAATGAAAAATCAGGTTGTGCTTGCACCCATGGCTGGTGTATGTAATCCGGCTTTTCGCTTGATCGCGAAAGAGTTTGGTACGGGCCTTGTCTGTGCCGAGATGGTGAGTGGTAAAGCCATTGTGCATGGCAACCAGCGGACACGCGAGATGTTATTTGTGGATGAACGTGAGAAACCGCTCAGTCTGCAGATTTGGGGAGGCGACCGGGAATCGCTTGTCGAGGCAGCTAGAATCGTGGATAAGGAAACGAACGCAGATATCATCGATATTAACATGGGTTGTCCTGTTCCGAAGGTAACCAAGTGTGATGCAGGTGCACGCTGGTTGCTGGACCCGAACAAGATCTATGAGATGGTATCGGCTGTTGTAGAAGCTGTTGAGAAACCAGTCACCGTTAAAATGCGGATCGGTTGGGACAACGAACACATCTATGTGGTAGAGAACGCTCTTGCGGTGGAACGAGCTGGCGGAAGTGCTGTCAGCGTGCATGGACGGACAAGAGAACAACTCTACACAGGTACAGCGGATTGGTCACATATCAAAAATGTCAAAGAAGCAGTCTCTATTCCTGTCATCGGTAATGGCGACGTATCTTCACCGGAAGATGCACGCCGTATGCTCGATGAGACCGGCTGTGACGGAGTAATGATTGGGCGCGCTGCTTTGGGTAATCCATGGATGTTATATCGCACAATTCAGTACCTGAGTTCAGGCCAGCTTCCCCCTGACCCGAATGCGGAGGAGAAAATCCGCGTAGCTGTTTTGCATATGGATCGACTAATTGCACTCAAAAATGAGACAGTCGCTGTACGCGAAATGCGTAAACATCTGGCTTGGTACTTGAAGGGATTAAAAGGATCGGCCCGGATTAAGGATGTTATTATGGAAGGAACCAAGCGAGATGAAATGGTGGGCATTCTGGAGAACTTTGTGGAGCAGTTGAAAATGGAAGGAAATCTGGAGTCTGAACCGGTAATTGCGGGTAATGCCTCTTAATTAAGAGGTGTGTTGTAAAACGTTTACAGCCGCAGGGGATGTAACATTGACTTTTCGAGATCGTTCACCTATAATTTCTCAGTATAAATTCGCCATGTGCGTTTACTAAGTATAGTGCATCAGGAGGAATATTCTATTTCTCTGGAGAACTTCATATAGTTTTGAAGATGTATGCGGGCGGAGTTCTGTCATCAGCACTGATTCCGTTGCCGTACAATCAAATTATTCCCATGACAGGAGAATCGGTTGAGATGAGCGACAAGGAAGTTATCCTTACACCAGAAGGACTCAAGAAGCTGGAAGAAGAACTGGAAACACTAAAATCAGTGAAGCGCCGCGAAGTGGCTGAACGGATCAAAGTAGCTATCGGCTATGGTGATATCAGCGAGAACTCCGAATACGAAGATGCGAAAAATGAGCAAGCTTTTATTGAAGGCCGTATCATTACACTCGAAAAGCTGTTGCGTAATGCACGAATTATCAACAGTGACGAAATCGATACCGATTCCGTAAGTGTGGGTGCAACCGTAACTGTAGAGGATTTGGAATTCGGCGATATCACAGAATATACGATTGTAGGTACAGCGGAATCCAATCCGCTTCAGAACAAGATTTCCAATGAAAGTCCTGTAGGTAAAGCAATTTTGGGCAAGAAGAAAGGCACAGTGGTTGATGTAAGTGTGCCTGCTGGCGTAATTCAATATAAAATTGTAGATATTAAAAAGCTGTAGTAACGAAGCAGTCATGCGCAGTAGACAAAAGCTTCCTTAGGGAAGCTTTTTTCAACATTACGGACAAGCGTCCAGACACAGGCTGCAATGTAAATAAGGAGATGAATACAGATCATGACGGATGAAGTCTTGAATCAGGAAACCGAACTTAGCGAGCTGTTACAGATTCGCCGCGACAAATTGGACGAGCTCCGCAACTTGGGAATCGACCCTTTTGGCCAAAAATACGTACGTACCGAAGAAGCCGGCTCCATTTTGAAGAAGTATGAAGAACTGACCAAGGAAGAGCTGGAAGAAAAGCACATCGAAGTCAGTATTGCCGGACGGATTATGGCGAAGCGGGGAATGGGTAAAGCAAGCTTTGCACATATTCAGGACCTGAGCGGCCGAATCCAGATCTATGTTCGTCAGGATAGCGTGCCAGAGGACAAGTTTACGGCATTCACTCTGCTTGATCTTGGAGATATCGTTGGGGTAACTGGCGTTGTTTTCAAAACTAAAACAGGTGAGACTTCCGTTAAAGTGAAAGACCTGGAAGTTTTGTCGAAATCCCTTTATCCACTTCCGGATAAATACCATGGTCTGACTGATGTTGAACTGCGTTATCGTCAGCGCTATGTAGACCTGATCATGAACCCTGATGTGCAGCAGACCTTCATTATGCGTTCCAAAATTATTCAATCCATGCGTCGTTATCTTGACTCCCATGGCTACCTTGAAGTGGAGACACCAACATTGCATGCGATCGCAGGTGGTGCGGCGGCTCGTCCGTTTATTACCCATCATAATGCGCTTGATATGGAACTGTACATGCGGATTGCGATTGAACTTCACTTGAAACGTCTGATTGTCGGTGGTCTGGAAAAAGTATATGAGATTGGCCGCGTATACCGGAACGAAGGCATGTCTACACGTCACAATCCGGAATTTACCATGATTGAGTTGTATGAGGCATATGCGGATTACAAGGATATCATGGCTTTAACCGAAAACCTGGTTGCTCACATCGCACAGGAGGTATTGGGCACACAAGTAATCCAATACGGAGATCATGAAGTAAGTCTTAAGCCGCAATGGCGCCGCGTTACCATGGTGGATGCGGTTAAGGAAGTTGTCGGTGTAGACTTCTCCGTTCATATGACGGATGAAGAAGCGCACAGCTTGGCGAAACAGCATAATGTAAAAGTTGAACCGCATATGACATTTGGTCACATCCTGAACGCTTTCTTCGAAGAGTTTGTTGAGGAAACGCTGATTCAGCCAACGTTCATCATGGGACATCCGCTTGAAATCTCGCCACTGGCGAAGAAAAGCGATGCAGATCCACGTTTCACGGATCGCTTCGAGTTGTTTATCGTTGGACGTGAGCATGCCAATGCCTTCACTGAGCTGAATGATCCAATTGATCAGCGTCAGCGCTTCGAAGCACAGATGTTAGAGAAAGAGCATGGCAATGACGAGGCTCATGAGATGGATGACGACTTTATCCGTGCACTTGAATACGGGATGCCACCAACAGGTGGTCTGGGAATCGGTATCGATCGTCTGATCATGTTGCTGACCAATTCACCGTCTATCCGTGACGTACTGCTCTTCCCGCATATGCGTCCACGTACACAAGAGTAAATAAGGAACGTATCTTTCGTTCATAATAGAAGAGGAACCTGCCACCGTGCTTCAAACTGGGGCAAGTTCCTCTTTGGGTTTACATAGGTAACTCAGGCAGATAGGCTACGGGCCACAAGTTGCTCCCATTTTTATTTTGGTAAAAGAGGTGCCCTTCATGAAGTTCAGGCTTCACATCGCCAGGTTCATATCTCCCCCGTTAATATTGGTTGGCGGTTTCTTGCTGATTATTTCGATTGGTACCGTTTTGTTGATGTTGCCGTTTTCCAATCAGAGTGGTACACATCTCGCCTTTATTGATGCTTTATTTACAGCTACATCAGCGGCATGTGTAACTGGATTAGTTGTGGTGGATGTAGGAACAACTTTCAATCTGTTTGGTCAGATTGTCATCATGATCTTGATGCAGCTTGGCGGGCTCGGTTTCATGACCATGGCCACGTTGTTTGCACTTGTGCTGGGCAAACGCATATCTCTTAAAGACAGACTACTACTGAAAGAGGCTATTAATGCGGACAGCATGGAGGGGATTGTGCGGATTATCCGCAAGGTTCTGATCTTTTCGTTCACTATTGAAGGGGTAGCTGCGGTCATTCTGGCTTTGCGCTGGGCTACCGAGATGCCGTTTATGCAGGCTGTATACTACGGCATATTTCATTCCGTTTCCTTGTTTAACAATGGTGGATTTGATCTGTTTGGCAACAGTTTTCAATATTATACCGGAGACTGGATTTTTAACATCACTGCTTCGATTCTCGTGATATCTGGTGGACTCGGGTTTGTAGTGTTAAATGACCTGTTTGAATACCGTAAACGCCGCCGTTTATCCTTGCAATCGAAATTGGTGCTGTCAGTGTCCGGTGCGTTGATCGGTATAGGAGCAGTGGTGTTGTTTATTTTCGAATTCACCAACAGTCATACGCTGGGTCCACTGACCTGGAGCGAGAAGATCTACGCATCGTTCTTCCAGTCCGTCTCAACTCGTTCTTCCGGGACAAGTACAATTGATATTACGCAGATGCGACAAGCGACTCAATTCTTCTTCATCTTGCTCATGTTTATTGGCGCTTCTCCAGGTTCTACAGGTGGGGGAATCAAAACAACCACATTTCTGATCATGATTGGTGCAGTATATGCCATGATTCGGGGCAACAAGGACATTGTCTTTTTCCGGCAACGTGTACCTAAAGAGCTGCTCATGAGAGCATTGACGATTATTATGGTTTCCCTCAGTATTTTCATGATTGTGGTGATGCTGTTACTTACAACAGAAGATGCTCCATTCCTTTCCCTCATGTTTGAGGCTGCATCAGCTATTGGCACGGTAGGTTTATCAGTAGGGGTAACCCATGAGATGACCAATTGGGGCAAAATCATTATTACCTTCACCATGTTTGTTGGTCGGATCGGTCCGCTAACGATTGCGTATGCACTTCGTCCCCGTAAAGAGAAGAAATTGTATCGCCATCCGGAGGGCCGGATTATTATTGGATAAAACAAAAAAACGCAGGCATTCGATATCTACTCCCTATGTGGAAAGGGGTGACATTAAATGTTCTGCGTTTTTTACTTTGCACTCTCTGGGCATAGAGATGCCAGATGTAAGGTGAGGGTTTGATCCATAAGTTTGCTGCTCATCTGATCGGGTCGAAGCACCGCGTGGATCGCTAAACCATCAACGAGAGCATATAGCCTCTCGATCTCAAGATCCTGATTTAGATCTGCTCTGAAGATATTCAGCTTCACCAGAGATGTAATAACGATCTCGACAGCTCGTCTAATATCATTATATACAGTGTCAGCCAGTTTTTTGAGTGCAGGATCTGTTTTGGATTTGGCAGTAAAAGCGTACCACACCTCCATTTCCGCCATTTTCTCATCCGTATTTGGTATGAATTCAAGCAGTAACTGTTTCATGTGTTCCATCGGAGGCCCGTCGAAAGACATGCTTTGAATCCGGGAAGTGACCCGTTCCGATACAAGATTCATTGCATATAAAAGAAGCTCCGATTGAGTGGAAAAATAGTGGCGCATGGATCCGACCGAGATTCCAGCTTCCTCAGCGATATTTCGAACAGAAGCTTGTTCCATACCATTTTTCCGGATAATACGCCAAGCGGCCTCGGCTACGAGCACGCGCTGTTTGTCATGATCTACGATTTTAGGCATGGCTTTATTATAACATCATTGCTTATTTTGGTACAAATGTGTTAAAATATTTATAATACAGTTGTACTATATAAAAAGGGGGGTAATTATGGTTGTTTATTTCATTGTTGCCTGTGAGATTGCATTTTGGATATTTGTTGCTGCAGGGCTAAGCGTTCGGTATATGCTTGGTATGAAGCGATTGGGATTGACTTTGTTGGCGGCCACACCGATTGTTGATATTTTGTTGCTCATAGCCACTGTAGTAGATCTCCAAGCCGGAGCAACAGCAAGTATGGTTCATGGCATAGCAGCTATCTATATTGGAGTAAGCATTGCTTTTGGACATCAGATGATTGCTTGGGCTGATCGTTACTTCCAATACTGGTTTAGAGGGGGGGAGAATCCTAGGCAGAGCAAGTTATATGGAAGAGAACATGCAAGGAACGAGCGTATAGGGTGGGCCAGACATCTTTTGGCTTGGAGTATAGGGAGTGCGCTTTTGTATATTATGATATGGTGGATTGGTGATCCGGCTCGAACAGAGGTGTTTTCAGGTCAGATCCGAGTATGGGCAATAGTGCTGGGTATTGACCTGTTGATAAGCATTAGCTATAGCTTGTGGCCGAGGAAAGCTCCTGTTAAAGATATAGGATAATTATCTAAAAATAAGGATTAACTTGTTATATAGGGTGAAGCACTGATATGCATATCTCCATAGAATTTATCCTCAATGGAGGAGAAGATCAACATTGTAATTAAAAATCAAAAAAACACTTGCATTCATCTTCTACACATGGTATATTCTAATTCCGGCCAAGAAAACACGGTTTACACGGTGCGGCAAGCAATGAATTAAGAAAGCTTCGAAAGAAACTTAAAAAAAAGAGCTTGCAAAGTTGGTTCGGAAGTGATATGATATAAAAGTTGCTGAGGCGAGAGAAAGTCAGCGGCGAAATAAGTTTGATCTTTGAAAACTGAACAACGAGTGAGTAACGATCTTGCTTTGCAAGATCGACGCTTGAAAAATTGGTACACGTCTTCGGACTGTATGATTTTGAAAGCACAATGAGATTTTTAATCTCGTCAGATTCAAAATGAGCTTATCGCTCTTTTCA
>NZ_JBNDJR010000021.1:0-63761 GCF_050435065.1 Paenibacillus sp. 4624
GCGCCGATGGTACTTGGACCGCAGGGTCCTGGGAGAGTAGGACGCCGCCAAGCAAAGAACCACTGCCGATGATGTTCGGTGGTGGTTTTTATTTTATATTTATGATTCAGGAGATGTGAATGTTACATCTCTTGTTTGACTTTAAAGGGAACCTCTGAGACACTCAACTGTAAGAAAAGGGTTCAAGCGGCCCTTTGTACAGAAAGGACTTACATTAGAAGAAAAAGAGGTGCAGGTTAATATGGAAATTCGCAAATTAACGATCGACGATTATGAGGCGTGTATGGCGCTTTCCGAGTATGCATTTCAATTTAAATTAACAGAGGATCAGTTGGAGAAGCGTCGCCGGGATTTTGCTAGGCATAATGTATTGGGTGTTTATGCGGACGGTCAGGTTGGAGCCAAACTTCAGATTATTCCTTTTCAGACGTATATCCACGGAAGGTCTTTTGAAATGGGTGGAATTGCAGGTGTAGCCACTTGGCCGGAGTACAGACGTAAGGGATGGGTAGCAGGGTTGCTGAAATACGCACTAGAAGAAATGAATCGGAATAAACAAAGTGTATCTTTCCTGCATCCGTTTTCGTTTTCCTTTTATCGAAAGTATGGCTGGGAAACCTATGTTGAATATAAGAAATACAGATTGTCTACAGCAGAGCTGCCGGCCAAGCAGCTGACACCAGGCACGATCAAACGTGGAAATGCTGAGCTTGTCGAATTGAAGCAGGTGTATGATGCTTATGCATCGCGCTATAATGGGACTATGAATCGTGATGATACGTGGTGGGAACATTCAGTTTATGTCAAAAAAGGTAGCCAGCGAGCTGTTTACTATGATGAAGCAGGAGCACCGCAAGGTTATATATTCTACGAAGTCAAGGAAAGTAAATTCACCATTGGAGAAATGATTCATCTGAATGAAGAAGCGAGACAAGGGCTGTGGACGTTCATTGCCAATCACGATTCCATGATTGATGAAGTAACTTTACAAGCACCTGCAAGTGACTTGCTTTCATTTCAACTGGACAATCCACGAATTGGGCAAGAGGTAGTGCCTTACTTTATGGCAAGAATTGTGAGCGTGGAGCAGTTTATTTCGCAGTACCCTTTTGCAAGTCAGGACTCACCCTTACAGATTTGGCTTGAAGTTGAAGATTCACACGCTCCATGGAACGAAGGCGTATGGGAATTAAACGTGGCTATGAACGGAACCGCTTCAATATGGAAAAAGGCTAAATCCGATGATGAGGGTTCGCTGAATCAGCCGATTCGTCTTAGTATTCAATCCCTCTCAGCCGTGTTAATGGGTTATCGCAGACCGGCAGAGTTGGCACAGATCGGTAGAATGGAAGGGCCGGTGAGCGCAATCCAAGCGCTGGAAAAGGCAGTTCCGGAGCGTGAAACCTACTTGCTTGATTTCTTTTGAGCAACAGTCCATATCGAAAACGACTTCATTCGAACAGATACGAAGCGTAATTGGAAGCAATCAGAACTTCTCCCGATGTCCGGGAGAGGTTTTTTTGTGTCAGGCGAATATTTCGTGTAAAATCGTAAAAAATGAATAGTGCCCCCACTTGGCAAAACAGTAAAATATGCTATAATGTATATAAAGTCAAAGAAAGTCAAAGTCAACTCAAGGTTAAATCCGCATGATTCTAATTTTGAATATGTGCTATTTATTTTTACCTGCGATATGATTTTAAGCTTTCTTACTGCTCTCTGATGAAAAGGACCGTAAGTTGGAACATGTCATTGGAAGATCAAGGGGATATTCAAGGACCTTCGTGCTTCCTTTGTTCCCCTGTTTAACACTTAAGATAGCAAGATTCGCTGTTTCTCTGAGTGGTTAAATGGGTGGAGAAGGTGTACTCTGTGGGGGCGTGTGGTCCTTATTGACTTAACGTTTCAGACAGTGGAGGATGATTGGATGCGTAATATCTCTGATATTATTGAACGATATCTGAAGGGTATTTTGCATGAAAGTCCCGAAGGAATGATTGAAATTCAGCGTAATGATCTGGCAGATCAGTTTTCATGTGTACCTTCCCAGATCAATTATGTCATCAGCACTCGTTTCACTCTTGAAAAAGGGTATCTCGTCGAGAGTAAACGTGGGGGTGGTGGGTATGTTCGTATACAACGCATTGAATTACCTGCCCAATCCGCCCTGCACAACCATCTGCATCACAGTATTGGTGACGAGATTGGACAGACTGCTGCGGAAGGCTTGATTTATCAACTGGAAGAAGCGCGTTTCTTAAGTAAGCGGGAAGCCGGGTTGATGCGTGCGGCTGTGTCGAGAGAGGTTCTTATGGTCAAACTTCCTTACCGGGATCAAATTCGTGCCAGAATGTTGAAGGCAATGCTAATATCTTTGCTCGGTAAATGAAAACTATCGGGATCAAAGGAGGTACATCTATATGCTGTGCCAAGAATGTAATAAACGTCCGGCTACACTTCATTTCACTAAAATTGTAAATGGAGAGAAGACGGAATTCCATATTTGTGAATCATGCGCCCGTGAGAAGGGGGAGATGATTCCTGGAACAGCAGGAGGATTTTCCATTCACAACCTGCTATCAGGAATACTTGATTTTGATCCGGCAGGCAAAAGTTCAGGTGCTGCTCCTGCTAAAACGCTACAATGTGAAGAATGTGGCATGACGTATGCCCAGTTCAGCAAAGTTGGCCGTTTTGGCTGTAGCTCCTGTTATAAATACTTTGACAGCCGTCTGGACCCTTTGTTCAAGCGAGTGCATGGTAGTACATCGCATGTAGGTAAAGTTCCTGCCAGAGCAGGCGGGCGTATTAAGGTGAAACGGCAAATTGCCGATCTGAAGCAAAATCTGCAGCAGAGCATTGCTCAAGAAGAGTTCGAAGAGGCCGCTCAGATTCGTGACCAGATTCGGGAACTTGAAAAAGAAATAGCTCAAGAGTAAAGTTTGTCATAAGTAGGAGGGAAGCATGATGCCTAATCTGCGTTTTACAGAGAAGGCGCTCAGTGACTGGATGCGCAGTGAAGCTGCCGATTCAGAGATCGTGATCAGCAGCCGTGTCCGGATTGCGCGTAACCTTCAGCATATCCCGTTTCCAATGCTGGCTTCGGATGAGCAATCGGAAGAGGTGCTGAATAAGCTGAGCGAAGTACTTCAGTACGATGACGTACACGCCTTTGGTGATTTTACTACACTCGATCTGATCGATATTGACGAACTCGACAAGCGTGTGCTGGTGGAAAAACATCTGATTAGTCCGAGTCTGGCGAATGAATCGACCAACGGAGCCGTGATCCTTAGTGAGGATGAATCAGTAAGCATTATGATTAATGAGGAGGATCATCTGCGTATCCAGTGCCTCTATCCGGGGTTCCAAGTGAAAGAAGCTTGGGAGAAAGCTTCCGCTATAGATGATGCTTTTGAAGCGCACGTGGATTATGCGTTTGATGATCGAAGAGGGTATCTGACCAGTTGCCCAACGAATGTTGGGACGGGTGTCAGGGCATCTGTTATGATGCACCTTCCCGCATTGGTCATGACACAGCAGATCGGCCGTATTCTCAGTGCCGTGTCCCAAGTGGGATTAACGGTTCGAGGGATTTATGGAGAGGGTAGCGAGGCGATGGGCAACTTGTTCCAGATTTCCAATCAGATTACACTTGGACAGACGGAGCAAGAAGTGATCGATAACCTCCACGGTGTTGTTTTACAGATGATTGGTCATGAGCGTACCGCAAGAGAACGGCTCATTACCGATTCCAGACTGCGTATTACGGATCGAGTGATGCGTTCCTACGGGATTTTGTCCCATGCAGCGATTGTAGACACGAAGGAAGCGGCGCAACGTTTGTCGGATGTGCGGCTTGGCTTAGATCTTGGGTTGTTGGAAGGATTATCGATTCCAGTGATGAATGAGTTGAATGTGATGACTCAGCCAGGATTTTTACAAAAAACGTTTGGGGATATGCGTACGGATGAGCGTGACATCTACCGTGCTCAGTTAATTCGTGATACCATCAATGCAACTAAAAGTTCTGGGTAAACCTTCCTTGATCATGACTATGGGTTTCATGCCGCATCTGCGGCTTTTATATAATAAGGTTTCCATCTAGAATGAAGTTACCAATGATTTTATTCGCAGCATGGCTGCAAACAAAAGTGATATGAAGAATACGAAGGGGTATCCGATTCGAATGGAATCCCTCGTTTTATCCAAAACCATGGAGGTGCAGGAGATATGATGTTTGGAAGATTTACGGAACGGGCCCAAAAGGTGCTCGCACTCGCGCAGGAAGAAGCTGTCCGTCTCGGTCACAATAACATCGGTACGGAGCATATTTTGCTCGGCCTCATTCGTGAAGGTGAAGGCATTGCTGCCAAAGCACTGATCGGCCTGGGACTCGGATTGGAAAAAATTCAGGATGAAGTAGAAACGCTGATTGGCCGTGGCCAAGAGCAACCTACGAACATTGCATATACGCCACGTGCGAAAAAAGTAATTGAATTGTCGATGGATGAGGCCCGTAAACTCGGTCACACCTATGTTGGCACAGAACATATTCTTCTCGGATTGATCCGTGAAGGTGAAGGGGTTGCGGCACGTGTGCTCAATAACCTTGGCATCAGCTTGAACAAAGCGCGTCAGCAAGTACTGCAATTGCTTGGTAGCAGTGAAGCTGTTTCCAGCCACAACGGCACACCTGCCAATGTGAGCACACCAACACTGGACAGCCTCGCTCGTGATTTGACGGCCTATGCCAGAGAGAATAACCTTGACCCGGTTATTGGCCGTAGCAAGGAAATTGAGCGTGTTATTCAGGTATTGAGTCGTCGTACCAAAAATAACCCGGTATTGATCGGTGAACCGGGTGTAGGTAAAACAGCAATTGCTGAGGGGCTTGCCCAGAAAATTATTGCAAACGAAATTCCCGAAACATTGCGTGATAAACGTGTAATGACACTGGATATGGGTTCGGTTGTTGCTGGAACCAAATATCGCGGTGAGTTCGAGGATCGATTGAAAAAAATCATGGATGAAATTCGCCAGGCGGGCAACATTGTCCTGTTCATTGATGAGCTGCACACACTGATTGGTGCAGGTGGCGCAGAAGGCGCGATTGATGCATCGAACATTTTGAAACCAGCTCTTGCTCGGGGTGAATTGCAGTGCATCGGTGCAACAACACTGGATGAGTACCGCAAATATATCGAGAAGGATGCTGCGCTAGAGCGTCGTTTCCAACCGATTACAGTAGATCAACCATCACCGGAAGAAGCTATTCAAATTTTGCATGGTCTGCGTGATCGTTACGAAGCGCATCACCGTGTGAAAATTACGGATGAAGCGATTGTGCAAGCCGTCAAATTGTCGGATCGTTATATCACAGATCGTTTCTTGCCGGACAAAGCGATCGACTTGATCGATGAAGCAGGATCAAAAGTAAGATTGAACTCCTATACGATTCCGCCAAACCTGAAACAATTGGAGAGCCGTCTGGAAGATATCCGTAAGGAAAAAGACGCCGCGGTTCAGAGTCAAGAGTTCGAGAAGGCAGCGGCACTGCGTGATACGGAACAAAAAATTCGTGAAGAGCTCGATACAACGAAAAATCAATGGAAAGAAAAGCAAGGCCGTACCGATTCCGAAGTCACTCCAGAGGATATCGCTCAAGTCGTAGCCAACTGGACAGGAATTCCGGTGAACAAGCTGAAAGAAGAAGAGACACAACGTTTGATGACTTTGGAGTCCATTCTTCATGAACGTGTAATCGGTCAGGATGAAGCAGTTAAATCGGTCAGCCGTGCCGTTCGCCGTGCACGTGCAGGACTTAAAGATCCGAAACGTCCGATGGGTTCATTCATCTTCCTTGGTCCAACCGGTGTAGGTAAAACCGAGCTGGCTCGTGCACTCGCTGAAGCGATGTTTGGTGATGAAAATGCCGTAATCCGGATTGATATGTCCGAGTATGGTGAGAAACACTCCACGGCACGACTGGTTGGAGCGCCTCCAGGTTATGTTGGATATGAAGAAGGCGGTCAGTTGACAGAGAAAGTTCGTCGCAAACCGTACTCCGTGGTCCTGTTGGATGAAGTGGAAAAAGCTCACCCAGAAGTATTCAACATTTTGCTGCAAGTGCTTGAGGATGGTCGTCTGACGGATTCCAAAGGCCGTGTTGTTGACTTCCGTAATACACTAATCATCCTGACATCCAACGTGGGTGCAGAAGCGATCAAACGTAATTCCACTCTTGGCTTCACAGCTGTGGTGGATGCAGGAGCAGATTACGATAATATGAAGGGCAAAGTGATGGATGAGCTGAAGAAAAGCTTCCGTCCTGAGTTCTTGAACCGGATCGATGAAATCATCGTATTCCACTCTCTCGAAGAGAAACACATCGCTGAGATTGTAACTCTTATGAGCGAGGATCTACGCAAACGTCTTAATGAATACGAGGTTGATTTTGAACTCACAGATAACGCTAAAGCCTTCTTGGCGAAAGCTGGCTTTGATCCTGCTTACGGTGCACGCCCACTTCGCCGGGCAATCCAGAAGCACATTGAAGATAAATTGTCTGAAGAGTTGCTTACAGGTAATGTGACCAAAGGGGATTCCTTACTCATCGACGAAGAGAATGGTGCATTGTCTGTAACGAAAAAGGAAGCAGTAGTTCCATCCAATGAGGAGATTGAAACGAAATAAATGTGACGTATGTGGCTGAATGAATTCAGGTAGACGCATATGTAGAACTTCCCTGGCTTTGGCCGGGGAGGTTTTTTCGTATGTGCGGGTATATAAAGGGGATGTGTGAAGATTTGATTGAGATGAAGCGATGTTGATGAGGAACATGTGTAAAGTTTGCGATAATCCTTTACGAAAAATCTCAAACAATGGTAAACTTTTAGTAACCCTGTATGTCAGGGCAATGAGTAAATTTTGTCGAATAATGCAAAATGCTGCTAAAATAAAAAATCAATAGGAGTGCTGAAGTGGCCAAAGTAAAAACCAAGTTTCAATGTACGGAATGTGGCTATGAAGCCCCCAAATGGTACGGAAAATGTCCTGGCTGTCAGTCCTGGAATTCGATGATAGAGGAAACTGAAACGGTAGTCAAAACACAAGGGAGAAATTCTCCTCTGTTTGACAGTAAAGATAAACCGCTTCCTATCATAGATATAGATAGCGGTCAGGAGCCGCGTGTACAGACTGGAATTGGGGAACTGAACCGTGTATTGGGCGGCGGCATTGTGCCAGGTTCGCTAGTTCTGGTGGGGGGCGACCCGGGGATTGGAAAATCAACGTTGATGTTACAGACGTCTCATGCGCTGACTCATTCGGGGTTGCGAGTGTTATACGTGTCCGGAGAAGAATCTGTGAAACAAACAAAATTGCGCGCAGACCGCCTCGGTGCACTGTCGCCGGAATTGTATGTGCTGTGTGAAACCAATATGGAACGGGTAGAGGAAGCGGTGGATCAGATCCAGCCGCATTTTCTTGTCATCGACTCCATTCAGACAGTCTATCTGCCCGAAGTTACCAGTGCACCAGGAAGCGTAGCACAGGTAAGGGAATGTACGTCCAGGTTTATGCGGATTGCCAAAGGACGGGGCATTGCAACGGTTCTTGTAGGGCATGTTACCAAAGAAGGTGCCATTGCCGGACCGCGTATGCTGGAGCATATGGTGGACTGTGTGCTTTATTTCGAAGGAGAGCGGCATCATACGTATCGTCTCCTTCGTGCGGTGAAGAACCGTTTCGGTTCCACTAACGAGATTGGCATATTTGAAATGGGGGAAGATGGTCTTCGGGAAGTCGGTAATCCCTCCGAGTTATTTTTATCTGAACGTCCGCTTGGGGTAGCTGGGTCTACCGTTGTGGCGAGTATGGAGGGTACACGGCCATTGCTGGTGGAGTTGCAGGCCTTGATTTCCACGACACACTTCCCTTCTCCTCGGAGGATGGCAACAGGTATCGATCATCATCGGCTAAATTTGATTATAGCGGTTCTTGAAAAACGCATGGGTATGTTCCTGCAGACACAGGATGCCTATCTGAACGTAGCTGGCGGGGTAAGGCTGGATGAGCCCGCGGTCGATCTGGCTGTGGCCGTTAGTATTGCCTCCAGCTTGAGAGATGTGCCAACCAAGCCGGATGATGTCATCTTTGGCGAGATTGGCCTCACCGGTGAAGTTCGTGCCGTATCCAGGGCAGAACAACGTGTGAAAGAAGCCGCGAAGCTGGGCTTCAAACGAGTTATTTTACCAGAAAAAAGCTTAAAGGGCTGGAAACATCCTCGCGGGATACAACTGATCGGTGTGAATACCGTGGCAGATGCACTAGCGGTTGCTTTAGATTAGGGGGCATAACAAGATGAAGGATTCAAGCCAACTGGACAATATGAATGATTTGTTAAGGCTGATCGCACCAGGTACACCTTTCCGCGAAGGTCTGGAAAATGTGCTGCGCGCCAAGACGGGCGCACTGCTTGTTGTAGGATACAGCCCTGAAGTAATGGAAGTAGTGGATGGGGGATTTTCGATTAACTGTGATTTCTCCCCGAACTACCTGTATGAGCTTGCCAAAATGGACGGAGCCATTATTCTGAGTGAGGATTTGAAGCGGATTTTGTATGCCAACACACAACTGATTCCAGACTCATCCATCTCTTCCTCAGAGACGGGCATTCGTCACCGGACCGCAGAGCGAGTGGCAAAACAAACCGGTAAGCTGGTGGTTTCCATCTCACAGCGCCGGAACATTATTACCCTGTACCAGGGAACCCTTCGATATTCGCTTAAGGAAATCGGGGTTATTTTGACCAAAGCCAATCAGGCTATTCAAACGCTCGAGAAGTATAAAGCCGTCTTGAAACAATCTCTTACGAATCTGAGTGCTTCCGAATTTGAGGAACTCGTTACGATTCCCGAGGTGGTTAACGTTATTCAGCGTACTGAAATGGTGCTGCGGATCAAAACCGAGATTGAACGATACATCGATGAGCTAGGTAATGAAGGAAGGCTCATTTCGATGCAAATGGAAGAACTCGTGGGTACTACAGAGGAAGAAGCGTGGTTGCTGTATAAAGACTATGCTCGTGATGACAGTGATGACAAGATTCGTGAAATTATCTTGGGCTTAAAAAGGTTGTCGGACGATGAATTGCTTGATGCACATCATATTGTACGATTGCTTGGTTACCCTTCATCTGCGGCAACTTCTGAAGATTCGGTTGCCCCACGCGGATATCGGGTATTAAATAAGATCCCTCGTCTGCCTAATGTGATTATTCATAACCTGGTGGATCAGTTTGAGCAATTACCTCATGTCATCATGGCAACGATTGAAGAACTCGATGAAGTGGACGGTATTGGTGAGGTTCGTGCCCGTACCATCAAGGAAGGTCTCAAACGTCTGCAAGAGCAGATGTTTATTGACAGACAGATGTAGAGATCGTTTATAACGGCTTTTAATGGATGAGGTGAAACAACATGTTAACCAGATTCATTCCAAATCTTTTTACCTTAGGTAATCTGTTTCTGGGTATGCTGGCCATTTTGCTGGCGATTAACGGAAAGTACAGCTCGGCCGCGATTATGGTTATCGTTGCAATGCTGCTCGACGGTCTGGATGGACGGGTGGCAAGAGCGCTGAATGCACAAAGTGAATTCGGCAAGGAGCTTGATTCCCTATCGGATATGGTTTCGTTTGGTGCGGCGCCTGCATTGATTATTTTTATGGTGTCCTTCCAAGATTCCATGCCGATCTTTGCCTGGATCGCTACGGCCGCTTTTCCGATCTGTGGTGCGATTCGTTTGGCGAGATTTAACGTTCGTCCAGGCATTCCGGGGTATTTTACAGGCTTGCCTATTCCTGCTGCCGGTGGTGTGCTGGCAACGCTCTCCCTATTTCACAAGGATATTGGGCCCATCAGCATGATGATTGCTACGTTACTGTTGTCTTATCTGATGGTCAGCTCACTGAAATATCCCAATTTCAAAAAAGTCGGACTGCCTCGCAAGGCGATCTGGATCGCCCCGTGGGTTGTGTTGCTTGCGGTTGCGCTGGCTGTTCTTTTCCCGGACCAACTCTCCAAGCTGATTTTTATTCCACTTGTGTTATATGCCCTATATGGCATGAGACACAGTGTGAGAACTGCTGCTTCTCGTAATCGTGCCAAAAAACGCAAGGACAGGAAATCATCGCGTTCTTCCGATAATTAGAAAGGGTAGGGTACTTAAGTACCCGCCACTCGGCAAAATCTAATACCCTAATGAGTTCGAAAATATAAAAAGCACGTACATTTCCTAAAAAGGAGTGTACGTGCTTTTTGTTTGTATTCTTTGATCTATGACCAAGTAACGAAAGACGGATTAGCTAAGACAGATTAAACATCCCAAGCGTCGAACATTTCTGTGATTCGTGATTCACGACCTCTTCCATGTTGATGTCCAGCAGATTGCAGAGTGCAGACATATAGAACAGGTTCCGCCCCAACTCGGAGCTGATCACCTCTTTGCAATTCTCACACAATTCACCTTCCACATGCGTTTCCAGCAGGCCCTTGGCTTGAGAGATATCACTCTCGGGGGCGTATTTCTGTTTGGTGGCGTGCAGCTCAATGCAGCCGCATTCGGTAATGGCTTTGGACACAGCGCGGTTAACAGAGGCTCCGGCTTGTCCCGTTTTGGACAGTACATCAATCAGGCTGCGATGGCGCAGCAACAGTTCGGAAACTTGATCCTGAAAAGCCTGTAAACTTAGCGTACTCATTTTGCCACTCACCTCGGGATATGAATTGAATTCATTATATGCCAATAAAAGTATTACTTTCAACTGACGAATGCAAGATTTCCAAAAACTTCATGCTGACGCGATTAGCTTTTCAATAATTGGATCATACTGGATATGAAAATGAAGAAAGATTTGAGGAGGTGCAGGAACTCATGTGGAGAAAAGGCATTTTAACTTTTACTGGATTGTGCGGCGCATGGTTCGGCTACACGGCTTATCATCTGGCAGGCAAGTCCATTCCTTGGATGGCTGAATGGATTCAATCAGCAGGACTGCTGGGTGCAGGCGTATCAACACTGCTGGGAGCAGTACTGTTCATGTCCGTATGTACGATCGGCGGAACAATGATGGCAAACCGTTTGAACAGTGGTATTGATTCTTTAGCAAGAATTCCTATGAATGAGCTAGCTGCTGGCGCGGCAGGTATCTTGGCTGGACTACTCGCAGCATTACTGCTGTATCCTTGTCTGGCTTGGCTCGGAACCGCAGGAGAGGTGCTGCAAGTGGCCCTCACGGTGGTTGCTGCATATTCGGGTTACAGCTTGGCTATGGCCAAGAAAGACGATCTGGCGGCATTCTGGAAGTCAGGACGGTGGGGGCACCCTGAGCCCGAAGAGCAGCGAAGAATGGAAGAACATAAAATTTTGGACACCAGCGTCATTATTGATGGCAGAATCGCAGATATCTGCAAGACCGGATTTATCGAAGGCACGATTGTTATCCCAGAATTTGTACTGGAAGAGTTGCAGCATATTGCAGATTCATCGGATCTGCTCAAGCGTAACCGCGGGCGCCGTGGACTGGACATTTTGAACAAAATCCAGAAGGAGCTTGATGTACAGGTGTTGATCTACGAAGGCGATTTTGAGGAAATCTCCGAGGTAGACAGCAAACTGGTCAAGCTTGCTAAAGTATTGCAAGGCAAAGTTGTCACCAACGACTTTAACCTGAATAAGGTCTGTGAGCTCCAGGGGGTATCCGTGCTCAACATCAATGATTTGGCGAACGCGGTGAAACCAGTTGTACTTCCGGGGGAAGAGATTATGGTGCAGATTATCAAGGACGGCAAGGAGCATGGACAAGGCGTAGCTTATCTGGATGATGGAACGATGATTGTGGTGGAAGGCGGGCGCGAGTATATCGGCATGATGATGGAAGTTCTCGTGACCAGCGTATTGCAGACGTCTGCGGGTCGAATGATTTTTGCCAAGCCGAAACTGTTGGAAAAAGCCCAATAAAAGCGGTATGATGGGTAGTGTATCGTTGTACGATGATGGATATCGAAGCAGATATGAATTGTTGCCCAGCGATAAACTGACAGACAAGGCAGGGATTGCGGCATGGATAAAGGGTGGGGCGTTGTCATTGTGTCGGCAGGCCGGGGGACCCGAATGGGAACGACCGAGAGCAAACAATTTTTGCTGCTACAGGACAAGCCCGTTTTCATACATACGCTTGAAGTATTTGCGGCTTTGGACGAGATCCGTGAGATCATTCTGGTTACAGGTGCTGCTGATGTTGAACGATGCCTGAAATGGGTAAAAGAACACCAGTTGGATTCGCGTGTCCGCGTAATCCCCGGAGGGAAAGAGAGACAGCATTCGGTCCATGAAGGCCTTAAGGCGCTTGGCACGGATGGGGTACTTGTTCACGACGGGGTACGTCCTTTTGTGACCCGTGAGCAGATCAGAGAATGTATGGCCGCATCCGCATCAGGTGAGGGCGCTGTTCTCGCTGTGCCGGTGAAGGATACGATTAAACAAGTTAATGCGGAAGGTATCGTTACAGCGACGCCGGATCGCAGCAGTCTGTGGAGCATTCAAACCCCGCAGGCTTTTCGTCTTTCTTCCCTGCTGGAAGCATACGAATCTGCGGAACGTGATGGGTTTCTGGGGACGGATGATGCCATGCTGGCTGAGCGCCAGGGAATGTCGGTTAAGGTTGTGAAAGGCAGTTATACCAACATTAAACTAACGACACCGGAAGATTTACAGTATGCCGCGTTTTGGCTTGAGGGAGAGAAGAAGCGATGATACGTGTAGGACAAGGATTTGACGTGCACCAGTTGGTTGAAGGTAGACCGTGTATTATTGGCGGGGTAACAATTCCTTATGAAAAAGGGCTGCTGGGTCACTCGGACGCAGACGTGCTGCTGCATGCGATCAGCGATGCTATTCTTGGCGCGCTGGCACTTGGGGATATCGGCAAGCATTTCCCGGACACCGATCCGGAATTCAAGGATGCTGACAGCTTGAAATTACTCGAGCACGTATGGCAACTTGTGAAGGATCGTGGTTATAAGCTTGGTAATATCGATTCAACGATTATTGCCCAGAAGCCTAAGATGGCACCGTATATCCCGCAGATGGCTGAGGTAATTGCCAAAGCACTGGAAGCGGAAGTGACACAAGTGAACGTGAAGGCAACGACAACCGAGCAACTGGGGTTTCCTGGACGGGGAGAGGGAATTGCAGCCCAATCCGTTGTATGCCTGGTACGTGTGTGATATTATCAATCAATTAGAGACGGAGGGGATCATATGAGCACAGAAATTCGGGTGCGCTACGCACCAAGCCCAACGGGACACCTGCATATCGGGAACGCTCGCACGGCGCTGTTTAACTACTTGTATGCCAAACATAATAACGGAAAATTTATCATTCGTATCGAAGATACGGACGTAAAACGGAACATTGCGGGCGGAGAAGAAAGTCAGCTGAAATACTTGAAATGGCTCGGCATCGAGTGGGATGAGAGTATTGATGTAGGCGGAGACTACGGGCCGTACCGTCAGACGGAGCGTCTGGATCTGTATCGCAGATACACGCAAGAACTGCTGGACAAAGGTCTGGCTTATCGTTGTTACTGCACGGAAGAAGAACTCGAACAGGAGCGCGAAGAGCAGTCGGCCCGTGGAGAGACCCCGCGTTACTCCGGCAAACATCGTGACCTGACACCAGAGCAGATTGAGGCATTTGAAGCGGAAGGCCGCGTGGCGAGCATTCGTTTCCGTGTACCGGCAGACCGCACTTATACATTCAACGATATGGTTAAAGGCACAATCTCGTTCAACAGCAAGGAATCAGGCGACTTTGTCATTGTGAAAAAGGACGGCATTCCCACGTACAACTATGCCGTTGCCGTGGACGATCACTTGATGAAGATCTCCCATGTATTGCGCGGGGAAGATCATATCTCCAATACGCCACGTCAGCTGATGATCTATGAAGCGCTCGGCTGGGAGCCGCCGCAATTCGGTCATATGACGCTGATCGTGAACGAAAATCACAAAAAACTGAGTAAACGCGATGAATCCGTGATTCAGTTTATTGAGCAATATGATCAACTCGGCTATCTGCCAGAAGCAATGTTTAACTTCATCTCCCTGCTTGGCTGGTCCCCAGAAGGAGAAGAAGAAATCTTCTCACAAGAGCAGTTGATCTCCATCTTTGATACGAAGCGTCTATCCAAGAGCCCGGCCGTATTCGATACACATAAGCTGGCGCACTTGAATAACCATTACATCAAAAATGCGGACCCTGCACGAGTTGCCGAGATGGCTATTCCGCATCTGCAAAAAGCAGGACGTCTCCCTGCGGAGCTGTCATCTGAACAAAAAGAGTGGGCATATACGCTCGTACATCTCTATCAGGAGCAAATGAATGCGGCATCCGATATCGTAGAACTGTCGGAAGTGTTCTTCCGTTCCGAAGTTGAACTGGAAAGCGAAGGCGCTGCGGTGCTTGCTGAAGAGCAGGTTCCAACCGTATTGAAGGCATTTGCGGATAAAGTGCAGGCAAGTGACGAATTTACGCCGAGTAAAATGGCTGCATTGATCAAGGAAGTGCAGAAGGAAACAGGCTTCAAGGGCAAACAGCTCTTTATGCCAATCCGTGTTGCTTTGACTGGACAGACACATGGACGTGATCTCAATCAGACCATTGTGCTACTGGGCCGCGATACTGTCACCCAGCGTTTGCTGGCACGAGTGTAACTATCTATCCATTAGTTCAACCTATGTAATTGGATTCTGCCGGTTGTCAGTGAGAAGGCTTTTCGCTATAATAGCAACACAAGGTTGAATTGTCATAATACGTTCATATAGAACAGCAAAGACCGGGAGAAGTAAGCTGATTTGGACAGATCCAGAGAGGATGGCCCCACACATGTACAGAGATTATATCTGTTCAAATGAGTGGTGGCTGCAAGCCATCCACTGTCCAGCAGTCTGAAATGCACCCGTGAGCTGCACCGTCGAATCCGGCCCCGCTTCTATTCATAGAATAGAGGAAAACGTCAGGATAGATGGCGACGACTGGTTCCCGTTACCGAGCCGCCAGAGGGTTCATTCATTTTATTCAAGAATGAGGAATGAGCCAAGCAGAGTGGGACCGCGACTAACGCCTCTGCAGCTTCGTGCTGCAGGGGCGTTTTTTGTTTATGCGAGTGCGCAAGTATACTACCAAGGAACACGCCGTCCGGCGAACCCGGAGGACGAGAACCGGAACAAGAGGGGAACGAGCATGTTCAAAAAGATCAGATCCGATATCCAGACGGTCTTTGAAAATGATCCGGCCGCCCGGAGTTGGTTTGAAGTCGTATTTACGTATTCAGGGCTGCATGCCATATGGGCCCATCGATTTGCTCACAATCTATACAAACGAAGATGGTACTCGCTTGCCCGGTTCGTATCACAGGTTAGTCGGTTTATGACAGGGATAGAGATTCATCCTGGAGCTACGATTGGGGAACGTTTGTTCATTGACCACGGGATGGGCGTTGTTATTGGAGAAACCTGTGAGATTGGTGACGATGTCGTGATCTATCAGGGGGTAACTCTTGGCGGAACAGGGAAAGAAAAAGGAAAGAGACACCCCACGATTGGTAATAATGTGGTTATCTCATCTGGTGCAAAGGTGCTGGGATCATTTCGTGTTGGGGATCAAAGCAACATCGGAGCAAACTCCGTTGTACTGAAAGAAGTCCCTGCAAATAGCACGGTGGTAGGGATTCCAGGTAGAATCGTCAAACAGGATGGACGGAGGGTGGATCGTCTTAATCAACAATTGCCCGATCCGGTCATTGATTCATTGCGCAGCATGCAGCGCGAGATTGAACGGCTGCAGGAAGAAGTGCGAACTTTGCAAAATACGCGAGAATCTGAGAAATGCACATAACTCCATCGATCAACATAAACCATGGAATCAAGTAAAAGTAGTTTAGAACGAAAGGAAAAGTGACTATGACGCTTCAGATTTATAATACGATGAGTCGCACCAAAGAGGAGTTTGTTCCGCAAGAGCCTGGCAAAGTGAAAATGTATGTATGCGGACCAACCGTTTATGACTACATTCATATCGGCAATGCACGTCCGGTGATCTTTTTCGACACAGTTCGTGGATATCTGGAGCAGACCGGACATGAAGTGAATTATGTCGTGAACTTCACCGATGTCGATGACAAACTGATTCGCAAAGCAGAGCAACTGGGCACCGACGTTCCGCATGTGGCTGAAACATTTATTGCCGCTTATTACGCGGATCTGGAAGGACTCGGGATTCCTAAAGCCAGCAGTAATCCACGGGTAACAGAGAATATGCCGCTTATTATCGATTTTATCGGTGAACTCGTTGAAAAAGGTTTCGCATATGAAAATGGCGGTGACGTATATTATCGAACAGGAAAGTTCGAAAAATACGGTCAATTGTCGAAACAGAACCTGCAGGAGTTGCAATTCGGTATTCGGATCGGTGTAGATGAACGGAAGGAACATCCGGAAGATTTTGTGCTTTGGAAAGCGGCCAAACCAGGCGAGATTTTCTGGTCCAGCCCTTGGGGAGACGGTCGTCCAGGCTGGCATATTGAGTGCTCTGCCATGGCGAGAGAATACCTTGGCGACACGCTTGATATTCACGGGGGAGGACAGGATTTGCAGTTCCCTCACCATGAATGCGAATGCGCGCAGTCTGAGGCAATCACAGGTTCACCTTTGGCGAATTACTGGATGCATAACGGTTTTATTCGTATTGATAACGAAAAAATGTCGAAATCTCTCGGTAACGGTGTTCTGGTAAAAGATCTGCGTAATCAGTACAAACGTGAAGCGATTCGTTACTTTATGTTGTCTACCCATTATCGTAACCCGCTAAATTTCACGGAAGATACGATGGAACAGGCGCAAAACAGTGTGGATCGGATTGCGAATGCAGTAGGTAACCTGAAACATCGCCTAGGAGCTGTGTCTGTTAATCAGGAGCTTACACCGGAATTTTCAGCAAGACTAGACCAGATTCGACAGCAATATCATGAAAAAATGCAGGATGATTTTAATACACCGGATGCAATCACGGCGTTGTTCGAGTGGGCTGCGGAAGCGAACCAGTTGTTGCAGCAAGATGTGGTCAATGCCGCTGAAATTCAGGCACTGCTTGAGCTGTTCGGAGAACTCAATGCTGTGCTTCGAATCTACACGGACGTTGAACCAGAGCTTCTGGATGAGGACATTGAACGCTTGATCCAGGAGCGTGTGGAGGCACGTAAGTCGAAGAACTGGGCTCGTGCAGATGAAATTCGTGATGAACTATCTGCTCAAGGGATTCTGCTGGAGGATACCGCACAGGGAATGAGATGGCGGCGCAAATGAGTGAAGAAAAAGAGAATGTTTTGTCTGGTTCTGTCGAGCGGGGTGAACAGGCCGAGCAACGTGTAATTAATAATCAGGTTAATGAACTGGAGGGGGGATGGTTTCCTTATCCACCTTCCAGACCTGCACGATTGATTCCGCCAATCGCACTGGCTTACATCGGTGATGCGGTATATGAGGTTGCCGTGAGACAGTATCTGTTATCCAAAGCGAACATGCGTCCTAACCATCTGCACCGCAGTGCAACCAAACTGGTATCTGCCAAAGCACAAAGCCGCATACTGACAAGTATTGAGGCTGAACTGACAGAAGAAGAGCAGGATGTGGTGCGGCAAGGGCGGAATGCCAAATCGGGCAGTGTTCCCAAAAATGCAGATGTGCTGGAGTACAGACATGCAACGGCGTTTGAATGTCTGATCGGTTATCTGTATAGCAGTAGTCAGCATGATCGCATGATTCAACTGATCGGGCTGGGCATTGAGATGGCGGAGCAAGCATCTGCATCAACGTCAAAATAGCTTCAGGGTTGAAATATATATAATAAGCAATACAGAGAGGAACGAATGAGGATGGAAGAAGAATGGATTGCCGGTAAACACTCCGTAACGGAGGCGTTGCGATCAGGCCGGACCATTAATAAAATATGGATTGCTGATACGGCTCAGAAACATTTGACGCAACCGATTATTGCGGAAGCCAAAAAACAAGGGATTGTCATTCAGCATGTGGACAAGCGCAAGCTGGATCAGACGGTTCCTGGTATCCAACATCAAGGTGTAGTTGCTCAGGCAGCACCTTATGCCTATGCTGAGGTTGAAGATATTCTGGAAGCAGCCAAATCTAAAAATGAACATCCGTTTTTAATTTTGCTGGATGAGATTGAAGACCCTCATAATTTGGGTTCCATCTTGCGTACAGCGGATTGCACAGGAGCTCACGGCGTCATTGTTCCTAAACGGCGTTCAGCCTCTGTCACTGCAACGGTGTCTAAGACATCGGCAGGTGCAGCAGAGTATGTTCCAGTCGCTCGTGTAAGCAATCTGGCGCAGACAATTGATCGTTTGAAGGAAGAAGGCGTATGGGTTGTAGGTACGGATGTTACCGCGCGTGAAGGTGTATTTGGCAATGGGGTATTTACAGGGCCGGTTGCACTCGTCATCGGGAATGAAAATAAAGGTATGGGACGACTTATTCGCGAGAAATGCGATGTGCTGGTTAAATTGCCTATGCAAGGTCAGATTAATTCCCTGAATGCCTCTGTGGCAGCTGGTGTTGTTATGTATGAGGTGCTTCGTGCTCGCCAAGAGCAGGAATAGATGATATGGCTGATTCCCGTGATGTGCTTCTTGTAGACGGGTATAACATGATTGGCGGCTGGCCGGAATTATCCAAACTAGCCGAAAGTGGGTTGGAAGAGGCGCGGAATAGGCTACTCTTCCGGCTTGCGGACTATCAGGCTTTCTCCGGTCGCCGAGTCATTGTTGTGTTTGACGCCTACCTTGTGCCAGGACTCGGTAAATCCTTTACACAGAGCAAAGTTCAAGTTCATTTTACGAAGGAAAAAGAGACGGCAGACGAATGTATCGAGAGACTCGTTCGGGAACTAAGCATGCGAAGACGCCAAATCTATGTAGCAACCAGCGATATGGTAGAGCAACATGTCATCTTTGGACAGGGAGCACTGCGTATATCTGCCAGAGAACTGCTGATTGAAGTGGAACAAAATGAAAAAGAATTGCAACAACGGGTTGCAGAGGATCGGGCAAGATCGACACGGAATACAATCGGGGGCAAATTAAGCCCGGATGTATTAAAGCAATTTGAACGCTGGAGAAGAGGCTGACAGCGGGTTTCTTACAAATTTTACAATATTGAAACTATTGACAATTATGTTATAGCTATTCTTTTTTAGGGATGCCGTGGTTGACGGTGGGAGGTACCATCATATATACTGTTCGTATATTTCATAGAGTAGAGTAACGGGGTACCTTGCGTTGCAGCCGGAGGGATTGTCTGTGAGTGTCGACCTCAAAGATATCATGTTATCCAAGTATGATTACCAAAGTGACGAAGACATTGTCGAAGCGGTCCGTGAAGGCGAGAGCGAAGCGCTGGAGTTTTTGATCAACAAGTATCGCAACTTTGTACGCGCCAAGGCAAGATCTTATTTTTTGATCGGAGCTGACCGGGAAGATATTATTCAAGAAGGAATGATTGGCCTTTACAAATCCATTCGTGATTTCAAAGGGGACAAGCTTGCTTCTTTCAAGGCATTTGCCGAACTGTGCATTACGCGACAGATTATTACGGCGATCAAGACAGCCACACGTCAGAAGCATATTCCGCTTAATTCTTATGTATCTCTGGACAAGCCCATTTATGATGAAGAGTCTGATCGTACGTTACTCGATGTGATTTGTGGAACTCAGGTCAGTGATCCGGAAGAATTGATTATTAACCAGGAGGAGTTCGTAGGCCTGGAAGATAAAATGTCCGAGATTTTGAGTGACCTGGAACGTAAAGTACTGATGTTGTACCTTGACGGGAGATCTTATCAAGAGATTGCAGTGGATTTGGATCGTCATGTAAAATCTATCGATAATGCATTGCAGCGTGTAAAGCGCAAACTTGAAAAGTACCTGGAAGTTCGAGATAATTGAACAAAGGTTGTTGTCGTTGATGGAAAAGGCTCGGTGTTTGAGTCTTTTTTTATTGTCTGTAGTTTATATTGTTAAGGTTTGATAAATAATAGTAATCGCTCGGTTCATACTGGAGCAGTGAAAAAATCAGAGATGAGAGATACGTTGCGTTTTGTGCGGAATTAATACCCATCTACGAAAGGTTATTCTTTCGTTGACATGCTTATACCCTTGTGATAAAGTGTTTTAGGTAGGCCTATTTTACGGCTTTTTTTTCAGGATCAATTTAGAGACTCTGCTTCAATGTGGAAGTCTTCGGGAGGTGTACATCATGCGGGTAATTATTACTTTGGCTTGTACGAACTGCAAACAAAGAAATTACACTACGACAAAAAACAAGCGTAATCACCCCGACCGCATGGAGATGAAGAAATTTTGCAAGTTTTGTAACGAGCAGACTTCTCATCGCGAAACCAGATAGTTTTTTGGAGGTGTAGTCGGCGTGAAACGTAGTTTCAAATCTCTGATTTCCTTTTTCTCTGAAAGCTGGGCTGAACTTAAAAAGGTTCGCTGGCCTAATCGTAAAGAGCTGACGAACTACACGTTAATCGTACTTGGTACTGTTGTGGTTATGACGCTGTTTTTTTGGGTCGTAGATATCGGCATCTCCGCTGTGATCGAAGCGATTATTTAAGAAGGGTCCCAGGTGGCTTGATATGGAAAAAAGATGGTACGTCGTTCATACCTACTCAGGGTATGAAAATAAGGTCAAAGCCAATTTGGAAAAACGCGTAGAGTCCATGGGCATGGAAGACAAGATTTTCCGCGTTCTTGTTCCGATGGAAGAAGAAGTGGTAAACAAAGACGGTAAGAAAAAGACCGTTATGCGTAAAGTTTACCCCGGTTATGTCTTGGTCGAAATGGTTCAGACGGATGATTCTTGGTATGTTGTTCGCAATACACCAGGTGTTACCGGCTTTGTCGGTTCGACAGGTTCCGGTTCCAAACCAACAGCCTTGTTGCCAGAAGAAGTGGAACAAATTCTGAAGCACATGGGTATGGTTGAACCTAAGCCTAAAATTGAATTCGATATTAAGGAATCCGTACGCATTAAAGTCGGTCCTTTTGCGAATTTTGTGGGCTCCGTGGAAGAGATTTTGGTAGACAAGAGCAAGCTCAAGGTACACGTTAACATGTTTGGACGGGAAACACCGCTTGAGTTGGAATACACCCAAGTGGAGAAGATATAGTTTCTTCAAGTTTCTTGTGGGAGGGCTGTGAGGCCCGTTAACCACTATTTTGCAAGGAGGTGTCTATCATGGCAAAAAAGGTAATCAAAATGGTAAAACTGCAGATTCCAGCAGGTAAAGCAAATCCAGCACCACCAGTAGGTCCGGCATTGGGTCAAGCAGGTGTCAACATCATGGCATTCTGTAAAGAATTCAACGCTCGTACAGCTGATCAAGCAGGATTGATCATTCCAGTTGAAATTTCTGTATTCGAGGACCGTTCCTTTACATTCATCACTAAAACTCCACCTGCAGCAGTTCTGTTGAAAGTGGCAGCGAAAGTTGAAAAAGGATCCGGCGAGCCGAATAAGAAAAAAGTTGCTACCGTTAAACGTGATGCGGTACGTCAAATCGCGGAAACAAAAATGCCTGACCTGAATGCTGCTGACGTTGAGTCCGCAATGCGTATGGTTGAAGGTACTGCCCGCAGCATGGGTATCACCATCGAAGACTAATTTTCACACGAAACATGGCTTCGTAAAGCCGGCCGATTCGCGGCCGGTCAATGTGGGAGGTATATCCGCTAAAACCACAAAGGAGGAATAAAACATGGCTAAACACGGTAAAAAATACCTGGAAGCTGCTAAGCTGATCGACAGCGAAGCGACTTACGAGCCTTCAGAAGCTGTAGAGCTTGTGAAAAAGGCAGCTACTGCAAAATTCGATGAGACTATCGAAGCAGCAGTTCGTTTGGGTGTAGACCCTCGTAAGCAAGACCAGGCAGTACGTGGTGTTGTTGTCTTGCCACACGGTACAGGTAAAACACAACGCGTATTGGTATTTGCAAAAGGTGACAAAGCGAAAGAAGCGGAAGCGGCTGGCGCGGACTATGTTGGTGATGCAGACATGATCAACAAAATCCAACAAGGCTGGTTCGAATTCGACGTCTGCGTAGCGACACCGGATATGATGAGTGAAGTAGGTAAATTGGGCCGTCTGCTCGGCGGTAAAGGCCTGATGCCTAACCCTAAAGCCGGAACGGTAACTTTCGATGTAACTAAGGCTGTTCAAGAAATCAAAGCCGGTAAAATCGAATATCGTCTGGATCGTGCAGGTCAAATTCATGCACCGATCGGTAAAGCTTCTTTCTCTTCCGAGCAATTGAATGAGAACCTCAAAGCTCTCATGGATGCTCTGAACCGTGCTAAACCGGCGGCATCTAAAGGTGTTTATCTGAAGAACGTAAGTCTTTCTTCTACGATGGGCCCTGGCGCACGCGTGAACGCAGCAGCTTTTAGATAAAATGTTCTTGACAGGTTCGCCCTGTTCTGATATTCTATAAAAGTTGTGAGTCCGAGTGACTGACCGTTGACATTTGAATATGCTTGCCGTAGACAGTAGGTGCCCTGTGGCTTAATTTCCTACCGAGGTGTGATTATACAACTTGAACGATGCAAATCGGTTGCGAGTATATATCAAGCCTTCGTGATTCTACGGAGGCTTTTCTTAATGGGATAAATTTGATCAGGAGGTGTACAGATTGGCAAACGCAAAAGTGATTCAAGCAAAACAAGAGTCCGTTGATGTTGTAACAGCAAAATTGCGCGAAAGCGTGACAACCGTTGTTGTTGACTACCGCGGATTGAACGTTGCCCAAGCTACTGAACTGCGCAAGCAGCTTCGTGAAGCCGGAATCGAATTCCAAGTGCTGAAAAACACATTGCTTCGCCGTGCAACTGCAGCAGCAGAATTGACAGAACTCGATAGCGTTCTGACAGGTCCTACTGCGATTGCATTCAGCGGAGAAGATGCTGTAGCTCCAGCCAAAATTCTGAACGACTTCGCGAAAAAGAACGATGCACTGAAATTGAAAGGTGCTGTCGTAGAAGGTCGCGTAATTGGAGAAGAAGAAGTTAAAGCGTTGGCAGAACTGCCATCACGCGAAGGTCTCCTCTCTATGCTCCTCAGCGTGCTTCAAGCGCCAGTGCGCAACTTCGCGCTTGCGGTTAAAGCTGTTGCAGACAAAGAAGAACAAGGCGCATAAGCTACTTGATCTGAATACTGCCTAACAGTAATGGAATACAAAAAATAAAATTATATATGGAGGTTCAATCATGAGTAAAGAGCAAATCTTGGAAGCAATCAAAGGCATGACTGTACTGGAACTGAACGATCTTGTTAAAGCAATCGAAGAAGAATTCGGCGTAACTGCTGCAGCTCCAGTAGCTGCTGTAGGTGGCGGCGCTGCTGCAGCTGAAGCTGAGCAATCCGAGTTCGACGTAATCTTGGCAAGCGCTGGCGCTTCCAAAATCAACGTTATCAAAGCAGTTCGCGAAATCACTGGTCTTGGCTTGAAAGAAGCTAAAGAAGTAGTTGACAACGCTCCAAAAGCATTGAAAGAAAAAGTTTCTAAAGAAGAAGCAGAAACAATCAAAGCTAAGCTTGAAGAAGCTGGCGCTACAATCGAAGTTAAATAATTTAGCTTATCCAAGCTGAATGAATAAAACAACAAACCCCTTGACTTATATCAAGGGGTTTGTTGCTGTAAATGTAACTGTAACTGTGGAAAGTGAGTGAGTGCATGTCCAATCATTATTATTCGGACAAACCACAAGTAGCACATGATCGCAAGGCTGCGGAAACGGTACTTCGCGGAATGAGTCTGCGATTGGTGACGGATGCTGGTGTTTTTTCCAAAAATGGAATCGATTATGGCAGCAGGGTATTGATTGATGCGATGGAACTGCCGTCAGGCGCTCATGTTCTCGATGTGGGATGTGGTTACGGGCCAATCGGGCTTACAGCGGCAAAACTTGTACCGGATGGGCATGTCACCATGATCGACATCAACGAAAGAGCGATTGAGCTTTCCAAAGAAAATGCCAGAGGGAATGGCATTGCCAATGTTACTATACTGCAGAGCAATCTACTGACTGAAGTAAAGCAGCAGGATTTCGATGTGATCTTAACTAATCCTCCAATTCGAGCTGGCAAAGAAACGGTTCACACGATCTTTGAGCAGGCGTATGACCATTTGAAGGTAGGCGGATCGTTATGGATTGTTATTCAAAAGAAACAAGGTGCACCTTCTGCGAAAGCGAAGTTGGAATCGTTGTTTACACGAGTGGAAGAAGTGACGAAGGATAAGGGCTACCGAATTTTCAAAGCGGTGAAAGAAGAGTAGAGGAACTGTGAGAGGTTCATTCGAATTTGTAAAGTAAGCAGGGGATCATTTTTTTTGCAATAGGACTATTGACTTGAAATTCAAGCCGTGGTATAGTTGTAAAATGTCAGTATTAAGATGCCCTACTTGGCTTTAGCTAACTAAAAATGTCAACCTTTTTTTACGCCGAACCGGGCTTATTATGCCTATGTTTGGCGTATAATATGTACATTTTGGGCAAACTGGGGATAAGAATGATTTGGAAAGACATCCGCCGATCAAAGTTGCTCTTTTATCGAACGACATTTCGAGTAAGGGCTTTTCTTTATTTGCGGGTGCATTGCTTTGCTCTGTATGTGTACCATTATAAGGTTACAAACAGAGGTTCGCAACGAAATTTTTAAAGTGAGTAGACATTGAGGGGTGAGTTTAAGTTGGCAGGACATCTTGTTCAATATGGTCGACGCACTCGGCGCAGTTATGCACGAATTAACGAGATACTCGAAGTTCCGAACCTGATTGAAATCCAACAAAAATCGTATGATTGGTTTTTGGAGGAAGGGTTGCGCGAAATGTTCCAGGATATCTCGCCGATCCAGGATTTTACAGGTAACTTGATTTTGGAATTTATCGATTACAGTCTCGGAGAACCGAAGTATACAGTAGACGACGCGAAAGAGCGTGACGTTACTTATGCAGCACCACTTCGGGTGAAAGTCCGGCTCATTAATAAGGAAACCGGAGAAGTCAAAGAGCAGGAAGTATTCATGGGAGATTTCCCGCTGATGACCAGCACCGGCACATTTATTATTAATGGTGCTGAACGGGTTATTGTCAGCCAGTTGGTTCGCTCTCCTAGCGTTTACTTCAGTACCAAAGTAGATAAGAACGCGAAAAAAACGTATACCGCTACAGTAATTCCTAACCGCGGCGCTTGGTTGGAGCTGGAGATGGACGCGAAGGATGTTGTTTATGTCCGGATCGACCGTACACGTAAAATTCCGGTTACGGTTCTCCTGCGTTCCCTTGGTTTTGGCACAGACGCTGAGATTCTGGATTTGCTCGGTAATGACGAATATATCCGTAACACACTGGACAAAGACAACACGGATTCCACCGAGAAAGCTCTCATCGAGATCTATGAGCGCCTTCGTCCAGGCGAGCCACCAACGCTGGATAACGCGAAAAGCTTGCTCGTTGCACGTTTCTTTGATCCAAAACGTTATGACCTTGCAAACGTAGGTCGTTACAAAATCAACAAAAAACTTCACATCAAAAACCGTTTGTTTAATCAGCGTTTGGCTGAGTCTTTGATCGACGCTGAAACAGGCGAAATCATTGCAGAAGCAGGTCAAATGGTAGACCGTCGTTTGCTCGACGAAATCATGCCTTACCTGGAGAAAAGCGTCGGCTTCCGCACATATCACGTGGGCAACGGCGTTTTGGATGCCAATGATATCCCGATGCAAACCATTGATGTGTTTTCACCAATTGAAGATGGTAAAGTGGTTAAGCTGATTGCCAATGGCGACATTGACAAGTCCGTGAAAAACATCACGCCAGCGGATATCATCTCTTCCATCAGTTACTTCCTGAACTTGTTGCACGGCATCGGAAGCACGGATGATATCGACCACCTGGGTAACCGTCGTCTGCGTTCTGTGGGTGAACTTTTGCAAAACCAGTTCCGTATCGGTCTATCCCGTATGGAGCGTGTGGTTCGTGAAAGAATGTCCATCCAGGATGCAAATGTCATTACACCACAGGCATTGATCAACATCCGTCCGGTAATCGCATCGATTAAAGAGTTCTTCGGTAGCTCCCAATTGTCACAGTTTATGGATCAAACGAACCCACTGGGCGAGTTGACGCATAAACGTCGTCTGTCCGCACTCGGACCGGGCGGTTTGACTCGTGAGCGTGCCGGCATGGAAGTCCGTGACGTCCATCCATCCCACTATGGACGGATGTGCCCGATCGAGACACCAGAGGGACCAAACATCGGTTTGATCAACTCCTTGTCGACGTTTGCGCGTGTGAACGAATATGGCTTCATTGAAGCTCCATATCGTTGGGTTGATCCGAAGACGGGTGTTGTCACTGAGCAAATTGATTACCTGACAGCAGACGAAGAGGACAACTATGTTATCGCTCAGGCGAATGCGAAGCTGAACGAAGATAGCACTTTTGCAGAAGAAGCGATCATTGTACGTTACAACAAACAGTCGGATAACATCCTTACGATGCCGAGTGAACGAGTGGACTACATGGACGTATCACCTAAGCAGGTTGTATCGGTCGCTACAGCGCTCATTCCGTTCCTTGAGAACGATGACTCCAACCGTGCCCTCATGGGATCAAACATGCAACGGCAGGCGGTTCCACTCTTGATTCCTAAAGCTCCGCTTGTAGGAACAGGTATGGAGCACAAAGCTGCGAAAGACTCCGGTGTATGTATTGTTGCCGATTATGACGGAATTATTGAACGTTCCTCCGCGAACGAGATCTGGCTTCGTCGTGTTGAAGAGGTAGACGGTCAAGAAGTCAAAGGCGATATCGTTAAATATAAATTACACAAATTTATGCGTTCGAACCAAGGAACATGCATCAACCAACGTCCGATCGTAAAAAGAGGCGCTGCTGTTAAAGCTGGCGACATCCTTGCTGACGGTCCTTCGACGGAAATGGGTGAACTTGCTCTTGGGCGCAACGTAGTAGTTGCCTTCATGACATGGGAAGGTTACAACTATGAGGATGCGATCCTACTCAGCGAAAAACTCGTTAAAGAAGATGTATACACATCCATCCACATCGAGGAATATGAATCGGAAGCTCGTGATACCAAGCTCGGACCAGAAGAGATCACACGTGATATCCCTAACGTTGGGGAAGAAGCGTTGCGTAATCTGGATGAGCGCGGTATTATCCGCATCGGTGCTGAAATTGCTGCTGGCGACATTCTCGTTGGTAAAGTTACACCAAAAGGCGTAACCGAACTGACTGCAGAAGAACGTCTCTTGCATGCAATCTTTGGTGAAAAAGCACGTGAAGTACGTGATACATCCTTGCGTGTACCTCACGGTACCGATGGTATCGTCGTTGACGTGAAAGTATTTACCCGTGAAAACGGAGATGAACTGCCACCAGGTGTGAACCAGCTCGTTCGTGTTTATATTGCCCAAAAACGGAAAATTTCCGAGGGTGATAAGATGGCCGGACGTCATGGTAACAAAGGGGTCGTGGCCCGCATCTTGCCAGAAGAGGATATGCCTTTCCTGCCAGACGGTACACCGGTTCAAATCGTCCTTAACCCACTGGGCGTACCTTCCCGTATGAACATCGGTCAAGTGCTTGAAGTTCACTTGGGTATGGCAGCAATGCAGCTGGGTATCCACGTAGCAACACCTGTATTCGACGGTGCGAAGGAGTATGACGTCTTCGATACAATGGAAGAAGCAGGTATGCAACGTAACGGTAAAACCGTCCTGTATGATGGCCGTACTGGTGAAGAGTTTGAACGTGAAGTTACCGTTGGTGTCATGCACATGATCAAACTGGCACACATGGTTGACGATAAAATCCATGCCCGTTCCACAGGTCCTTACTCACTTGTTACGCAACAGCCGCTGGGTGGTAAAGCCCAATTTGGTGGACAGCGTTTCGGAGAGATGGAAGTATGGGCGCTTGAGGCATATGGTGCCGCTTATACTCTGCAAGAAATCTTGACGGTTAAATCCGATGACGTTGTTGGTCGGGTGAAAACGTACGAGTCCATTGTCAAAGGTGAGAACGTACCGGAACCAGGTGTTCCTGAGTCGTTCAAAGTATTGATCAAAGAGCTGCAAAGCTTGGGTATGGACGTTAAGATTTTGAGTGAAGATGAGCAAGAGATTGAAATGAAAGAAATGGACGATGAAGATGACGCTGCGAGCGATAAGCTCAGCCTCAACCTTGAGGGTACAGAGGTCGGAGCGGAATAATCGCTTCGGGCGCATGATGACCGGCGTTTTTCATCAGGCTCACGTTTTGCTCCGGCTTCGGCTGGAGCAAGCGTAACCTAGAATACAGGAATTAGGTTAAGGAGGGTTGCTCCTTGTTGGACGTCAACAATTTCGAATACATGAAGATCGGGCTTGCTTCCCCAGAGAAAATTCGTTCTTGGTCCCGCGGAGAAGTGAAAAAACCGGAAACGATCAACTATCGTACGTTGAAACCGGAAAAAGAAGGGCTGTTCTGCGAAAAGATTTTTGGCCCTACAAAAGACTGGGAATGTCATTGCGGTAAATACAAACGCGTTCGTTATAAAGGCGTTGTCTGTGATCGCTGTGGCGTTGAAGTAACACGTGCGAAAGTCCGTCGTGAACGGATGGGCCATATTGAGCTTGCTGCTCCGGTATCGCATATCTGGTACTTCAAAGGTATTCCGAGCCGTATGGGTCTCGCATTGGATATGTCTCCAAGATCTCTCGAAGAGATCATTTATTTTGCATCATATGTAGTAACTGATCCAGGAGAAACTCCACTGGAGAAAAAACAGCTGTTGTCCGAGAAGGAATATCGCAGCTACCGTGAAAAATACGGATACGGCTTCCAAGCCGGCATGGGTGCAGAAGCAGTTAAAAAATTGCTTCAAGACCTTGATGTAGAGAAAGAGCTTGAATTCCTGAAGGAAGAGCTCCGCACTGCACAAGGACAACGTCGTAACCGTGCAATTAAACGTTTGGAAGTAATCGAAGCATTCCGCAACTCTGGCAACAACCCAGAGTGGATGATCATGGATGTACTTCCTGTCATTCCGCCGGAACTTCGTCCGATGGTACAACTGGATGGTGGACGTTTTGCTACGTCTGACTTGAACGACCTGTACCGCCGTGTAATTAACCGGAACAACCGTCTGAAACGTCTGCTTGACCTGGGCGCGCCAGATATCATCGTGCAAAACGAAAAACGGATGTTGCAGGAAGCAGTTGACGCTTTGATCGATAACGGTCGTCGTGGACGTCCTGTTACAGGTCCGGGTAACCGTCCTTTGAAATCTCTCAGCCACATGCTGAAAGGTAAACAAGGACGTTTCCGTCAAAACTTGCTCGGTAAACGTGTTGACTACTCCGGCCGTTCCGTTATCGTTGTCGGACCTTACCTGAAAATGTATCAGTGCGGTCTGCCTAAAGACATGGCACTGGAACTGTTCAAGCCTTTTGTGATGAAAGAGCTTGTGAATAAAGGGCTAGCCCACAACATCAAAAGCGCAAAACGTAAAGTTGAGCGTGTAAGTCCTGAAGTATGGGATGTTCTTGAAGAAGTAATTAAGGAGCATCCAGTTCTCCTGAACCGTGCCCCTACGCTTCACCGTCTCGGTATTCAGGCGTTTGAACCGATTCTGGTTGAAGGTAAAGCGATTCGTCTTCACCCGCTCGTATGTACGGCATACAATGCCGACTTTGACGGTGACCAAATGGCCGTGCACGTTCCATTGTCCGCTGAAGCTCAAGCGGAAGCACGTATCCTGATGCTTGCATCAGGTAACATTTTGAACCCGAAAGACGGCAAACCGGTTGTAACTCCTTCCCAGGATATGGTTCTTGGTTCGTACTATCTAACGATGGACAACAAAGAAGAGAAGGGTACAGGTATGGTTCTGCGTACAGTCAATGAGGCTGTATCTGCATACCAACGGGGTACTGCTGGACTGCATGCGCGTGTCGCTATTCCGGTTAGAGCACTTGGTAAAACAAGCTTCACGGAAGAGCAACAAAAAGGTATGTTGTTGACAACGGTCGGCAAAATTATCTTTAATGAAATTTTCCCGGCAAGCTTCCCTTATATCAATGATGCGACTCGCGCAAACCTGTATCAAGGTACAGCGGATCATTCATTTGTTTATGAGAAAGGTGCTGACTTGAGAGAAGCTATTATGAATGCTCCTCAAGCTGGCGGTGTCGGCAAAGAATACCTCGGTTCCATCATCGCTCGTTGTTTTGAAATTTATCATACAACCGAAACTGCGGTTATTTTGGATAAGATCAAACAACTTGGATTCACGTACTCGACGCGTGCTGGTATTACCGTAGCCGTGTCCGACGTTGTCGTTCCACCTGAGAAATTTGAAATCCTCAGACAGTCCGAAGATAAAGCTCAGATCGTTACAAACCAGTATCGTCGTGGTTTGATTACGAATGAAGAGCGCTATGACCGTATCATTGATATCTGGTCAAAATCTAAAGACGACATCACGGATATCCTGATGAAATCCATGGATCGCTACAACTCGATTATGATGATGGTTGACTCCAAAGCACGGGGTAACAAATCACAAATCACTCAATTGGGTGGTATGCGTGGTCTGATGGCCAACCCGTCTGGTCGTATTATCGAACTCCCAATCAAATCGAACTTCCGTGAAGGACTGACAGTACTCGAGTACTTTATTTCCACTCACGGTGCGCGTAAAGGTCTCGCGGATACAGCCCTGCGTACAGCCGACTCAGGTTATCTGACTCGTCGTCTCGTAGACGTAGCCCAAGACGTAATTGTGCGTGAAGACGATTGTGGTACAGATAAAGGCTTTACAGTTAGTCGTATCCAGGATGGTAAAGAGGTTATTGAAGATCTCTACGACCGTATTGAAGGCAGATACTGCTTCGAAACTGTCCGTCATCCGGAAACAAAAGAAATTATCGCTGGCCGCAATGAGTTGATCGACTCTGACAAAGCAGAAGCGATTATCAAAGCTGGCGTAACTAAATTGCAAATCCGTTCCGTTCTCAGCTGCCGTGCAAGTCATGGTGTCTGCAAGAAGTGTTATGGTCGCAACCTTGCGACAGGTAAACACGTGGAAATTGGTGAAGCGGTTGGTATCATTGCTGCACAATCCATTGGTGAGCCAGGAACACAGCTTACAATGCGTACGTTCCATACCGGCGGCGTAGCCGGAGACGACATCACGCAAGGTTTGCCGCGTATTCAGGAGTTGTTTGAGGCCCGTAATCCTAAAGGTCAAGCAACGATCAGTGAGATTGACGGTGTGGTTAAAGAGATTCGCGAAGCGAAAGATCGTCGTGAAATCGAAATTCAAGGCGAAGCAGAATCCAAAGTGTACTCTGTTACTTACGGTTCCCGTGTCCGCGTAAGCGAAGGCATGGAAATTGAAGCGGGTGACGAGTTGACAGACGGTTCTATCGACCCGAAAGAAATGTTGCGCATTAAAGGCGTACGTGGCGTACAGAACTACATTTTGCAGGAAGTACAGCGCGTATACCGTAACCAGGGCGTAGAAATCAATGACAAACACGTTGAAGTTATGATCCGTCAAATGTTGCGTAAAATCCGTATCGTTGATGCGGGAGATACAACGCTGTTGCCGGGATCATTTGTAGATACGCATGAGTATGAAAGAGCGAACAAAATTGCGATTCTGAGTGATAAAGAGCCTGCGGTTGCAAAACCAATCTTGCTCGGTATTACAAAAGCATCCCTTGAAACAGACTCCTTCCTCTCTGCGGCATCGTTCCAAGAGACAACACGTGTACTGACAGATGCAGCGATCAAAGGTAAAGTCGATCAGTTGCTCGGTCTAAAGGAAAATGTTATCATCGGTAAGTTGATCCCTGCTGGTACGGGTATGAACCGTTACCGCAGTATCAAATTTGCTGAGCCTGAAGATGGCCAATCTTCTGTAGAAGAATTGGAGCCAGTTTCGGTAGACTAAGATAGATTTCCTCTTTCTTAGGAATTAAAGAATGTGTATGTCAGGAAGCGACGTTTGTAATATCCAAGCGGACGAATCCTGATATACACAAACTTTATAAAAACTTTTTGAAATAACATTGACAAATGCTTGCGCTAGATGATAATATATCAAAGGTGCGTGGGCAGCTGATTGTAATTGGTCCTATTCGGAGGAATGTATGATGTCTAATGAAAAAGGCTTGCAAGATGCTCATGTCAAGATTGGTACCAAACAGACCATGCGGACAGTGCAGACAGGGATGGCTTCAGAAGTCTATGTCGCAGAAGATAGTGATCCGCAGCTCACTTCCAAAATCATTGCTTTGTGTGAACAACACAATGTGAAGTACACGAAAGTGGACACTATGAAAAATCTCGGCAAAGCGTGCGGGATTGGAGTGGGAGCAGCGATGGCTGCTGTCGTAAAATGATACGGTAAGGAACGTTTTTGTCCGAGAACATTTAAGGATTCTCTAAGGCAAAAACTTTTCATTTGTCTTTTTATGAACCGCCTGGGTCTGTGGGCTTAGATAAAGGTTTGTAAAGAAACATTAATAATTGAGGAAGGGGGTGGCAATCACATGCCAACTATTAACCAACTGGTTCGTAAAGGACGTCAAGCTAAAGTTGAAAAGTCAAAATCACCAGCTTTGCAAAAAGGGTTCAACGCTTTGAAACGTGAATCCACTAACATCAGTGCCCCACAAAAACGTGGTGTCTGCACTCGTGTAGGTACAATGACGCCTCGTAAACCGAACTCTGCACTTCGTAAATATGCCCGTGTTCGTTTGACGAACCGTCTCGAGGTAACTGCTTATATCCCGGGAATTGGACATAACCTTCAAGAGCACAGTGTGGTATTGATCCGTGGAGGTAAAGTAAAAGACCTTGCAGGGGTTCGTTATCACATCGTTCGTGGAGCTCTCGATACTGCAGGTGTTAACAACCGTATGCAAGCTCGTTCTAAATACGGCGCGAAACGTCCAAAAGCTAAAAAAGCCTAATTATGATAAGCAGATTGCCTGAAAGCCTTCTGGCTTAGGTCTAGAAGGTACAGGAACTGCTGAACAAGAAAGAAAGGGGGATATCCATGCCACGCAAAGGTCCAGTTACGAAAAGAGACGTGTTGCCAGATCCGGTATACAACTCCAAGTTGGTTACTCGTTTGATCAACCGCATCATGCTCGACGGAAAACGCGGTGTTGCTCAAAGCATTCTGTATAATGCGTTCAAGTTGATTCAAGAACGTACGGGTAATGACCCGATGGAAGTGTTTGAAGCAGCAATTAAAAATATCATGCCAGTCCTGGAAGTTAAAGCTCGCCGTGTCGGCGGTTCCAACTACCAAGTACCAATCGAGGTAAAACCAGAGAGACGTACTTCTTTGGGATTACGTTGGCTCGTGAACTACTCCCGCAACCGCGGTGAGAAAACAATGGAAGAGCGTTTGGCGGCTGAGATCATCGACGCTTCCAACAACACAGGCGCTTCCGTTAAAAAACGTGAAGATACGCACAAAATGGCTGAAGCGAACAAAGCGTTTGCTCACTACCGTTGGTAGGATTCAGTTCACAAAAATAAACTTCAATTTTGAAGGGAGACCCATTTCATGGCTAGAGAGTTCTCCTTGAAAAATACACGTAATATCGGGATCATGGCTCATATTGATGCGGGTAAAACCACGACAACTGAGCGGATCTTGTTTTACACAGGACGTACGCACAAAATCGGTGAAGTTCACGAAGGCGCTGCGACAATGGACTGGATGGAACAGGAGCAGGAGCGCGGAATTACGATTACATCCGCTGCGACTACCGCTGCTTGGAAAGGTCACCGCGTAAATATCATTGATACCCCGGGACACGTTGACTTCACTGTTGAAGTTGAGCGTTCCCTTCGTGTATTGGACGGAGCAGTAGGTGTATTCAGTGCGAAAGAAGGCGTTGAGCCTCAGTCTGAAACTGTATGGAGACAGGCTGATAAGTACGGCGTACCTCGTATCGCATATGTAAACAAAATGGATATCATCGGTGCTGACTTCTTGAACGTTGTATCTGACATGCGTGATCGCCTTCAAGCGAACGCTGTTGCGATTCAACTTCCAATCGGTGCTGAAAATGATTTCAAAGGTATCATCGATATCGTTGCACAACGGGCTCATATGTACAAAGATGACCTGGGACAAGATATTGAAGAAACCGAAATTCCTGCAGAGTTTGCAGACCAAGTTGAAGAACTGCGTAACGAGCTCATTGAGCGCGTTGCAGAGCTGGATGAAGAATTGACAATGAAATACCTGGAAGGCGAAGAGATCACAGTTGATGAGATCAAAGGCGCTCTCCGTAAAGGTGTAGTAGAAGTTAAAATTTTCCCAGTTATCTGTGGTTCATCATACCGTAACAAAGGTGTTCAACTGATGTTGGACGCTGTTATCGATTACTTGCCAGCTCCAACCGATGTTCCTTCTATCACTGGACACCTTGAAGATGGAACTGAAACGGTTCGTAAGTCTTCCGATGAAGAGCCATTCTCTGCATTGGCCTTCAAAATCATGACTGACCCTTACGTTGGTAAATTGACATTCTTCCGCGTATATTCCGGCGTACTTCAATCCGGATCTTATGTATTGAATGCAACTAAAAACAAACGTGAGCGTATCGGTCGTATCCTTCAAATGCACGCAAACAGCCGTCAAGAAATCACTGAAGTTTACTCTGGTGATATCGCAGCAGCGGTTGGTTTGAAAGATACAGGTACAGGTGATACACTATGTGATGAGAAACACCCGGTTATCCTGGAATCGATGAATTTCCCTGATCCGGTAATCGAAATCGCTGTTGAACCTAAAACCAAAGCTGACCAAGATAAAATGGGTGTAGCTCTCGGTAAGTTGACGGAAGAGGATCCAACTCTTCGCGCTCATACTGACGAAGAAACAGGCCAAACAATCTTGGCGGGTATGGGTGAGCTTCACCTTGATATCATCATCGACCGTATGCGTCGTGAGTTCAAGGTGGACACTACTGTGGGTAAACCACAAGTAGCTTACCGCGAAACATTCCGTGCTCCAGCGCGCGTTGAAGGTAAATTCGTACGTCAATCCGGTGGTCGTGGCCAATACGGTCACGTATGGGTTGAATTCGAACCTCTCGAGCCGGGTACAGGCAGCCAGTTCGAAAGTAAGGTTGTCGGTGGTTCCGTACCAAGAGAATACATTCAACCTGCACTGGCAGGGATTGAAGAGCAAATGAAAAACGGCGTTATCGCAGGCTTTCCGCTTGTAGACGTTAAGGCTACTATCGTAGACGGATCTTACCATGATGTCGATTCCAACGAGATGGCATTTAAAATTGCCGGATCAATGGCGCTGAAAGCAGCGAAAGACAAATGTAGTCCAGTTCTGCTTGAGCCTATCATGAAAGTAGAAGTAACTGTTCCAGAAGAGTACATGGGTGACGTAATGGGTATGTTGAATTCCCGTCGTGGCCGCATTGAAGGTATGGATTCCCGTAGTGGAGCTCAAATCATCCGTGCTAAGGTACCTCTCTCTGAGATGTTTGGTTACTCTACAACTCTTCGTTCCGGTACTCAAGGACGCGGCGTGTTCTCCATGGAACTCTCTCACTATGAAGAAGTCCCTAAGAGCATCGCTGAAGAGATCGTTGCCAAAACAAAAGGCACCGAGTAGTTTTCTCACACTGAATGCTTGTGCTTGAAACCTGGTTTGAAGCACTGCATTCAGTGAAAACATAAAATTATAAATTTTAAGGAGGCCACGTTCAAATGGCAAAGGCTAAATACGAACGTAATAAACCACACGTTAACATTGGTACTATTGGTCACGTCGATCATGGTAAAACAACTCTGACTGCTGCAATCACAACTGTATTGTCTAAAACTTACGGTGGTGCGGCAATTGCTTTTGATCAAATCGATAAAGCTCCAGAAGAGCGCGAGCGCGGTATCACAATCTCAACTTCACACGTTGAGTATGAAACTGACACTCGTCACTACGCTCACGTAGACTGCCCAGGTCACGCCGACTATGTTAAAAACATGATCACTGGCGCGGCACAAATGGACGGAGCTATCCTGGTAGTATCCGCAGCTGACGGCCCAATGCCACAAACTCGTGAGCACATCTTGCTCTCCCGTCAAGTAGGCGTACCTTACATTGTTGTTTTCTTGAACAAATGTGATATGGTTGAAGACGAAGAGTTGTTGGAACTGGTTGAGATGGAAGTTCGCGACCTTCTTAACGAATACGAGTTCCCAGGTGATGACACTCCAATCACTCGTGGATCCGCTCGTGAAGCTCTGCAAAACCCTGATGGTGAGTGGGCTCAAAAAATCGTTGAGATGTTCAAAGAAATCGACACTTACATCCCACTGCCTGAACGTCAAACTGACAAGCCTTTCTTGATGCCTGTCGAGGACGTATTCTCCATCACTGGTCGTGGTACCGTTGCTACAGGTCGTGTAGAGCGTGGTACTGTTAAAGTCGGCGAAGAGATCGAGATCGTTGGTATCACTGAAGAAACTAAAAAATCCGTAGTTACGGGCGTTGAGATGTTCCGTAAATTGTTGGATTCCGCACAAGCGGGTGACAACATCGGTGCATTGTTGCGTGGTGTTGACCGTACTCAAATCGAGCGTGGTCAAGTACTTGCTAAACCAGCATCTGTTAAACCACACACAGAATTCACTGCTCAAATCTACGTTTTGACTAAAGAAGAGGGTGGCCGTCACAAGCCTTTCTTCACTGGATACCGTCCACAGTTCTACTTCCGTACAACTGACGTAACGGGTATCATCAACTTGCCAGAAGGCACTGAAATGGTAATGCCTGGTGACAACATCACGGTTACTGTTCAACTGATTTCTCCTATCGCGATCGAAGAAGGAACTAAGTTCTCTATTCGTGAAGGTGGACGTACAGTTGGTGCGGGTTCCGTAGCATCGATCCAAAAATAATTTGGCTTTTGCCAAATGAGTATAAGCAACAGTGTACTGTAACGAGTAACATTGTATTGTAACGAAGCTTCGGAAGAGTTCTTTATCCGACATCGGATAAAGAACTCTTTTATTATGTTAACGTTTCGGAACCTGCGTCATCTAAAATAAACAAAATTCATCTTATAGATTGATAGGTTAGGCAGCCTGGATATTGGGGAGAACATTGTACTAAACAGAGTCAATTCTTTTGAAAAGACCAGTTTAAATGTTTTTTTTAAATATGCTTGCAATATGCCCATCTTTTCTATATAATAATGAATGTTGTTCTTGTGACGTTGCGATGATGTGAGAGGTTACTGACACACCCGGCCCCTTTGCCATGGGAGAGTGGTTAGAAAATTTTCACGGAGTATGTCCGATAAAAAATTGGGCGATAGAAGGAGGGACTAAAATGGCAAAGCAAAAAATTCGTATTCGTTTGAAAGCTTACGACCACAGAATTCTTGATCAATCCGCGGAGAAAATCGTTGAAACAGCAAAACGTTCGGGTGCAGGTGTATCCGGTCCGATTCCGCTTCCTACTGAAAAACAAATCATTACTATTCTTCGTGCGGTGCACAAGTACAAGGATTCTCGGGAGCAATTCGAGCAACGCACTCATAAGCGTTTGATCGATATCGTTAACCCGACTCCACAAACTGTGGATGCCTTGATGCGCTTGGATCTGCCGTCCGGTGTAGATATCGAAATTAAATTGTAATATATAGCAACAAAACAAGACCACGTATAAAGGAAAAGAGGTGTCAACATGAAAGGTATCTTAGGAAAAAAACTTGGAATGACTCAAGTGTTTACCGCTGAAGGTAACGTAGTTCCAGTAACGGTTATCGAAGCAGGTCCTTGTGTTGTTTTACAAAAGAAAGATATTGAGAACGATGGCTACGAAGCAGTTCAAATCGGTTTCTCCGATAAGAAAGAGAAAAATGCTAACAAGCCAGAAGCAGGACACGCTAAAAAAGCGAATACTGCACCTAAGCGCTACGTTCGTGAGCTTCGCGGCATCAACATCGCGGAATATGAAGTTGGCCAAGAATTGAAAGCTGACATTTTCGCTGAAGGCGAGTTCGTTGACGTAACAGGTATTTCTAAGGGTAAAGGTTTTGCCGGCGTTATCAAACGTTGGGGACAAAGCACTGGACCTATGTCACACGGTTCGCGTTACCACCGTGGCCCAGGTTCGATGGGTTCGATCCAAGCTAACCGCGTTCCTAAAGGCAAACGCCTGCCAGGACACATGGGACATGATACGGTTACAATCCAACGTCTTGAGGTTGTTAAAGTAGACGCTGAACGTAACGTGATCCTCGTGAAAGGTTCCATTCCTGGACCGAAGAACAGTCTTGTAAAAGTCAAAGAAACGGTGAAAAAATAACCACTGAAGAAAGGAGGAACACAAAATGCCAAAAGTATCAGTTTACAATGTAGATGGTAGCCAAGTAGGTGAAGTTGAACTGAATGATGCGGTATTCGGTATTGAGCCGAATCAACACGTTCTGTACGATGCAGTTCTTATGCAACGCGCTTCCCTTCGTCAAGGTACCCACAAAGTAAAAGGACGTTCTGAAGTACGTGGCGGTGGACGTAAGCCTTGGAAACAAAAAGGTACAGGTCGCGCTCGTCAAGGTTCGATTCGTTCTCCACAATGGAAAGGCGGCGGTATCGTATTTGGTCCAACTCCACGGAGCTATGCGTACAAACTGCCTAAGAAAGTTCGCCGTCTGGCGATCAAATCTGCCCTTTCATCCAAAGTGCAAGACAATGACATTATCGTTTTGGACGCTCTGACATTGAGCTCGCCTAAAACTAAAGAATTTGCAGCTATCTTGAATAATCTTAAAGTAGGCCGCAAAGCTTTGATCGTAGCACCTAGCTATGATGATAATGTAGCTCTTTCCGCACGGAATATTCCTGGCGTGAAATTCGTAGCTGCTGACGGCATTAATGTTCTTGACGTGCTTGGGCACGACAAACTGATCATTACGAAAGAAGCAGTTCAGAAGGTAGAGGAGGTGCTCGCGTAATGAAGGATCCTCGTGATATTGTAAAACGTCCGATTATTACGGAACGTACTGCTGACATGATGAACGACTTGAAATATGTATTTGAAGTCGATATCCGCGCAAACAAAACCGAGATCAAAAAAGCGGTAGAAGCTATTTTCGGCGTGAAAGTGAAAAACGTGAACACACTTCGTGTTCCAGCTAAACCGAAACGGTACGGACGTTATTCCGGATATACAAGCGAATGGAAAAAAGCGTTTGTAACACTGACGCAAGACAGCAAATCGCTTGAGTTCTTTGAAACTGTATAATTGAAATCTTTGAAGTAAGGAGGGAAAACTAGTGCCAATCAAAAAGTATAAACCAACATCCCCGGCAAGACGGAACATGTCCGTTTCTACATTTGAGGAAATTACAACAGATAAGCCGGAGAAATCGTTGTTGGCCCCGCTGAGCAAACAAGCAGGCCGCAACAACCAAGGTAAAATTACAGTTCGTCACCACGGTGGTGGACACAAACGTAAATACCGTATCATCGACTTCAAACGTACTAAAGATGGAATACCGGGCCGCGTTGCTACAATTGAGTATGACCCGAACCGTACTTCCAACATTGCATTGATTCACTATGCTGATGGTGAGAAACGTTACATCATCGCACCTAAAGGTCTGAAAGTTGGAGATCAAGTATTCTCTGGTCCTGACGCAGACATTAAAATTGGTAACGCACTGCCGCTTGAAAACATTCCAGTAGGTACCGTTATCCACAACATCGAGTTGAAACCAGGTAAAGGCGGACAATTGGTCCGTGCTGCTGGTACAGAAGCTCAATTGCTTGGTAAAGAAGAAAAATACGTTTCTGTTCGTCTCTCTTCCGGAGAAGTTCGTCGTATTTTGAAAGTTTGCCGCGCAACAATCGGATCCGTTGGTAACCAAGACCACGAGCTTATCAAAATCGGTAAAGCCGGTCGTAGCCGTTGGTTGGGACAACGTCCTGAGGTTCGTGGTGTGGTAATGAACCCTAACGATCACCCTCACGGTGGTGGTGAAGGTCGTGCTCCAATCGGACGTAAATCGCCAATGTCACCATGGGGTAAACCTACTCTTGGTTTCAAAACGCGTAAGAAAAATAAAGCTTCTGATAAATACATCATCCGTCGCCGCACGAAGTAATACACACTGTGCATAACTTCGTGAGGCATCTACGGATGCATAAAAGCTATGTTTGAAGGGAGGATCTCCACATGAGTCGCAGTTTGAAAAAAGGGCCATTCATTGATGGCTACATGCTCAAGAAGGTAGAAGAGATGGAAGCATCAGGCAAGAAGAACGTTATCAAAACCTGGTCCCGTCGCTCTACAATTTTCCCACAATTCATCGGACACACATTTGGCGTTTACGACGGTCGTAAACACGTGCCAGTGTATGTAACTGAGGACATGGTCGGACACAAACTGGGTGAGTTCGCTCCAACCCGTACGTACAAAGGCCATACTGATGATGACAAGAAAACAAGAAGATAAATGAACATCTCTAATGTTTGAGAGGAGGTTACACAATGGAAGCAAAAGCACATGCTAAGTTTATCCGGATTGCTCCTCGTAAAGTTCAACTCGTTGTTGACTTGATTCGCGGCAAGCAAGTAGGTGAGGCGGTTGCCATTCTCCGTCACACTCCGAAATCCGCTTCTCCAGTTGTTGAGAAGTTGCTTAACTCCGCTATTGCGAATGCGGAACACAATTATTCTTTGGATGTTAATAACTTGGTGATCTCGCAAGCTTACGTAAACCAAGGACCAACGATGAAACGTTTCCGCCCTCGTGCAATGGGACGTGCAAGTCGTATTAACAAACGTACTAGCCACATTACTTTGGTGGTATCTGAAAAGTAGAAGGAGGGAAAACGTGTGGGCCAAAAGGTAAATCCAGTCGGACTTCGTGTCGGAGTTATCCGTGACTGGGAATCTAAGTGGTATGCAGGCAAAGACTTCGGCGATCTTTTGATGGAAGACGTGAAAATTCGTGAATTCCTGAAAAATAAATTGAAAGACTCCGCTATGTCTCGTGTTGAGATTGAGAGAGCGGCTAACCGCGTAAACGTAACGATTCACACAGCGAAACCAGGTATGGTAATCGGTAAAGGTGGATCTGAAGTTGAGAATCTTCGTAACCAAATTACGAAAATTGCTGGCGGTAAAAAAGTACACATCAATATTTCTGAAATTAAGAACCAAGACCTGGACGCGATCCTGGTAGCAGAAAGCATTGCACAACAATTGGAACGTCGTGTTTCTTTCCGTCGTGCTCTGAAACAAGCTATTCAAAGAACTATGCGCTCCGGTGCTAAAGGTATTAAAACTCAAGTAGGCGGACGTCTTGGCGGTGCTGAGATTGCACGTTCTGAAGGCTACAGCGAAGGAACTGTTCCACTGCACACACTGCGTGCTGACATTGACTATGGTACTGCAGAGGCTCATACTACTTACGGACGTATCGGCGTAAAAGTATGGATCTATCGTGGAGAGGTTCTTCCTACGGCTAAGAAACAAGCTGCTAAGGAAGGAGGCAACTAATCATGTTGGTACCAAAACGTGTAAAACACCGTAAGCAACAACGTGGACATATGAAAGGCCAAGCAAAAGGCGGAACTACGCTGAACTTTGGCGAATACGGTCTGCAAGCTACGGAACCGGCTTGGATTACGAACCGTCAGATCGAAGCGGCTCGTATTGCGATGACTCGTTACATCAAACGTGGTGGTAAAGTCTGGATCAAAATTTTCCCTGACAAACCAATCACTCAAAAGCCTCTCGAGGTTCGGATGGGTAGCGGTAAAGGTAACGTAGAAAAATGGGTTGCAGTAGTGAAACCAGGTAAGATCATGTTTGAACTTGCTGGTGTACCGGAGGATATTGCTCGCGAAGCGATGCGTCTTGCCGCTCACAAACTGCCAATCAAAACGAAGTTCGTGAAACGTGAAGAATTGGGTGGTGAAGCAAATGAAAGCTAGTGAATTTCGCAACCTAACCTCTGCTGAAATCGAGCAAAAGATTGCCGGATTTAAAGAAGAACTCTTTAATCTCCGCTTTCAACTCGCTACCGGTCAGCTGGATAACCCGACTCGAATCCGTGATGTGCGGAAAGAAATAGCTCGTGCTAAAACCATCATCCGTGAAAGAGAACTGGGAATCGGTTAATTAGAGGTCGGATGTACATTCCGTCTGTAATCAGGAAGGAGGCCAACAATGAGCGAAGAGCGTAATGCACGTAAAGTTCAAACTGGTAAAGTTGTCAGTGATAAAATGGACAAAACGATTGTTGTTGCTGTAGAAACCTACAAAAACCACAAATTGTATCATAAACGCATTAAAGTTACTAAAAAGTTCAAAGCGCATGACGAAGAAAACACTGCGAAAATCGGTGACACGGTGAAAATCATGGAGACTCGTCCGCTTTCGAAAGATAAACGCTGGAGACTTACTGAAGTCGTTGAAAAAGCGGTTATCATCTAATTGCATGATCAGCATAGCTGGAAGGAGGAATACTAAATGATTCAACCATTTACACGTTTGACTGTAGCCGACAACTCCGGTGCGAAGGAACTGATGTGTATCCGCGTACTCGGCGGTACGGGACGTCGTACAGCTCAAATCGGTGATCTGATCGTTTGTTCTGTAAAACAAGCAACACCAGGCGGCGTTGTCAAAAAAGGTGATGTAGTTAGAGCGGTTGTCGTTCGTACTAAACGTTCTGTACGTCGTAAAGACGGTTCCTACATCGGTTTTGATGAAAATGCAGCTGTTGTTGTAAAAGACGACAGAAGCCCGCGTGGAACACGTATTTTCGGACCTGTTGCTCGTGAACTTCGCGAGAAAGATTTCATGAAAATCGTTTCCTTGGCCCCAGAGGTTATCTAATAGATTAAGCTCGTGATGTTTAGAAACAGGAGGTGTACGAAATGCCAAGAGTGAAAAAAGTTCTGGAATCCCATAACAACAAACTTCACGTTAAAAAGGAAGATACGGTTATGGTGATCAGCGGTAAAGACAAAGGTAAAAAAGGCCGTGTCATCGCTGCTTATCCTCGTGAAAACCGCGTCCTTGTGGAAGGTGTTAACATGGTGAAAAAACACCAGAAGCCTAACCAGCAAAACCCGCAAGGCGGCATTATCGAGAAGGAAGCTCCGATTCACGTTTCCAACGTGATGCACATCGATCCAAAGAGCGGAAAAGTAACCCGTGTTGGTTACAAAGTGTTGGATAACGGTAAGAAAGTGCGCGTTGCAAAACGTTCCGGAGAAATTATCGACTAATTGAACCGAATGAGAAAGGAGGGCTATGATTCATGGCATCAAGAATGAAAGAACGTTACCTGCAAGAAATCGCTCCTGCTTTGATGCAGAAGTTTAACTATACAACGGTAATGCAAGTGCCGAAAATCGAGAAAATCGTTATCAACATGGGTGTGGGCGACGCTGTCCAAAACTCGAAAGTGTTGGATTCCGCAGTAAACGATTTGCAACTGATCGCAGGTCAAAAACCTGTAATCACTCGTGCGAAAAAATCAATCGCAGGTTTCAAACTGCGTGAGAACATGCCTATCGGTGTGAAAGTAACATTGCGCGGTGAGCGTATGTATTACTTCCTCGATAAATTGTTCAACGTTACACTTCCACGTGTACGTGACTTCCGCGGTGTATCGAGCAAAGCGTTCGATGGTCGTGGTAACTACACTCTGGGTCTGAAAGAGCAATTGATCTTCCCAGAGATCGAGTATGATAAAGTAGACAAAGTCCGCGGTATGGATATTGTCATCGTAACAACGGCGAAAACAGACGAAGAGTCCCGCGAATTGCTTACGCAACTGGGAATGCCTTTCGTTAAATAATGTTGGCATAAACGTTCCGGGTGTCTGGAAAGACTCCCTTTTCTCCGAAATTATTTAGGAGGTGTCAGGCTAAAGTGGCAAAAACTTCGATGAAAGTTAAACAACAACGTACACCAAAGTTTAAAGTACGTGCTTATACACGCTGTGAGCGTTGCGGTCGTCCACATTCGGTACTGCAAAAGTTCAAAATTTGCAGAATTTGCTTCCGTGAATTAGCTTATAAAGGCCAGATCCCTGGCGTGAAAAAAGCAAGCTGGTAAAAAGTCCTGAACGGGAAGGAGGTTAACTCACAATGACTATGTCTGATCCAATTGCAGATATGCTTACTCGTATTCGTAACGCGAACACTGTTCGTCACGAAACGGTAGAAATGCCTGCTTCGACAATGAAAAAACAAATCGCCGATATCCTGAAGCGTGAAGGTTTCATCCGTGACGCTGAATTTATCGAAGATAACAAACAAGGGATTATCCGTGTTTTCTTGAAATACGGTCAAAATAACGAGCGTGTTATCACTGGTCTGAAAAGAATCAGTAAACCAGGTCTTCGTGTTTACACGAAAAGCAATGAAGTACCTCGTGTACTTGGCGGCCTTGGAATCGCGATTATCTCGACATCCAAAGGTGTTATGACGGATAAAGAAGCTCGTCAATCGAAATCCGGCGGAGAAGTCGTCTGCTACGTTTGGTAATATAACGTCACAAGATAGGAGGTGCAACATATGTCTCGTATTGGTCGCAAACCAATTACAGTACCAAGTGGTGTAGACATCACTTTGGACAATACCGTTATCACGGTAAAAGGACCTAAAGGAACTTTGACTCGTGAACTTCACAAAGACATGAAGGTTACAGTTGAAAACAACGAAATTACAGTTGTGCGTCCTTCCGATAACAAAACTCACCGTTCTTTGCATGGCACAACGCGTAGCGTTGTCAGCAACATGGTAAGTGGCGTAACTGAAGGATTCGCTAAATCTCTGGAGTTGGTTGGGGTCGGATATCGTGCAAGCAAATCCGGAGATAAAATCGTTCTGAACGTTGGTTACTCTCACCCGGTTGAAATTACACCGGAAGCGGGAATCGAATTCGAAGTACCTTCGAATACGAAAATCATTGTTCGCGGTATCGATAAAGAGCGCGTAGGTGCTTACGCTGCTAAAATTCGTTCCGTTCGTGAACCTGAGCCGTACAAAGGTAAAGGTATTAAATATGAAGGCGAGCGTATCATCCGTAAGGAAGGTAAAGCCGGTAAGAAGAAATAAGATTTCTCTTACCGCCTTTTCGCGGCTTTCGGCTTGCTTGCTTCGTTTGTTTCTAATATACCCCGTGGCTTCTGTTATGAAGCCAGCGAGGTAACCTGAAAGGAGTGAATCCCTGAGATGATTACGAAACCAGATAAAAACAAGGCTCGTCTGAAAAGACACCTTCGTGTTCGTAAGAAAATCCAAGGAACGGCTGCACGTCCTCGTTTGAACGTTTTCCGTTCTGGTAAACATATGTACGCTCAAATCATCGATGATGTAGCTGGTGTAACAATCGCTTCCGCGTCTACTGTAGACAAAGAATTGAGCACTGACATCAAAAATGGTGCATCTGTTGAATCTGCTCGTAAAGTTGGCGAACTCGTTGCTAAACGTGCAAAAGATAAAGGTGTTTCCAATATCGTATTTGACCGTAGCGGATATCTGTATCATGGTCGTATTGCAGCCTTGGCTGAAGCGGCGCGTGAAGCAGGACTTGAGTTTTAAGATATTTTTCAAAAGGAGGTTAACGACTTGCGTGTAGATCCGAATACTTTGGAACTGTCTGAAAGAGTAGTAAACATTAATCGCGTAGCTAAAGTAGTAAAAGGCGGACGCCGTTTCAGCTTTAGCGCACTGGTTGTAGTCGGCGACGGCAACGGCTGGGTTGGAGCGGGTATCGGTAAAGCGGGCGAAGTACCTGATGCAATTCGCAAAGGTATTGAAGATGCTAAGAAAAACCTTGTACACGTTCCACTCGTAGGAACTTCGATTCCTCACTTGGTAACAGGTAAGTTCGGCGCAGGACGCGTTCTGTTGAAACCAGCATCTGAAGGTACTGGTGTTATCGCTGGTGGTCCTGTACGTGCGGTTCTCGAACTTGCTGGTGTAGGTGACATTTTGACAAAATCTCTGGGTTCTTCGAATTCCATGAACATGGTCAATGCGACTTTGGAAGGTTTGTCCCGTTTGAAGCGTGCTGAAGACGTGGCTAAACTGCGCGGAAAATCCGTCGAAGAGCTTCTGGGTTAGGAGGGAATTCTCATGGCTAAATTAGAAATTACCCTCGTCCGTAGCTTGATCGGACGTCCGGAGACGCAAAGAACAACTGTGAAAACATTGGGATTGCGCAAAATCAACAGCAAAGTGATCCAAAACGATAATCCTGCCATCCGTGGTATGATTAACAAAGTAAGTCACTTGGTAGCTGTCAAAGAAGTAGAAGCTTAATAAACGGGTATACACCCACAAATCTTTAAGGAGGTGCAACGAACGATGAAGTTACATGAGCTCTCACCATCTCCTGGATCGCGTAAAGAACGCAAACGTGTTGGTCGCGGTCCAAGTAGTGGTACAGGTAAAACATCAGGTCGCGGTCATAAAGGACAAAACGCTCGTTCGGGCGGTGGTGTTCGTCCAGGCTTCGAAGGTGGACAAAATCCATTGTATCGTCGCTTGCCAAAACGCGGTTTCGTAAACCCAACTCGCAAAGAATATGCAGTTGTTAATATCGAAGACCTGAATAGTTTGCCTGCGGGTACTGAAGTAACTCCAGAATTCTTGATGACGAGCGGCGTTGTTAAAAACGCTAAATCCGGAATCAAAGTCCTGGGTAACGGTGAAGTCACTGTGAAGCTGACTGTTAAAGCTAACAAGTTTTCTCAATCTGCGGTAGAGAAAATTGAAGCTGCCGGCGGTACAACCGAGGTGATTTAATGTTCAAGACCCTAAAGAATATCTGGCGGGTTGAGGATCTGCGCAAAAGGGTATTATTTACCCTTTTTGTACTGATCATTTACCGCATCGGCTCCTTTGTTCCCGTTCCAGGTGTTAACAAAGATGTGTTCGAAGCGACAAATTCTGCGGGTAAAGAAGTTTTTGGACTTCTCAATACGTTCTCGGGTGGAGCACTGTTCCAGTTCTCGATATTTGCACTCGGGATCGTTCCTTACATCACTGCGTCTATCATAGTACAGTTGCTTTCCATGGACGTTATTCCTAAATTAGCGGAGTGGGCAAAGCAAGGTGAACAAGGTAAGAAGAAATCGGCACAACTGACTCGTTATTTAACGATCGGGCTGGCATTGATTCAAGCGTTTGGTACGTCGATCGGATTTAACCGCTTGTACAATACAGACATGATCCCTAATGCTACGTTTGCTGATTATATCTTGATCGCGATTGTACTTACGGCCGGTACGTCATTCCTGATGTGGCTTGGTGAGCAGATCACCGAGAAAGGCATCGGAAACGGAATCTCGATTTTGATCTTTGCGGGTATCCTGTCAACAGTGCCTAACATTATCAAACAAACGATCGAGTCCGACTTCATCCAACCTGATCAATTGTTCATGAACATCCTTAAAGGTGTAATCATCGCGATTGTCATCGTGCTGATTATCATCGGGGTCATTTACATTCAACAGGCGATTCGGAAGATTCCTGTTCAGTACGCAAAACGTGTCGTAGGAAACAAAATGTACGGTGGACAGAATACACATATCCCGCTGAAGATTAATGCAGCTGGTGTTATCCCTGTCATCTTCGCATCATCGCTGTTGATGTTCCCAACGATTATTGCCAACTTCTGGGCTAATCATGGTTGGGCACAGTGGATCGGTCAAAACTTGACTACACACAAACCACTTGGTATGGTGCTGTATGTCGTGATGATCTTCGGATTCACATTCTTCTATACTTTTGTACAGATGAATCCACAGCAGATGGCTGATAATATGAAAAAGAACGGCGGTTACATTCCGGGTATTCGCCCAGGTAAAGCAACCGAGAAATATCTGACCCGTGTCATGACTCGTTTGACAATGGCCGGAGCCATCTTCTTGGCAGTCATTTCCGTTCTGCCTGTATTCTTAGGGGCACTTTCTGGTTTGCCTCAATCAGCGCAAATTGGAGGAACTTCCCTCCTGATCGTTATCGGTGTTGCGCTGGATACGATGAAGCAAATCGAAAGCCAATTGATCAAACGCCACTACAAAGGTTTTATCAATAAATAGGCAATAGGTTCCGGTTGAGTAAAGATTTACTTGCCGGCACCTATTGTGCTGTTTGTTGATGTAGGGTAGTCTTGGAGGGAGTGACATAACGTGAACATCCTATTCATGGGCCCTCCGGGGGCAGGAAAAGGTACGCAAGCAGACGTCATTGTGAAAGAGTTCGGTATTCCCCATATTTCAACAGGCGATGCATTTCGCCTTGCGATTAAACAGGGAACTCCCATTGGCCTGAAAGCCAAGGAATATATGGATCAAGGATTACTTGTACCAGATGATGTAACCATCGGCATCGTTGAAGAACGTTTGCAACAGTCGGACTGCAGAGAAGGATTCCTCTTGGATGGATTTCCAAGAACTCTGTCTCAGGCAGAAGCACTGGATGGCATCCTGGAACGACTGAACTCAGGTCTTGATCATGTGATCAACCTGAAAGTGGATCGCAACAAATTGCTCGCTCGTTTGACGGGGCGTCGTATTTGTAAAAACTGTGGTTCGACTTATCATGTCGTATTTAATCCACCGAAGCAGGATGGTATCTGTGATAAATGCGGCGGCGAGTTGTACCAGCGCTCTGATGATAACGAAGAGAGCGTAGGCACTCGTTTGGACGAATATATCAACAAAACAGCACCACTCCTCACGTTCTACGAAACTAAAGGCCTTCTTCGTCAAATCGACGGAGAACAGGATATCGATCAAGTTTCTCAAGAAATCGTGTCCTTGTTGAGAGGTTAATTGATGATCATTGGTAAGTCCGAAACGGAACTGGGTTTGATGAGGGAAGCTGGGAGAATTGTTGCAGAAACGCATCGTCTTTTGGCAGAGCACATTGTTCCTGGTATTACGACTGGTGAACTTGACCATATGGCTGATCAATTTATCCGCAGTCAAGGAGCTGTGCCGTCTTTCAAAGGTTATAACGGTTTCCCTGCCAGTGTGTGCGCTTCAGTGAATGAAGAGTTGGTACATGGATTTCCCGGCAAACGCAAGTTGAACGAGGGCGATATCGTTACGTTTGACATTGGCGCGCAGTACCAAGGGTATCATGGAGATTCTGCCTGGACCTATCCAGTCGGTCGTATTTCAGAAGAAGCTCGTCGTCTTCTGGACGTTACCGAGGCTTCATTATACGCAGGACTAGCGCTGGTAAAACCAGACGTTCGCTTGTTTACAATATCTCATGCAATTCAGAAATATATCGAAGATGAAGGGTTTTCCGTCGTTCGTGAATATGTCGGTCACGGCATTGGAGCGAATCTGCACGAAGAACCATCGATTCCGAACTATGGTCTTCCTGATCGTGGACCAAGGCTAAAGGCTGGTATGGTGCTGGCTATTGAGCCAATGGTTAACGCAGGCAGACGGTATGTGAAAACGTTGGAAGATAACTGGACTGTCGTTACAGCTGATGGATCGTTATGTGCCCACTTTGAACACACCGTAGCAGTTACACCTGAAGGTATGGAAATTTTCACAAAACTGAATGCGTAGGTGATTAGGCATGAACAATCCGTCGAATCCGCAGCTCGGTCAACTTGTGAAGATCCGTAAAGGCCGCAATGCGGACCAAGCCGCAGTAATTGTTGCTATAGTAGACAATAGGTTCGTATATATCGCGGATGGAGACAAACGTAAGTTTGACCAACCCAAGAAGAAGAATGTTCTTCATCTTGAACTTCAACCGATGATTAGCAGCGAGGTTGTAAACAGTTTAAACGAGAGTGGTCGGGTGACAAACGGAAAGCTCCGCTATGCGGTTCATTCGTTTCTGGAATCCACCAACATTCAAGCTGAAGAGAAAGGAGACTGACTAATGGCCAAGGAAGATGTCATTGAAGTGGAAGGCACGGTTCTTGAACCACTGCCGAATGCAACGTTCAAGGTTGAGCTTGAGAATGGTCATCAAATTCTCGCTCACGTTTCCGGAAAATTGCGGATGCACTTCATCCGTATCCTGACTGGAGACAAAGTAGTTGTTCAGTTATCGCCTTATGATCTAACAAAAGGTCGTATAACTTACCGTAAATAGTAGTAGACAGTTGCAATGAACTGTGAAGCTTATGAAGCGGGTTTTGCCCGGCAAAACTTGCGAAAGCTTCGAAGCCGGTTTTACAATAGTAGAACGAGGTCAATGCTTACGAAGAGGGTTTTGCTAAGCAGAACTTTGAGGAGGTAATTCACATGAAGGTAAGACCTTCGGTCAAGCCGATTTGCGAAAAATGCAAAGTCATTCGCCGCAAAGGGAATGTAATGGTTATCTGTGAAAATCCAAAACACAAACAAAAACAAGGTTAATGAAGGGGGTGTAGCGTAAAATGGCACGTATAGCTGGTGTGGATTTGCCACGTGATAAGCGCGTTGAGATCGCCTTAACTTATATTTTCGGAATCGGTAAAACGACTTCCCAGAAAATTCTGAGCTCTACAGGCATCAATCCGGACACTCGTGTTCGCGATTTGACGGAAGATGAAGTCAGCAAATTGCGTGAAAGTATCGACAAAGAGGTCAAAGTAGAAGGTGACCTGCGTCGTGAAATCTCTTTGAATATTAAACGTTTGACGGAGATCGGTTGTTACCGTGGAGTTCGTCATCGTCGTGGTCTGCCTGTTCGTGGACAACGTACGAAAACGAATGCTCGTACTCGTAAAGGTCCTCGTCGTACTGTAGCAAACAAGAAGAAATAATAAGGGGGGATAAGAGAAAATGGCTAAACCGAAAAAAGTCGTACGTACTAAACGTCGTGACCGTAAAAATATTGAATCTGGCGTGGCACATATCCGTTCCACTTTCAATAACACTATCGTTACTATTACGGATCCTCACGGAAATGCAATTTCGTGGGCAAGCTCCGGCGGCCTCGGGTACAGAGGTTCCCGTAAATCGACTCCGTTTGCTGCACAAATGGCTGCTGAAGCTGCTGCCAAAGCTGCAATGGAGCATGGGATGAAATCCGTTGAGGTTATGGTTAAAGGACCAGGCGCAGGCCGTGAAGCAGCGATCCGCTCTTTGCAAGCTGCTGGTCTTGAAGTTAACCTGATCAAAGACGTAACTCCAGTCCCGCATAACGGATGCCGTCCTCCAAAACGTCGTCGTGTCTAATGAGATTTGCCCCTGCGTGTGGTATACTTCCGGCACAATCTGCTAATAATGGTTGTTTAGGCATACTACTACATGTTTTCGCAAGAGAAGGTAAATGTTTCATAAAGGACCGACGTTTTGAAGGAGGGGTATTGCAGTGATAGAAATCGAAAAGCCGAAAATTGAGACGGTAGACGTCAACGATGATGGCACCTATGGGAAATTCGTAGTAGAACCGCTGGAGCGCGGATACGGTACGACGCTTGGAAACTCGCTTCGCCGAATCCTGCTCTCATCACTGCCGGGTGCGGCAGTGTCTTCGGTTCAAATCGATGGCGTTCTGCATGAATTTGCTACAGTTCCTGGCGTAATGGAAGACGTTACAGAGATTATCCTTAACCTGAAAGCTTTGTCGCTCAAAATTCATTCTGACGAGGAGAAAGTGCTCGAGATTGATGCTGAAGGCGAAGGAGCAATCACGGCTGGAGACATTCGTGCTGATTCCGATGTGGAAATCCTTAACCCGGATCTTCACATTGCTACGCTTGGACCAGGTTCGAGACTTCACATGCGTATTTTTGCCAATCGCGGTCGCGGCTACGTCCAGGCAGATCGGAATAAACGCGATGACCAGCCGATCGGCGTCATCCCTGTCGATTCCATCTTCACCCCGATCAGCCGCGTTAACTACGCTGTGGAAAATACGCGTGTAGGCCAAGTAACCAACTATGACAAGCTCACGTTGGAAGTTTGGACTGACGGAAGTATTCGTCCTGAAGAGGCTGTAAGCCTTGGCGCTAAAATTTTGACCGAGCATCTGATGCTCTTCGTGGGTCTTACAGACGAAGCGAAGGATGCAGAGATCATGGTTGAAAAAGAAGAAGACAAAAAAGAAAAAGTACTCGAAATGACGATCGAAGAGCTGGATCTCTCTGTTCGTTCCTACAACTGCCTCAAACGTGCTGGTATTAATACCGTACAAGAGCTGACTACGAAAACGGAAGAAGACATGATGAAAGTCCGTAACCTCGGACGCAAGTCTTTGGAAGAAGTTCAAGAGAAGCTTGAGGAACTTGGTTTGGGATTACGTACAGAAGAATAGACAGCTGAGTGCTTGAAGTGAAGGAGGGAAAACAATGGCATACCAAAAGTTGGGCCGTAATTCCAGCGCACGTAAAGCTTTGTTCCGTGACCTGGTAACCGACCTGTTCTTATACGAGCGCATTCAGACAACTGAAGCGAAAGCAAAAGAGGTTCGCTCTATTGCTGAAAAACTGATCACTAAAGCGAAAAAGGGAGATCTTCATGCCCGTCGCCAAGTGGCAGCATATGTTCGCCGCGAAACTATCGATGGTGAGCAAGATGCAATCCAAAAACTGTTTAGCGAATTGTCCGGTCGTTACGCTGAGCGTCCAGGCGGATACACACGTATCCTGAAACTGGGACCTCGTCGTGGTGACGCAGCGCCTATGGTTTACTTGGAACTGGTAGACCGCGCGTAATACAGATGTGAGATGAGGAAAGGGGACAGAGTCCAAGATTCTGGGTAAACCCTTTTTTTCTCTTCATTCCGGAATTCGTGCTGTAAATGAAGCTCCGTAAGGGGCTTCTTTTGCTGTTCGGGATAGGCTTATGTATAGTATGGAACAAAGGTGTGGTAATATGCGCAACTTATGTATGACGGTAACTTACGATGGCACGGCCTACTACGGCTTTCAAGTACAGCCAGGAGGTAACACCATTCAGGACCACCTTGAGGATGCCATTCGTGCGTTGACTGGTGAGACGGTGAAAATCACGGGTTCAGGCCGAACAGATGCAGGCGTTCATGCCCGCAGACAAATCTTCAATTTTCCTACAGCGTCCCAGATTCCAGTGGAACGTTGGTGTATTGCACTCAACTCCAGATTGCCATCTGACATTGTTGTTATTGATGCAATGGAGGTACCGCTAGATTTTCATTCTCGTTATGCGGCGAAAAAGAAAACCTATCGATATACGGTCAATGCAAACCAATTCCCGGATGTCTTTAACAGAAGACTGCAGCATCATCATCATGCCAAGCTGGACATCACTGCTATGGAGGAGGGCCTGCGTCATTTCATAGGCACATATGACTTTACTTCCTTTGCTTCACGCAAGTCTCAGAAAGAGAATCATGTACGTTCGGTATACGAAGCATGGATAGAAGTGGACCGTTCAATGTGCAGGGACCATCCTCGCGATCAAGGTGTCATTCACATTTATGTGAGTGGTAACGGCTTTTTGCAACATATGGTGCGTATTATTGTCGGGACGTTGCTGGAGATCGGAGAGGGCAAACGGAAAGCCTCTGATGTGCCGAATATGATTGCTGCATGCAATCGTTCTGCTGCAGGACCTACTGCAGTTAGTTGCGGTTTAATGCTCTGGGATCTTGAATACAAAAAAGATTAAATTTGATGAGTAAAATGCTTAAATTATACTTGCGATTTGGTCTCCTATCATGTAATATAAAAGTTGTGTTTTCTTAATGGCTTTCCCACAGCCCCAATTAAGATGTTCACATCGCAACAACTATCCATCAACACCTAAAGTTATCACTTAACGAACGAAGATAAATGAAAATGATGATTTTGAACATTTAAGGAGGAACTTTTCATGCGTACTACGTACATGGCGAAGCCTAACGAAGTTGAGCGCCAATGGCACATCATTGATGCTGAAGGCAAAACCCTCGGACGTTTGGCGAGCGAAGCAGCTGCTTTGATCCGCGGCAAACATAAGCCACAATTCACTCCACATGTGGACACTGGCGATTTCGTTGTTATCATCAATGCAGAGAAAATTGTATTGACTGGTAAAAAAATGCAAGGTAAAAAATACTACCGTCACTCGATGCACCCAGGTGGTTTGAAAGTAACTACTGCAGAAGAGATGGTTAAAAACAAACCTGAACGTATGTTGGAATTGGCAGTTCGCGGTATGCTTCCTAAAACTCGCATGGGCGAGAAAATGAAGCTGAGACTTAAAGCGTACAGAGGCACTGAGCATCCACACGCAGCACAAAAACCAGAAGTTTACGAACTTCGCGGTTAATTAAAAGGAGGACAGTTTCATGGCACAAGTACAATACTATGGGACAGGTCGTCGTAAACATTCGGTAGCACGTGTTCGCCTTGTACCGGGTGAAGGACGCATTGTCATCAATAAACGTGATATTAATGAATACTTTGGTTTGGAAACACTCAAACTGATCGTAAAACAACCACTGACTTTGACAGAAACGCTCACTAACTATGACGTTTTGGTTATCGCTCATGGTGGCGGAATCTCCGGTCAAGCCGGCGCAATCCGTCACGGTATCTCCCGCGCTCTGCTTAAGGCAGATCCAGAATACCGTGCTTCCCTGAAAAAAGCAGGATTCCTGACTCGTGACCCACGTATGAAAGAACGTAAAAAATACGGTCTTAAAGCGGCTCGTCGCGCTCCTCAGTTCTCCAAACGTTAAGATTTTTCAAAGTCCTTGGCTTCGGCCAGGGACTTTTTTATGTTTTACAAACTAACTAGGCTGCCCAGCGCATTTGCTTACTCTACGGCAGGCAACTTGAATCCCGATGAGACGGACAGGGAATCAAGAGAATAGATGTAACAAAAGTTTTGTATTTACATGAATTATGATCTAATACATATCTATGTTAACTCCTTAATCCATATGAGATTCAAATTCATTAATACACCTCCATCCTCAAATCCCCTTCCATGGCTTGATTCTCTGTATAATCTAGTCTTAACTATGGTTAGCAAAAATCTTATCTGTGTTCATCACTAATACTATTACTCCAGATCGATATCATTTTTCTCATGTCTGAGTTATCAGTCTTTTTTATGGATACGATAAAGGGTTCTTACTTTTGCTATTTGATGGAGTTGCAGTCTCAGGCTTTCAATATTCCCGATTGAGGACGGTCCTTTGACAGGATACGCTTCCTAGTGATGAAAAATATTCCATCGTTCATCCCAAGAATCCAACAATAGCAACGATTTTCGCTCTTTAAGAACTCGAGCACTTGAAAGTTGCATTCATGAGATTTTGTATAGTTTTGCCTATATTTCATCTGAAAGCCTAATAAACACTAAAAATTGTGCGCTATTATGTTGTTTTTTTGTGAGTATAACTGATGTAATTTACCAGATGGCAGGCATTGACATCCCGAGTGAAAGATTTATACTATACATAATTCATATTAGATTAGTCGGCTTTTTGTAGTTTGTAGATCATGAATGGGGGAAATAGAACAATGAACTTGTTAGAAAAGGAAGAACTGGCTCGTACAAAAGCAGAGGAACTGGAGCGCGCTAGTCCAGAGGATATTATTCGCTACGCGGTTGAAACATTTCCTAATATCACATTTGCCTGCAGCTTTGGTGCAGAAGATGTTGTACTTGTAGATATGTTGCAAAAAATTAGCCCGTCTACTGATGTTTTTTATCTGGATACAGATTTTCATTTCCAGGAAACATATGATACCCGTGATCGGATGCAAGAAAAGTACAATCTTGAGTTTGTAAGAGTGTCGCCAAAAATTACACCTGAAGAACAAGCTGCTCAGCATGGGGAAGAACTGTGGAAATCCGATCCCAATGCTTGTTGTAACATTCGTAAGGTAGAGCCTCTGACACGTATTCTATCGCAGTATGATGCATGGATTACGGGAATTCGTAGAGATCAGGCACCGACTCGTGCCAATGCCAAGAAGGTTGAATATGATACGAAGTTTGGTCTGATGAAATTTAATCCTATTGCACATTGGACGAATGAGGATGTATGGGAGTACATCCGTGCCAATAACGTGACATACAATCCGTTGCATGATCAGAACTACCCGAGTATCGGATGCGAGCATTGCACACGTCAAGTTATGCCTGGGGAAGATCCTCGTGCGGGGCGTTGGTCTGGTAATGATAAAACGGAGTGCGGATTGCATAAATAAGCTATAAAATAGAGTAATGACTGTGCAAATGTTTTTTTACATTAAACCATTTTTAAAATTATAAAGTGGTTTTCACTAAAATATCGGATGTTTTAATAAGGAGCTGACAAGATGACTTCGATTCTGCCTCATGGAGGTACGCTGGTGCAGCGTATCGTACAAGGAGAAGAACGTGAGCAATTATTGCAGAAAAGCAAAAACCTGAACTCATTACAGATTAATACCTGGACAATCTCAGATTTGGATTTGATTGGCGTAGGGGCTTTTTCACCGCTTCAAGGATTCATGAATGAGGAAGATTATCTATCTGTCGTATCCGGAATGCGTTTGGCAGATGGCACCGTATGGAGTATACCGATTACACTGGCTGTAAATGATCAACAGGCTGCCTCACTTCGTAAAGGTGAAACGGTAGCTCTTGTTGGTGAAGCGGATGGAGTAACGTACGGTCTGCTTGAGGTTCAAAGCATCTATAAGGTGGATCAGGGAGAGGAAGCACGCCGTGTTTTCAAAACCGATGATCCTGAACATCCTGGTGTAAATAAACTGCTGGAGCGTCCTGCAACATATGTAGGAGGTCCAATTCAAGTGTTGAACCGTCCGAAACCGGCCAAGTTTGAAGATTTCTATTATGATCCGGCTCAGACGCGTAAGATTTTCCAGGATAAAGGATGGAGAACCGTGGTTGGTTTTCAGACACGTAACCCTGTACACCGGGCTCATGAATATATTCAGAAAAGTGCAATGGAAATCGTTGATGCACTTTTCTTGAATCCACTTGTGGGTGAGACTAAGTCTGATGATGTCCCTGCGAATGTGCGTATGAAGAGCTACTTGGTATTGCTGGAGAACTATTATCCGGCGGATCGTGCGTTTCTGGGTGTATTCCCGGCTGCAATGCGGTATGCGGGACCTCGTGAAGCCATTTTCCATGCAATGGTACGTAAAAATTATGGCTGCACCCACTTTATCGTAGGGCGTGATCATGCGGGTGTAGGTGATTATTATGGAACCTATGAAGCACAAGAGATATTCTCTAATTTTACGGCGGAGGAACTGGGTATTACACCACTGTTCTTCGAACACAGTTTCTTCTGCACCAAATGCGGAAATATGGCTTCCAGCAAAACCTGCCCTCATGACAAAGAACATCATATGACTCTGTCGGGAACCAAGGTACGTGGATTGTTGCGCAATGGTGAATGTCCACCGCCAGAATTTACACGTCCTGAGGTTGCTGAAGTGTTGATTGAGGGTATGGCAGAGCAAGTCCATTCCTAAGGTTATATTTGTCCATCTTGTCCCATATAGATGATTAGAGTCATTTATAGGGACGAGGTGGTTTTTTTATGCGCAAAAACATGGGGAAACATCTGGTAGTCTGGATCCGGTTAAAAACAGTGAAGAGGGTTATGCTGAGCCTGTGTTTGTTGGCTATGTTTGTAGCGGTAGTTTCGTATGAAATGCCCTCGGCCAAAACGTCAGGATATTGGAGTCTGCCTCTGGCTGGTAAGGTGATCGCTATTGATGCAGGTCATGGAGGGCCAGATGGGGGAGCAGTGAGCAGGCAGGGAGTTATTGAGAAGGATATCAACTTGTCCATTGCGCTGTATGTTAGAGACTATTTGCAACAGGCAGGAGCTCTTGTTGTGATGACTCGTGAGATCGATAAGGATTTGGCTGACGAGGGAACGAGAGGATACTCCAGACGCAAGACAGAGGATCTCAAACAGAGAGTGAGGCAGATTGAAGATAAACAGGCGGATTTATTTATCAGCATTCACATGAACAGTGTGCCATCTAACCGCTGGAGTGGCGCACAAGTCTTCTACACGCCTAATCATCCTGATAACGAAGGTCTTGCAAATCTGTTACAAGCCGAAATGATTCGGAATTTAGAAAATACAGACCGTATAGCGAAAACAGTGAGTACCGTTTATCTGCTTCAGGCTCTGAAAATCCCGTCATCACTCGTCGAGGTCGGCTTTTTGTCCCATCCCGAAGAGGCTCGTCTTCTCGCTGAAGAAACGTATCAACGGAAAGTAGCTGCGTCTATTTATAACGGTATTCTCCGATATGCTGCAGGTGAACGTCCGAAAAGTTAGTCATAAGAAGAAAGGTAGTGCTATAATTGGAACAGCATACCTAACACATGCCAATAGATAAAACCGAGGTGCTGTCTGATGTTATCAAAAGAACAGATACTTGAACTTTTACAGCCATTACAGGAACCGCAGCTAGGACAAAGCTTGACGGAACTGGGATGGATTCGTGACATTATGGTGAAAGAGCATCATGTGGCATTAAGCATGGTGACACTGGAGAATCGGCCAGAAGATGCAACCGCTTTAACGGATGCCGCACGTAACTTGCTTTCCCAGCATGGAGTGAAGGATGTACATATCCGCACACGAGTAGCGTCTGAGCATGACCGTCAGAGCCTAAACATGGGACAAGTGGAACAAGAGCAAGATCAGGATGAAGTGCTTGTAAAAGGTCATGCAGCGGGTTTGGATGGACATGAGCTGTTAAGTCCTGAGTCGGGAGTTCGTTTTATCGCCGTAGCTAGTGGTAAAGGGGGCGTAGGTAAGTCAACGGTCACCGTTAATCTAGCTGCTGCTTTGGCACGTCAAGGAAAGAAAGTCGGACTCATTGATGCTGATATTTATGGTTTCAGTGTCCCGGATATGATGGGGATCGAGGAATACCCTGTCGTTGAGGATGGGGTGATTCAACCCGTCGAACGTTTTGGCGTCAAAGTGATGTCAATGGGGTTCTTCATTCGGGAAAATAATCCGGTGATTTGGCGTGGACCAATGCTTGGCCGGATGCTGCGTCAGTTCTTCACCGATGTTCAGTGGGGCGAGCTGGATTATATGCTACTGGATCTGCCACCAGGCACGGGGGATGTTGCGCTTGATGTGCATCAGATGTTACCACAGAGCAAAGAGATCATTGTGACGACTCCACATGCCACTGCAGCCTTTGTAGCGGCGCGTGCTGGAGCGATGGCCATTCAAACGGAACATGAGCTATTAGGTGTAGTTGAGAACATGGCTTACTACGAATGTGGTAAATGTGGGGAGAAGGAGTATGTCTTTGGTCGTGGAGGGGGCGGACGTCTTGCCGAAAGCTTGCACACGGTGCTACTTGCCCAGATTCCATTAGGTGCTCCGGATAACCATCCTTCCGAGCCGGATTTCTCACCATCTGTGTACAAGGCAGAGACAACCATAGGGGCAATATATGACGAGGTTGCCAAGTCGATGGAGTCTAAGTTTGAATGAGATTTTTTATGTGATTAAAATTTAATGTGCTTATAAATAAAGCCTGCGTCCTTTGGATGCAGGCTTTTTGACATCATCTCTAATTTAAAAATGGAGGAGCATCAACATCAAGATTTTATTTGTTGGGGAATTTGTATCAGCCCATAGTCTTATGAACTTCCACCACCACCACCTGAGTCTCCACCTCCAGAATCACCATTGCCACCATCTCCCCCGTCCTGACCCTTTTGCCCACCACCACTTTCCGTCTTAGGCTGGAGTTCTTCTTGTACCACTTTTTTCAGCAAAGTAAGAACTTCCATACGAAACAAAGGATTTTGCATCACTTCCTGCATAACGGTCATCGTTTGTTTTCGGTATTCCGGGGTTTTGGTCATATCCATAAACATTTTGGATACCTCAGGTGATTTCATGATATCCCCAATCGACTTCTGGTACGTCGGATCTTTGATCAGCTGCATATGCAATTGTTTACTTTGTCCGTTGATCGCTTTGGCGAATTCACCAGCAAATTGCGGATCGGTCATGATTTTCTCGAATTCCTTCTGGTATTCCGGAGCGGTTATGGTATCTTTTACAGCAATACGTATTTGTTCCGAAGATTGCATTGGCATTAACATTTTCATACCCACCGTTCCCGATCCACCACCAGAGCTGCCGCCTGCTTCTGACCCGCTGCCTCCACCGCCTCCAGAGGAGCTTTGACCCGTTAGAGCTTCTTCAACAGCTTTCTTTCCTTCATCACTTTTTAAAATATCTACGACCATCGTTTTCATCTCTTTATAACTGCCCTGAGGAGGCGAAGAACTCTGATCTGAACCGCAGCCGGCAAGCATGACGGATAGCCCCAATACAACGCAGCATAGCTGCCACATAGGCCGTTTCATGTGTACAATCCCTCCTTGATTAGATACTGGATGTAGTATGTGATGGGAAAGGGGGAAATATGTTGAGCAATGATGGTTTTTTGCTGTGAAGGTTGGTAAAATAAACTCTCGGGGGTGGAAAACATTTGAATTTACGTAGATGGTTTTTCCTGTTTTGGACAGCCTTGCTTATTGGCGCCGCAGGAGCGTTAGGAACGGGACTGATTATGATGCTGGTCAACGGGGAGAAAACGAACGGAATTGCAGACTTTATGTTGTATCTTCTGATTCTGTTTGGCTCAGGAGTGATGATTAGCGTATATTCACAAATGGGTTTCTTTGCATATCTCATCTTGAATTATATGGGCAAGGGTGTATTCCCAAGACGCGGATGGCAGATTGTGCAGATTGTGCTGACTGTGCTGGCTTTGCTGGACATCATGTTTTTGCGTTTATTTGTCGGAGGAGGACGAGAGCGTATCTCGGACATTGTGCTGGGACTGATCATTTTGGCGACTGCAATTGTTACCGCTTACGTGAAAGTGAAACAGACACATATCTCTGCGCTGGTGCCAACGCTCTTTTTCATGATCGCCGTGACTGCAGTGGAAACGATCGGTGTACTCCGTATTGACGTTAATGCAGCCACGATCTTTATTGTTATCCCTTTGCTGTTGTGTAATGCATATCAGATGCTAATCCTGCACAAACTGGTCGATAGTTCAAAAGAAGGGGCTGTGACTCCTGCTCCGAGTCGTTGAACGAACGTTGGGCATAAAAGAGTTAAGGGTCATACTCATGGACGAGGTTTCCAAGGTTTCCATAACTGTGAAAAATACAAAAAGAGCTAACTAGGTTAGCTCTTTTTCAACTGTTTGCGTATTATTGGCCGCTGGCTTGATCGCGGACTTCCTTACCCTCTACACTGGAATGATTGAGCAACTCGGATACGGTCACGAATTCATAGCCCTGATTTTTTAATTTGTCGATGATGGCTGGAAGTGCCTCATGGGTTTGCTTCGATGAGTCGCTGGCATGCAGCAGGACAATGTCACCGGGATGTGCTTTGCTGACGACACGATCAACAATGGTCTGTACGCCGGGGTTTTTCCAATCCAGAGAATCCGTATCCCATTGTACAACCTGATAGTTTAGACTGTTCGCAACCTGAAGCACGCGTTTATCAAAATCTCCATTAGGTAATCGCAGCAAATTAGGTTCTTTTCCCGTTAAATCGGTTAAAATGCTGTGAGCTGTCGAAATTTCCTTGCGGATTTGCTCTTCAGTCAGGCTAGTATAGTTCTCGTGCCGATGTCCATGACTACCAATCTCATATCCTGCATCTTTAATGGCGTTAACAATTTCCGGATGGGTCTTGCTCCATGGCGAGGAGAGAAAGAAGGTGGCCTTCTGCACTTTATTCTCCTGAAGAACTTTAAGAATCGGTTCAGTTCGTTTATCACCCCAGCTAATGTCAAAGGTAAGTGCAATGACCTTCTTGTCAGTTGGCACACTGTAGACGGCGGAAGGTGCTTCTTCCGAGAACACTGACACGTTGCCACTTTCCAAATAAATAATACCAATCGCAAAAATGGCAGCAACGAGCACAATCAGATTACGTTTGATCTTTTTGCCGCTGAATACATAGAACGAGTTCATTTCGTTAAGCGCCCCTCTCCCAATAAAGAAATGCTTGTTTACTTTTCAATGTATGCTCGTACCGTCCAGTTATTCGTTTTACATCTTTGTTTGTCCATCATTTCGGTTTGTAGGAGGTTGTTATGCTAAAATTCAGTACATTTATAAGTGATATGGGTAAGATTAGAGGAGCTTTAATTTGGTCATTCTTGTTGTTTGCAGTGGGTATAGGAGCAGGTTGGTTGAGTACAGGCCCCTTGGAAGAGTTATTATTAGGCCAGATTGAAGGGCTTCGCCAAGTCAGTCAACAGTTGGAGCAAGGTGGTAATGTGCAATGGAATTTCTTTTTGTTCATCTTTTTTAACAATGCGATCAAAAGTGTGCTGGTTATCTATGCAGGAGTTATTTTCGGGATATTACCCATCATCTTTCTGATAATTAACGGGATGGTGCTCGGCTTTGTAGTGCACACCACGATGAATTATGGGGCAAGCTTTTTTGATATTGTCGTGAAGGGGCTGCTTCCACATGGCATTATCGAAATCCCGGTTATTATTATTGCCTGTGCATTTGGATTGAAGTTCGGCGGGTTAGTAGTGCGGAGCTTGGCACAACTGGGAAGCGATAAACGAGCTATGATCGGATCCCGGTGGAAAGAGTTTATGAATATGACGTTAACGGCAAGCTTTTGGGTAGTCATCTTACTTCTCGTTGCAGCGGTTATTGAGAGCACACTCACATATGCACTTGTGAGAGGTTAAAATTCTTTGTGGAAATTTTGTGATACCCAGCATTCATAATTTCCCAATAATTTGACCATAACAATAAAACGGGTTTCAGCAGCGCAGAAAAAAAAGAGATATGTTCAACAAAAGATGATGCTGAAAGACGAGTGTGACTATAGATGCTATGCACAAAAAGGAGAACTCTTAATGCTGGGTATGCTATTTAACGAGAAGGAATGCAAGGAACTGGACTATGTATTACGCAAAGAGTTGGATGAAATGCTGTTCGATCTGAGTGACCATCGTCTTGACCAGGAGATTAAGTATGCAATAGCGAGTCGGTATAAAACAGTATTCCGCATGTATGCAAGGTTCGCCCCCCCTAAAGAGTTATCCAAGTATGCAAGAGGCGGTAAGTTAAAGAACTCCAAGCTATGAAATTGGGCTGAACATATATTTTTAAAGATTAGGATTAGAGGTGTACTCTCTAGATAGAGCGTGCACCTCTAATTGTATTCGCCTGTTGTTAAAGGGAATGATCTACCTATTTGTCGAAATAGGGTTGACCTTTTCGACTCTATATGGTAAATTAATTTTCGTTCCGTTTTAAGGAGCCGTTTGACAAGAACAAGCATATTTATAAGACTTGATTTAAAACAGTTAAAAAAATGCTTGCAAAGAAAACGTGAATGTGTTACATTATAAAAGTCGCCGCTGAAATGACGACAACATGAAAAATAATAAATCAATTAAGTTTGATCTTTGAAAACTGAACAACGAGTGAGTAAACATTCTGCTTGCAGAATGAACAAATGAGATTTTTAATCTCGTCAGATTCAAAATGAGCT
>NZ_JBNDJR010000022.1:0-62166 GCF_050435065.1 Paenibacillus sp. 4624
GCGCCGATGGTACTTGGACCGCAGGGTCCTGGGAGAGTAGGACGCCGCCAAGCGAACTCTTTCATCTTACATAGAAAACAGGCTCTGCATGTGGATATTGTATGATGAATTGCATTTGCACTGCAAATGCATATTATTCCCTGATAGCTCAGTTGGTAGAGCACTCGACTGTTAATCGAGTTGTCACAGGTTCGAGTCCTGTTCGGGGAGCCATTTGCTCTCATAGCTCAGTAGGTAGAGTGCATCCATGGTAAGGATGAGGTCACCGGTTCGATCCCGGTTGAGAGCTCTGCAAATGGGGCCCGTTGGTCAAGGGGTTAAGACACCTCCCTTTCACGGAGGTAACAGGGGTTCGAATCCCCTACGGGTCATAGCAATACCTATGGAGGCTTAGCTCAGCTGGGAGAGCATCTGCCTTACAAGCAGAGGGTCGGGGGTTCGATCCCCTCAGCCTCCACCATCTACTTTTGGGGATTAGCCAAGCGGTAAGGCAACGGACTTTGACTCCGTCATGCATAGGTTCAAATCCTATATCCCCAGCCATTTAATATGAGTCATTAGCTCAGTTGGTAGAGCACCTGACTTTTAATCAGGGTGTCGAAGGTTCGAATCCTTCATGACTCACTTTTACTATATGCGCGTGTGGCGGAATTGGCAGACGCACTAGACTTAGGATCTAGCGTCTTTGACGTGGGGGTTCAAGTCCCTCCACGCGCATCCCTTATTTTGCGGAAGTGGCTCAGCGGTAGAGCATCGCCTTGCCAAGGCGAGGGTCGCGGGTTCGATTCCCGTCTTCCGCTCCAATATTTGCGCCCTTAGCTCAGCTGGATAGAGCGTTTGACTACGAATCAAAAGGCCGGGAGTTCGAATCTCTCAGGGCGCGCCATTATTACCTTTCATATCGGGATGTAGCTCAGCTTGGTAGAGCACCTGGTTTGGGACCAGGGGGTCGCATGTTCAAATCGTGTCATCCCGATTTTTGTTTATGCGGGTGTAGTTCAATGGTAGAACTTTAGCCTTCCAAGCTAATAGCGTGGGTTCGATTCCCATCACCCGCTTTCCCTAAAAAAGAAGCTCAAACCCTTGTGGCGCAAAGGTTTGAGCGTAATAGTATCATTCGACAAATGGGCACTACATCTTATGATGTGGTGTCCATTTGGTGTCCAAGAGGTTTTTTGGGGTTTAGAACTTCAAAATGATTGTCTCCTCCTGCAGCATGTACATCCCGTTCCACATATATATCTGAGGTGGTTGCAAGTTTAGTGTGTCTCAGTTGACTTTGTATGGCTTTTAGATCGGCACCGTAATTGCGGAGCAACATGGCTGTCGTATGACGAAGGTCATGGAGCCTTATTCGTGGTAGATCGTGTTTGTCCAAAAACTTTCTCCAAGTCAGAGATGGAGTATTGGGGTAGTATTTTGCCCCGTATTTATTCCGGAATACATAATCCTTATTTTCACCTTTCCAGTCATTCGGGTGCATCTTCATACGTTCACGTAGCTGCTTCTGTTTAAACGCCGCCAGCTCTTGCATATACCAGGCAGGCATAGGTACATATCCCTCATGCTCAACTGCTTTTAGTTCACCCTCTATTGATTTTCCATCCTCATCAAATGTGATCTGTTTTTCAACTAAAATCCTATTGTTTACGAAATCGACTTCTGGCCACTCGACGCCAAGGTATTCACCTCTACGGTACCCGCCCAATAAAACACCTATGAAATACATTCTCCAGTTCTCAGGCTCACTGTATAGCGCCGTAATTACTGTTTCGGCTTCTTTGTGAGTGTAAGACTTCTTTCTATGTTTAATCTCTCTCTGTTCTGATTTCGGGGCCGTAGGACGGCGAACACCTTCCATTGGGTTCTTTGCGATCATCTGCCATTCATGAGCCATGTCGAAAACACTCTTTAGTGCTTTGTAAATATTGAGTATGGTATTTGTTGCAAGGGGCTTGTTCTTTCCGTCTTGTCTGGAGGATGGGTCTTTTAAGTCTGCGAAAAAACGAACGATCTGAATAGTTGATATTTTATCAAGCTGATACCGGCCAAAAGTGGGAATGAGCCTGCTTTCGATAAAATACATGTAAATCTTTCGTGTGTATTCTCCCATTACAAGGTCAGCATGATTCTTTTTCCACTCTTTAATAAAGTCTTCAAAACCCATCAAGTTTGGTTTGATCCAATCTCCATTTTTTACTGATTCCTCAAACCTTGCTGCTTCTAAGTCCAATTCACCTTTACGTGGTTTGCGATCCAAGGTGATCGTCATTGACCGGCGAATACGTTTGTTCTTAGCGTCATAGCCCAACTCAGCAATAAGTTTGTACCTTCCGCTACCTTTATCAATCCAATTAGCCATGTTGAAATCTCCTCATTTCGTTGTTATATGAAACTAAAAATTAAAGTACATATTAAAGTTCACCTCCAATAAGAATATACGTTCTGTTTTGTGCGAGAGGAATTCAAGTTCCTGATAAATGATTTAAAAATGAATATGTATGTAAGTTTTATTTGCGCTTGGATTTAACAAAGTGAATGTAATCGATAATGTCCTGTATCTCTTCTTTAGAAAAATGTTCGCCTTTAAATTGTTCTGATACAGTGTTTGCCAAATCAAAGGAAATAAGATCCATTCCTCCGACTTCAATTAAATTACTCTTTTTTATGTTGAAATGACGTGAGATTCTTTCAATAGGCCCCATTCTAGGTTCTTTGACGCCAGTTTCCCAAGCCGAAACTGCACTATTGGTTACGCCTGCTATCTCAGCTAATTCTTGTTGAGTAATTCCATAGCGCTTCCTAAGGATTTTTAAGTTTTCAGCTATACCGAATTCATATTCTTGATCATTCATTTAGATTCGATCCCTCGCTCTTTGTGATTTCTATAAGGTGAGTATAACAGACAAGTCGAATGAATTCAACTTATAGAGGACTAAAAGTTGAATTATGATGTTGACATTCAACTTTTAGTCGAGTAGGATTGTCTTAAATCAACTGAAAGGAGGATTGGGTTGAATGCCAGTTGAACAGAAATTAACTATGAAACAAGCAAGAGTTATGAGAGGTTTTTCTCAAAAAGAAACTGCTATAAAGCTTGGAGTACACAGACAAACCCTTGGTAAATGGGAAAAGGATGCTGCTGATATGACTTTGGGAAAAGTTATGGCATTTGCCAATCTGGTTGGAATCAACTATGAAGAGATTAGTTTTACCTTTAAGTCAACTTAAAGTGGAATTAAAGGATGTGAGGGGGTGTAATCTTGTCCACTTCGGATTTTATTGAATCACTTAAAGCGGAAGTGAGTGAAGATGTGTTTCAACGATTGATGGATAAGTTTGAACCGCTGATTGTTCAAAGGCTTAAACATAACTCATTTACAACTCAAGAAGCTGCATCATATCTCAATTGTAGTGATCGTATGTTGCAGCTTATGTGTAAGAGGGGAGAAATCAAGTTTTATAAGATTGGAACGGATTATCGATTCCGGCAAACCGCTTTGGATGAATGGATTACCACTCAGGAACAGTGTACTGGAACAGTGTAACAAAACTGAAACAACGTGATGGAACGAGGATCAAAGGGAAAGGGGACTTGAGATGATCAAAAATTTTACTGATTGGTACCAAGAAAACAAGGCAGCTTTTGAAATGGAAAATCAGATTATTGCTGATAAGCTGTCTCAGGGGATAGACGGTGTGGAATGGCTTGTACTTAACATACTGCCGAAACCAAGCAGAATTGAAAGGCTGTCTCAGTGGTTTGAGTTTCTTTACGAGGATGGACATGATTGCGAAAAGTTAATGCTTGATGCCCTGACAATGGAATCAGACAGTTTCTATAAACGTTATGAACATAACTGGTGGATGGCCGTAGATAATACGTTGGCTCATCTCTATGTATTACGGATTTACAAGTATGACAAGTATTTTGATTTTCTCCAAAGATTAAAGCAAAGGAGTGAACAAGCATGACTGAATGGAAACACACTACTCCATCACACGCACTTCACTTGTTCAATGTTATGCAGAACCATAAAGTGCTGTGTGGTGCAGAAATTAGAGCGGGGCAGGCCGACCCGATCATGGGATTAAGTGATTATCAACCTGTCAGTGTGGATTGTGTTTTGGATTGTGCTCCAGAAGACCAAACAATGATTGTTGTTCTTGGTGAAGCTGAATTTTCATTTAACTTAAATTCACACAGATTTGATTACGACATCTCTGAGCAGACAATCGACATCATCATTTCGTCGGAGTGCCTTTCTGTACAATTCAGCACTGTGATAATGAGACGAGCCGTACTGGATGAAGCCAGAGCATTCGATCCTGATTTTAATGACAAGGTTATCCATATGGATATCGGTTCAAAACACTTTGAAGAAGCCTTTCAATTCTTGACCGATCTGATTCGTGAAGGAAGAGTCATCAAGGCTGTGAAAGTGTTGGGTGACGGAAATCAGGTATTAACTGTGGGTTATGTTGGGAAGGTGAGTTCATGACTCTCCCTGAGCTTGCCCGACTGTGGTTCGGATACCCTCTGCAACATGCCATCATTGTACGTAACATTCAAAAACAAAACAAAGGGGTTAATCGCTGATGATCGGATCTGACGGAATCTCTATTGCTCAGAAATTGACGTTGAAAGAAGCGCGGGAAAATTTTGGTTACAAGATCGAAGAAGTTGCGGAAAAGTCAGGTATATCAGCGGCTCGTATTCTTGAGTTAGAAGTCGACGCAAGCCAGGCTTTTGTTGATGAGTTTGTAAAACTCTGTACCTTCTACGGTACCGACAGATGCCACATTTATTCAGGAGTGGCTGAGAATGTCTTGGGGGCTCGAAAAGAAACATGGAATATAAAAACTCCAGCAGTCACATCAGATCAGCACACAGAACTTATGGCTTATTGGGAAATGAAAAAACAACTCCTAGACCTCATCTTTACGATTTCGAATGAAGAGAACTATACCCAAGACCGCATTAATAACGATCTTGCCCAAATCCTTGCCATTGTTGATGTGCGCGAAAAAGAAGCCATGTCAGCCATCACAGCGGCGTACACAGCTTCTGTCAGTCATCTTAGATAATCATCCATGGTGAGCCTTAATCTCTCTTGGCGGGGCGGTTAAGGCTACCAAAATCAAAGGGAGAAGTCCCTTCGCGCACATTATAACATCATATTTTCCTATAGCGCAAGGGCTCTCCTAAAAGGGAGAGAGTTTATATGTCAATTGAATTAAGTCATGAAACTTTACGTGAACTTGTAGTTGTCACTAAAGAATTCCTTATGAAACATGGTGTTTCACGTACTATCCAGCTTTGGGAAGAAGCCGCTACGCTTCAAGTTATTACGGCTGATGAGAAGGAAAAGTATCTTCATTTCTTGCTTGGTACAACTGCCACAGTTATTCAGCATATCCCTCATTTTTCCGGCGTCGAGATTTCTACTCATGCTGGTATTGATCCTGAAACGAATGTTCCGTTCATCCTGGCATCATCAAAAGAATATGACCATTATGCTAAATGGTTTTCTCGTCCGGTTGAACATAAAGGGCATATGGTAACAGAAGTCACATGTGGCTGGTATGAGGACGGGAGGGATGCCCTATGTCAATAGCATCAATGATGTTGATTGAACTGCTGGAGAATCATCCTAGGGTACCAGACAGTGAATATGAGGGCAAATACACATCATTAAACTTTAACTGGAAAGCAAACGGTGATAATCCGGATGATGTCGTTGAACACATTTTTAGTGAGTTAAAAGGACAAGTACCTCTTGATGAGTATATGGATTTAACAGCACAGTGTATTTACCGTTGGCTCGGGAAGCAGGAGAGTGAAGCGGATATGAAGGAAACACTTTTTAACTTCCTGAATGTGACTTTTGCCACTCCGATAAATTGATTCAGCTTGGAAAGAAAGAGTAGGTGAGACGGGTGACCGACTCTCGCAGGAGAAAAGGATTCATAACTATTGCTAACGAGATATGGGATGAGGTCATTCGTCGGGACTTCACTAAGCGCCAGAAGGACATTTTGTTCTTTGTCTGGCGCTTATCCTTCGGTTGTAATCGCAAGACCGCCCTCATCCCTCAACTAAGAGATTTTGAACTGTGTGGTGTCGGGAAAACGAACATTACAAAAGAATTGAAACTCCTTGAAGAATGCAAAGTGATTACTTGGAATCGTTCAAACAATAAATTCTCATTTAACGAAGATTTTGAAATTTGGAAAGTAACGTTGGTAAAAAGGTGGGATGATGACAGATTCAAAGGATTGATCAGGTTAAACCTCAATGAATCCAAGGCGAGTCAAGTTATCGAAACGATAACCGATCCTGAAGCGGAAAAGAGAGAATCTTCAGTTATCGATACAATAACTAATGACTTAGGTATTGAGTTATCAAAACAAGAACCGGAAAATACAGGGGCAGTTATTGAAATGATAACCATAAATGAAAACGAGTTATTAAAACAAGAACTGCCAGTTATCGAAACAATAACCACAACATCCATTGAGCCTATACAGGACGCGTCTTCCGGGGCTTCTAAAGACAGTTTAAAGACATTAAAAGATAAAGACAGTAAAGATATGGTCATTTCTGATTTTGAATCATTCTGGAATTCATACCCGAAAAAGGCCGCAAAAAAAGCAGCCCAAAACATGTGGGATCGAGCAATAAAAGCAAAGGTCAAACCCGAACTTTTAATTCAATGTTCACAGCATTACGCACAGCATTGTTTGTTGAACAAAACCGAAACAAATTTCATCATGCATGGTTCCACCTTTTTAAACCCAAAAAACGAACGATATGCTGATTTCACTGAACCACAGGTTCAAACGGCAAACGTTCCAGCTACAAATATTCAGAACAAAAGGTTCAGTCAGAACAAAGAATTGTTAATTTCACGAATGCAGGAGGGTCAACATGAAAGAAACGGAAACAATCGAATTGATGTCACTAATTATTACGGCATACCCCCAAGTTGAATTGAATGATGACATCGTTAACTTGTGGATAGAGATGCTATCGGATATATCAAAAACTGTAGCACTTCAAAATTTGAAACACCACATCAAGACATCAAAGTGGCCGCCTACGATAGCCGATATCAGGGCGAATACATCAACGACAAGTGATATTCTTCGGATAGAAACTCAGCAGTGTTTTGCTCTTATGGAATCATGGGAACAAAACGCCGTTCCGCTGCTGAAATCAGGTGACGACCATGAGTAACCTTTTCAACGTTCAAGCAGAACAGGCAGTGATAGGCAGCCTACTGCTAGACCGATCAGGAGATAACACAGCACTTGCTGTAGCGCTTCTTACTCCCCATGATTTTTCTGCACAGCACCGTCTTATCTTCGAGTCGGTAATTGTCCTGCATGAATTAGAGCAGGCCGTTGACCTGGTTACGCTCTATGCAGATTTGGAAACGCGGGGTGTTGCGGAAGATATAGGCGGCATTGACTATCTTGGCAATCTGGTTAACTCGGTACCTACGGCAGCCAATGCCAAGGAATACATTTCAATTGTTCAGAGCCTTGGACTGAAACGCCAAGCACTACGTTTGCTTGAGGAACAACGTCAGGCACTCGAAGAGTCATCAGACCCACTAGAAGTAATTGCTGGTATCAAGGCAGGCGCGGAAGAATTATCAGAACGTTCCCCTTCGGATCGGGGCATGATCAAAATCAGCGAAGTAATGGACGGTCATGATGATGACCTGGACACCAGAAGTAAATCTAAAGGGATAACAGGCGTGCCCACTTGTGGGTATGACTTGAACAAGCTTACAGGTGGCAGGCAGAAGCAAGATTTGATCATTGTGGCTGCAAGGCCATCGGTGGGAAAAACAGCTTTCATGCTCAACAACTCCAAAGCGGCGGCTAAGGCTGGTACGACAGTCGGCATATTCAGTCTTGAAATGCCCGGCAAGAAATTGGGCGAACGGATGCTTGCGAACATAGGGAACATTGATGGAAATATGCTTCGTACAGGTCTTTTAAGTCCAGAAAAATGGGGGGACTACACAAACGCCCGTATGCTTCTGGACGGCTTACCTATTGTAATTGACGATACACCGGGGATTACTATTCAGCAGATAGCCGCTAAGACCAAGCAGCTCAAGAAGGAATACGGCGAAATTTTCATTCAGATTGACTATCTGCAGTTGATTAACTCAGGCAAAAAGTTCTCAAGCCGTGAACAGGAAATCGCCTATATCAGCCGCTACTTAAAGCAGATAGCCCGGGACAATGATTGTCCGGTAGAGGTATTGTCTCAGCTCAGCAGGGGCGTTGAACAGCGACAGGATAAGCGTCCAATGATGTCCGATCTACGGGAGTCCGGTTCCATTGAGCAAGATGCAGACGAGATTGATTTCTTGTATCGGGATGATTACTACAACGCCGAGACGGAAAAGCGAAATATTGTTGAAATCATCGTAGCCAAGGGGAGAAACACAGGTACGGGACTTGTTGAGATGGCGTATTTGAAGAATTTAAGCAAGTTTGTTGATATTACACGAATCGATTATTGACGAGAAAGGCGGGATAGTATGTCGGGTTCGTCAGAACATCTGGAGTTAGAAAACAACGTGAGACTCATTATGCAATACCAAACAATCTTGGTGAAGCATATTGAAACAGCTTTGATTAACGGACAGGTGGACGAACATACCGCCATTCGCCTAAAAAGTCAGGGGTGCATCTATCAAACACGGGATGAAATCCTAGACCACTTCGAAGTCATCTTCCGCGAACTGGTCAATTATTATCAAGAACGGTTGCGACACCGGATTTTGAAGGGAGCTGAGTTTATCGACTCTCTTGCTCCTGATGATCCGCGCCGAATACCTGCCATGGATAAATACGATGGGCTGTGTAAGCAGCTCAATGAAAGTGAGGACAGAGAACATGGAACCAGCAATAGCAACATCACCTAAAGACGCAGCTAATCAGCTTCACGAGTTGGTCAAGTACATCAAAGATCAATTCGATCACACCGCAAGTAGTATAGGAGCTTGCGATGGAGAGGCGGCAGATTTAACACATGCATTTGAACTATTAGGCCCCGAAGAGATAGACCCTACAGAACTTCTTTGGCAGTACCAGGAAAACAGGAGAAGACGGAGACATGCAAAGGAAGAGAATGAGCAGTGGCGTGCGCTATATGAAGTTGTGGTTAAACTCGGGCTGATACATTATTTCAGCCAGGCTAAACGTGAAGTCAGGTCTATTATCAAAACACAATCAGCCCGTCATTACACTGTAAAAAATCGTAACGACCTTCAATCATATTTTGATAGAGCTAAGTTGAGAAATTCGTTGAATAATCAGACAGGTTCATAGTCGAAAAAGAAGGGAGTAAATACAGTGGGAAAGTGGATTGGGCGGCCTTCACCAAAAAGTCTGCGAGCTGGTAGCGGATGGTTTGCGGAGCTGGACCGGGTGTACAGTAGCGAGGATGGTCAGTATGCCGTTATGACAAGACCTGTAGAAACAGAGTGGGGCCAAGTCATTCATGCCTGTATCAGAAACGTAGGCGGTACAGATATATCTTGGGCAGAGAAACAGCGAATCAAGAATGAGCTATTGGGAACAGAACGAACTGCTATAGAGGTCTTCCCAGCATCCGCAGATCTGGTAGATGAAACGAATATGTATCATCTTTGGGTACTTCCTGCAGGTATGGAGCTACCGTTCACGATTAAAGTTTAGGGGGTGAGGGAAGGAAATGAAAGTCAAATCGGTCATACCAACTGTAGACCATAAAAAAGTAGCAAAAGTAATGCGGGGTGTCTTTGAACAGTACGATATGTGTAAATGTTTGACTGACAACCCGGAGTATAAGGCATTTAAGGAAGCTATTGACGAAGCAGTAAAGTCTCTCAATGAAGTGGAAAGCCACCTGATTAGTGAACGGTACCTAATTGACTTCTATCGGACAGACCTCAGAGTATACACGGTATATATGGAACCACCAATCTCCAAGGACACATACACAAAGGTTCGAAAGAGAGCATTTCATAAAATGTTCCTCAGTTTGAGGGATCAGGGCATCATAGTTTGAACATAAAAATCCCCCGCGAGCTTGGCGGCCAGGCGGGGGATTTAGTGATACATAACAACTCACCCAATTATACCACAGGTGAGGGGATTATATGACAAAGAAAACTGTACAATTAACTTTGGGTCTGCCGGCGCTGGACAGTGAACAAACCCGCCGCAATGTGGAGGATCGTTTGGAGACTGTCCGTATCTATCGGCAGATCGGTATGACACGCAGGGAAATCGGCACAACGCCGAACTATTCTCCAAGAGAACACGGCAGCACCAATCAAATTAGTATGGCAACACAGGACACAGCTATTTGGAACGTGGATAAGGAAGCAGAGCTGGAGGAACATTCGATCATGCTGGATCGTGCGCTGCAGAAGCTCAGCCGGAAAGAAAGAGAACTGATCGAGCGGCGATTTTTAGAAGACGAGGACGTATTTGATTACAACGTTTGTGCTGATATGAATATGGGGGAACGTTCCTTCCGTAGAATGAAAGCTAGGGCAATATATAAATTGTCGCTATCTCTTCGACTTGAAGTGCTGGTTGATCCGTTAGAAACGATCGATATCGAAGAAAAAAAAGTGGCCGCTAAGTGAAACATTTTTGGCAGGATTTTGGCCGCAAATTGGCACGCCGTTTTGGTTTAGGCATGATATATTTGTATTGTGGAAATAGGACGAGAGGAACACCAGAGGTATTTCATACCAAAGGTTACCCCCGTCTTTTTTTCATTCTCATGGCAGGCTACGTTTTCCCAACTGCTTGGGAAAATCAATTGTAGGAATTAATTACCATTGTACATTTTGGAAACTAAACCTGTAGAATATGGAAAACACAGCATGATTTGCGAAGGTGATATAAATGTACATGGATTACAAGAAATTCAAGGTGCACTTAAAAGATATGGCTGATCGTGGATTCTCTATTCAAGAAAGTATTGCTTTTCGTAAGCCGTTTCTGCCCTTGGATATGTATGGATGTAGTGAATTGATACAGACTCCACTAAATACTGCAATGATTAGTCGATTGCATCGGTCATTTGGAACAAACATTACGTTGATGGAGTTAACACAACACAACTGGAACGAACTGTTCAAGGATGCAAAGCTTGGCCCTATAACTTCTGAAAACATGTACACTTTCTTTTATGAGATGAGTGAACAAATACCTTTCGAGTTTAACGACAGAGATTATTACTCTTCTTATGAACTTGCTCGAATTATGAATGTGCCTGATGATGAAATGATACTTCAGTTACAAGCGGGAAGGTATAAGGGAGCATTCATTGACCAAAGCGGCCAGTGGAGAAAGAAAAAGCCAAACAGCTCAGGAAAATTTTCCTGACATCAACAATTAATCATGAGTCGCCATACGGCGGCTTTTTTGCGTTCCGCAAAACTATTCAGGAGGTCGAAATCATGAAGAATCCGCAGATTGAGAACAATTTCAGCTATCATTCACCTAAAGAGGGTCAGCCAGCCAAATACGAAGCTATCAGGGCTAAGGCGAAGGAGCTGGCCTGCTTGATCGATGAGCAGACACCAAAGTCACGTGAGCAATCGTTGGCACAAACGAATCTGGAACAGGCTGTATTCTGGGCGAATGCTGCGGTAGCAAGGAATGAATAGCGAAACGGATCGGATCAACGATCGGCATAAGCACATGTTTGAAAAGATGCGTCGAGCATTTGTACGCTTGAGCGAATCTTTCGCAAACTTCGCCAATGCGATTCAGGAGCGTCAGGGAGTCATTGATCTGCTGGAACTGATCGAGTCATATGATGAGCAGCCTGTGAAGACAAAGCCGCTTCGCTTACGTGATCTACCGAAATCACTACCGATGCAGCATCAAGTTCTGAATCGTAAGCCGGTTCTTCAGGTAGCACGGAGTCGGTGTTGAAAAAAAGCCGCATTAGCGACTTAATTTGAGACTGCTTGAGCTATCATGTATAAAAAGACAAGTACAGCAGCAAGGGAAACACAGCGTAGTAAAAGTGGTTTTCCGATTTCATCATACAATCGTTCAAACAAGCGCCTGACCTCCTTTCGTCCTAGTTCTTTCGACACCAGAAGAGGGAATTCCTTCCTAATTGTCGAAAGAAGGTGATAAGGAGGTGATAGAGATGAAAGAAGAGTACAAAAAATATGCTCTAGAGTTAGGAAAAATAGGCGAAAAAATCGAACAAATATCGAAAAAATTTGGTGAAGTCAATCGTTTAAGTGCCACGACTTTCGAGATGCTTAAGCATAAAAAAGAATCATACTCAAATTCATTTAAAGAATATAAAGAATGTAAAGAACAAATGTTGAGAATGAATGTTCCCAGCATTGTTGCAGAAGAACATAACGATTTTGTTAATGCATTTGATGCATTCATCAAGGGTACTGAAAAAAAAGCCGATGCTATTGATCTGGATGCATTGGTTACCAATGAAGCTTTGTTCAACGAAGGTTCTGAGCAATGGAAGAAAGGTACTGACCTTGCAAAACCAATAACTGACAAAATTGTTGCAAAGCTTTTTGCAGGTTAGTTAAATTGACGAGCGCCTATTATAAAGGCGCTTTTTTAAATTTCATCTTTATTTAATCGAGGTGGTGGTATGAACGAGGTTCAACCAATTCGGGATAAAGCCATTGTTGAACAAATCAAAAATTACCTAAAGGTGACCAGTTTCCGTAATTACATTTTCTTTAGTATGGGCGTTCATAGTGGATTACGGGTATCTGACTTATTGCAGCTCAAAGTGGTTTCGGTTCGTGATCAGGAGCATATCAATTATGTGGCTCAGAAGACCAAAAACCGGAAACGTAAGAAGCGCAAACGTAAAAAGTTCATCATTCACCCGGATATCTACGATGATTTAATGATTTACATTGAAGATATGGACGATGATGATTATTTGTTCCCCAGCAGACAACGGAAGACGATCACAGGAGCTGTGGGAGAGCCTATTCATAGGATAACAGCCTATAAAATGATCAGTGGAATAGCCAAGCGCTTTGGGCTTACAGACATTGGTGTCCATTCACTCAGAAAGACGTGGGGTTATCACCTTTATAACGACGATCCACGCAATCTAGCGTTACTAATGGAGATGCTAGGACATGAGGATATGGTGACCACTTTGCTGTATTTGGGTATCACCCAGGACGCTATGGATGATGCAATACGCCGTTTGAGTTATACACAATCCGGTTGATGTTGCACTCAAATGGGGGAGTGGTACAAAGCTTGATCTTATCGGATTCTTAATCTTTCTCCAGTGCAACAGAAATAGAGTTATGTTTCACTCTACTTACTTAAATTGGTTATAAATGGATCAAAAATGGTTTTTATTTTGGGTTGGATTTGAAGAAAAACAATTAGATATTTATCTATTTAGACTCATTCTAAGAAAACCAACTCAATTCCGGCTGTATAATCGATGAATAAACGTCCCGTTTGTAGGCAATAAGTCGGGAAATAATCAAAATCCGATAAAGTGAAAAATCCAGTAATGACGCGGGTTTTCGGGTTTATGCATAAACTATGTATATCAACATAATTCGTTTAGGTGCCAAAAAGCCCGTGAAATCAGGGTTTTCGGCGTGATCATGGGAAAGTACATATGTACAAAACTCAGGGTTTTAGACATATGTCTGTGCATAAAACGTGCATAAATTGTACTTGGAGGTGAGGTGAACGTGTAATGGCTAGAGAGAGAAGCCCGGATCGTAAGAAAGCAATGGCAATGTGGTTCGCCAGTGGCAAGGAAATGAAGCCAAAAGAGATTGCTGAAAAGCTTGGAATCAGTGATGGGCTTGTTCGTAAATGGAAAAGCCTTGATGAATGGGAGAAACAGCCTGAGCCGCGAGCCGGAGCGCCCAAGGGTAACCGGAACGCGGTAGGTAATAGAGGTGGGCACGGCGGGCCGATTGGCAATGATAAGGCCGTTAAACACGGTCTGTTCCGCAAGTTCCTGCCAGATGATGAAGAAACACGGGAGATTTACGACACGACAGCCGAGCTCACCACGCTTGATATATTGTGGGAGGGCATACGCATCCAGCTCACCAACATCATACGTGCCTTGAAGACACAGCATGTGACGGGCAAGGATGAAATGATTAAGGAAATCAAAAAGCAGAAATTTGAAGTCCATAACACAGGTACGAAGAAAGAGCCTAAGCTTGAACAAATGGTAACCGAACAGGAATATGAGTTTCAGTTTGCATGGGATCGATCAGCGAACAGCCTGAAAGCCATGGCTGCTGCATGGACAGCGCTGGGCGGCAGTATCAAGAAGTATGAAGACGTTTTGCGGCTGGCTACCCCGGATGAGGTGAATGAAGCGCAGAAACAACGCTTGGAGCAGATCAAGGCTAGCATTGCCGTAATGCGCGGCAAGGTTCCAGATAACAGTAAGCTTGACCTGAACCAGCAAATCACCGCACTGGCAGACTTGATTAACAACCCTGTGCCGGAACGGGTGATAGATGATGACTGATACGGCCTTGATCCCATATGCACCGTTTAATACCAAGCAGTCGGAGTATATCCGGCGTTGCCAAGACTCCTGGCTTAATGTAGCCGAGGGCGGCAAACGTGCAGGAAAGAACATCATTAATCTGATTGCCTATGCTATGTGTCTGGAGGTTCACCCGGACAAGCTTCATTTGGTCGCTGGGGTGAGTATGGCAGCAACCAAGATGAATGCCATAGATTCGAACGGGTTCGGTCTGCAATGGCTGTTTAAGGGCCGTTGCCGAGAAGGTGAATACAAGGATCGTGCCGCGCTTTTCATTCAAACCAAGACTGGTGAGAAGATCGTCATCATTGCAGGCGGTGGTAAGGCTAATAACGCCGCGCTAATCAAGGGTAATTCCTATGGTACCGCCTATGTAACAGAGGTCAACGAGTGTCATCCATCGTTCGTAAAGGAAGTGTTTGACCGGACGTTGGCATCCACCAAGCGGCAATTGTTCTTTGATCTTAACCCTAAGCCGCCAGCCCATTGGTTCTATGCAGACATTCTGGACTTTCAGGATGAGTTGTTAAAGCAGGGGCAGAACGCAGGGTACAATTATCAGCACTTCACCGTGTTTGACAACCTGAGCATACCGGATGACCGTCTAAAGGCGTTGCTGCTTACCTATGACAAGACCAGTTTGTGGTATAAGTCAGAAATTAAGGGAGAACGCACAGCGGCTACAGGTCGGATATACACGGGTTACACTGTCAAGGATGTCATCATTACCCGAGAGCATATCTTGGCTGAACGGTTCATTGAGTTTTCCATCGGTATAGACGTTGGGGGCACTGATGCTACGGTTGCCACACTCACGGGATTCACGCCACGATATGGCAAGGTCATACTGCTGGACGGCTATTACCACAAGCAGGGCAAAGAGAACGGCTATACACATGACCGTTACGCTAAAGAGATTGTCGAAAAGATTGTAGAGTGGTCGGAAACCTATCCGGCTTTTTTGTCGTGTACTCATATCTTTGCTGAATCTGCTGATAAGCTGTTCCGGCAGGCGCTGGCTAATGAGTTGAAGCGGCGGGGGATACACATCCGGGTCGTGCCTGCTTACAAGAAAGAGGGCATCGTTGACCGGATCAGATTGACGAACGTTCTAATCAACCAAGGGCGGTACAAGATCATGGCACATTTGAAACACTGGATTGAAGCCATTGAGAACGCCACATGGGACGAGACAGAGCGCCAGAAAGGCGAATGGGTAAGAACCGATGACGGAAGTTACCCGGTAGACTGCTTGGATAGTAGTGAATACGCCGTACAGCCATTCAAGAAGGGACTGGAGGTATAGAAATGGGGTGGATCAAGAATATGGTTATGAAGATGCTGCGTATTAACCCAGCACCTGAGAGCAGAATTGTCACGATCACAGAACCGCTCTCATATCGAACGAACGTACTGCGTAACCGCCTGTGGTTCCGGGGTGATGCTTCCGAGCTGGATCAGTTCTATAAGCAGACAGGAACGGACGCTGTCGGGAAGGCAAGGTTTTGGGCAGCGGTACCCAGCCACAACATGACGATTAGGAAAATCCATTCCGGTATGCCTGCCATGATTGCAGAGCGTCTATCGGATATCGTCGTTGCTGACCTGGAAGCCATTGAGGTCGATAAGGAAACCTCATGGGATGATATCAGTGAGGACAATGATTTTGCTGAGTTGTTGGGTCAAAACATCATAGACGCTTTAGTAGCGGGGGATGGAGCATACAAGATCACCGTGGATACAGCGGTCACGAAATATCCCATTATTGAGTTTTACAGTGGGGATCAGGTGGAGTACAGACGGAACCGTGGCAGACTTCATGAAGTAGTCTTCTTCACGGACTACACCCTAAAGGGTAAGGATTACCGTTTGGAAGAGACATATGGGGCGGGATATATCCGGTACCAGCTTTATGATGCTTACGGCAAAGGCGTTCCGCTTACCACGTTGCCTGATACGGCTAAACTGGCGAACATTGAATACGATGGCAAGTTTATTATGGCTGTGCCGCTTATGATCTTCCGCAGTTCTAAGTGGGAAGGGCGAGGGAAGTCCTTGTTTGATAGTAAGTCGGACAACTTTGACGCATTGGACGAGGTGGTTAGCCAATGGTGGGATGCGATCCGGGCAGGCCGGGTGCAAAAGTACATTCCCGATGACTTGGTACCGAAGAATCCCGAAACCGGGGTACCGATGAGGTCTAACCCATTTGATAATCAGTTCATCAAGATTGGTAGCTCAATGGCAGAGGATGCCAAAGACCAAATTACGATGCTGCAGCCACAAATCCTGTATGAAGCGTTCGTGGGGTCATATGCCAGCGCTTTGGATATGTGCTTGCAGGGCATCATGTCACCTTCCACGCTGGGCATTGACTTGAAGAAAACGGACAACGCAGAAGCGCAACGGGAGAAGGAGAAAGCCACCCTGTACACTCGTGGCAAGATCATTGATGCGCTGAATGAGGTGTTGCCCCGTCTGGTTGAAACTGTATTGAAGGTACATGATACGATGCAAGGCCATGTAGTCGGGAAATACACCGTATCGGTTAAGTTCGGAGAATACGCCAGCCCATCCTTCGATGCTGTGGTGGAGACGGTAGGCAAGGCCCGGACGTTCGGTGTGATGAGCGTAGAGCGTGCGGTCGAAGAAATGTATGGTGATACCTGGACGGATGAAGAGAAGGCCGAAGAGGTGGCGCGCTTAAAAGCAGAGCAGGGATACACTTTAGACGAACCGGCACTGAATCGGGATGACCCACCGGATACTGATCCTGATGAAGAGTCGGAAGTTGATGCTGAATGAAGAATTATGACATTCGGCAAATCTTCGCGGACATGGAAATGGATCTGATCAAGTCCATGCAACGCAACCTAAAACGTCATGAGTTTGACGAGGAAAAGGAAGGCAAGGAATGGGAGCAGTGGCAGCAACGGAAGCTGGAGGACATACAGCAGTACCGGAAGGAAATAAACCGGGTATCCAAGAAGTACGAACCGGAAGTGATGCAGGCTGCCGAAGCAGAGGTTAAAGGGGCTTGGCGCCGCGGGGCAGATCGTGTAAAGAACACGGTTAAGAACTTGTGGAACAAGATTACAGGTAAGAAGCCTGGAATCGAACTAGAAGATGGATCAGACCGCAGTTTCTTCAAAATCAACGAGAAGCGGGTAAATGCCTTGGCTGATGCTGTCAAAAACAATCTGCAAATTGCCCGTCATGCCATGTTAAGGCAGGCAGATGACGTGTATAGACAAACCATCTTCAAGTCCCAAGTGTATTTGAACAGTGGCGCCGCTTCGCTTGAACAGGCCATAGATAGGGCAACGAAGGACTTTCTGGAGAAGGGGTTTGACAATATCACCTATGCCAATGGACGCCGGGTGAACATTGCTTCTTATGCGGAAATGGTGTTGCGTACATCTTCCCAGCGTGCGGTGTTTGCCGGAGAGGGTGCAAAACGGGATCAGTTAGGCATCCGAACTGTGGTCATATCGTCACATGGTAACTGTTCGAAGCTATGTCTGCCCTATCAGGGCAAGGTGTTCATTGATGATGTATACAGCGGCGGGACTCCTGCAGATGGTAAATACCCGCTACTGAGCAGAGCCATTGCAGCGGGGTTGTTTCATCCGAACTGTCGCCATAACATGACCACGTTCATTCCTGGTAGTAGCACGTTGCCCCCTCCTGCTGATGATGAGAAAGCCTTGGCTAGATATCAGGCGGAGCAGAAACAGCGGTACATGGAACGTCAGGTGCGTAAATACAGACGGCTCAGCGAGGGCAGTGTAGATGATGAGAACAGAGCCAAGTACAAAGCAAAAGTCAGACAATGGCAGGGGCAATTAGGGCAACATATGAAAGACCATGATTACTTACGCCGCGATTATAAACGTGAAAAACTCAGGATACCGCCTACTTAGTACCTTCTCATGCAGAGGGTGCTTTTTTTATGGGCTCCAGATGAGACTTTTGGAGCTCACTGCTCAGTAACCGGAGCATATCGGTTAACTCCCCTAGCTGGAGAGCAGCTATATAAATCTATGGAGGTTGATGATAAATGGACTGGCTGAAAACGTTGTTGAAGAATGCGGGATTGGATGATTCAAAGATTGATGGGATCGTGACGGATGCAGGCAAGGAGCTCCCAAAACATTTTGTTCCCAAATCGCAGTACAACGACCTGGCGGATGTGAAGAAGAAGCTAGAGAAGGACATCACGGATCGAGACACGCAGCTTGAAACGCTCAGTAAGGATGCGGGCGCTTCGGAGTCGCTAAAAGCAGAGATTGCCCGGTTACAAAGCGAGAATACAACAGCCAAGCAACAGTACGAATCTGATTTAAAGGATATTCGGATGAGTAACGCCATCACATCGGCGCTTAACGGTAAGGTTCACAACGAGAAAGTGGTTATGGGCATGATCGACAAGGCCAAGTTGGTCATCGGTGATGACGACAAGGTGGTTGGTCTGGAAGAGCAGCTAAAGGGACTGCAAGAGTCGGACGCTTACTTGTTCAAACCGGATGAAGCAGGCGGGGGCGGGGGCAACGGCGGTGCTGGTGGCTTCCGTGTTGGTACACCGGGACAAGGAACAGGGCAAGCCACAAATGAACAACTGGCAAACATTTTCGGGGTTGCTGACACGAAGTAATAAACCAATTTACTAATTTAAGGGAGAGATGAACACATGGCGTTTAACTATGTAGAAAGTTTTTTGACCACATTGCAGCAAAAGTATACGAAAGAGTTGGCTTCCGATGCCCTGACCACGCAAAATGCAATCTGGGTGAATACCAAAACAATCCAGGTACCGAGTTTGGATGTAGCGGGATATAAGAACCACAACCGTTCTGGAGGCTGGAACCGTCAGGCAGTGAGCAATAGTTTCGTGAATCTGACCTTGGAATTTGACCGTGACGTCGAGTTCTTCGTTGACGCAATGAACGTAGATGAAACGAATCAAGTCGTTGCTGCTGCTAATCTGACAGCCACTTTTGAGAAGGAACAGGCCATTCCTGAGCTTGATAAATACCGCTTCTCAAAAATGTATGCAGACTATGTGGCGATGGGCTACACACCTGATACAACCGTTTTGGATGCTGCTAATGCCTTGGAAGTGTTCGACGAAATGATGATGAACATGGACGAGGCAGAGGTACCACAGGAAGGCCGGATCATGTACGTAACTCCAACCTATATGAAGCTGCTGAAATCCGCTGAGAAGCTTCGCCAGATCGTCACCGTGGGTCAGAACAGCGGCGTGATTGACCGGGCAGTACGCAGCTTGGACGAGGTTGTGTTGAAATCCGTACCATCCAGCCGTATGAAGACGGTATATGACTTCACAAACGGTGCTGTGGCGGGTGTGGGTGCAAAACAGATTAACTTGATCCTTGTTCATCCTGAGTGCGTGTTGGCGCCGATCAAACACAGTGCGGTTTATCTGTGGGAGCCAGGTAGCCATACACAAGGTGATGGGTATTTGTACCAAAACCGCCGTTACACGGATCTGTTCTTGATCGAGCGCAAAGCCGCAGCAATCCAAATGAACGTTCAAGCCTAAAAATAACAGCCAATAGAGAGGGGCAAATCACATGTTGATTGCAGTTAAGGGAAATACACAGTTGAAGATTGACGATGCTGACCGGGATACCTATCTTAAACTCGGCTACGATATCGCTGAACAGTCGGGAAATACGCTTGAGGTGGTAGAGAACTCTTCAAGTAAAAAGGTGTCTTGGAAGGAATATGAAGCCCTTCTAAGAGAGAATGAAGAATTGAGAAATCAGGTTGCGGAGTCTGGTTCTGGCACATCACAAGCCATGAAGGGCTTGCAAACACAATTGGATGATGCCAACAAGGAAATCAAAACACTGAAAAAGCAACTTTCAGACGCAGAAGCGGCTAAGAAATCCGCAGCCGATGACAAGTAGGTGAAGACATGTCGTATGTAACGACACAAGAATATGAGACGTATGGAGATGGAACCATCCCGGCTGAGGACTTGGATAAGGCTCTTAGCCGGGCATCCGATCAAATAGACAGCCTGACCTATAATCGCATCGTACAATCGAAACTGGACGGCTTGACAGCCTTCCAGCGGTTGAATGTGGTTAAGGCGGTGTGCCAGCAAGCTGACTTCCAGTATCAGTATGGTGATTACTTGGACTTTCCACTTGCTGGATACTCTGCTGGGAGTGTCAGCGTGTCTTTTAAGGCCGTTGATGGCCCCGGAGGGGTTAAGACTACCGAAGCCGTGACAAGCTTGTTACGGGCTACAGGGCTGGCGAATAGGGGGCTTTGCTGATGAAAGGTAAGTTTCCATTTCCGCACTGGATTCTCAAAACGCCTGTCCAGGTGTTTCGCACAGAGCTTTCAGAGAATGGTGAGCCTGTCGAGGAACTAATCTTTGACGGGCTTGCTTGTTATGACGAGAAGATGCGGCAGAAGCTGGATAAGGAGCGCCGTTTGGTCACGCTGTCAGGTAAGGTGATCATCAAGGATGACATATTACCGGGTAAGTTGATTGAAGGCTTCGTCCGGGTTGGCGGTACCGATCGGATTATATTCAGCGCGTCACGTCCACAGCATCCAGATGGTAGCGTCTTTTCTACAGAATTGGAGTTGGCATAGATGGTCAAAGTCAAAGTGACAATGAACCGGAAGGCGATGCGTGATATTGAGAGCGCCCCGCTTCGTGCTCTGGAACAGGCGGTGAATGGTAAGGCGGAAAGCCTGCTGACCGAAATAGCTAGTGCTCAGGTTGTTCCAAAGCAGACGGGTGAGTTGGAGAGAAGCGCTTGGGTAAATATGTCCGGAATTAAAAAGGGCAAGGTTAAGCTTGTCTATGATACGCCTTATGCACGCCGGATGTACTTTCACCCCGAATACAATTTCAGGAAAGATAAGAACGCCAATGCACAAGGGCTATGGCTGGAAGCTTGGCAACAGGAACAGAAAGGCTGGATTCGTAAGACCATTGAAAAGCTGATCAAGAAGTTTGGGGGTGGCTCAATCAAATGATGCTATCTGAGATTCGGGATTGGCTGAGAACACAGATAGATTCTCCAAACTGGTACATTGGCAAGATCGATGGGAAAAAGGAACAGTCCATAGGGATTTACAACTTGAATGCCGGACAGCCAAACATAGCCATCGGAGGGTTGGAGAATACCAGCTATGCCAGCAAGTCCATATCCATACTGGTGCATTGGTCAAAGAATGCAGATACAGCGGAGCGTAAGGCCCACGAGGTCTACGTTGCGCTATTTGGTCGTACTGACGGTGAAATTGCAGGACATAGGGTTATTGCCTTTGAGATGCGGACACCGTGGCCTATTGATGTGGGCACAGATGATGCCGGGATTTACGAATATGTGATTGAGACAACGATTTATTACGAGAGGTAGGGGATTGAAATGCCAACAACAGGCGTTTTTCCGGTTCACAACAATATTTTCAAAGTAGGCGTCAAGGGGAGAGCTTCTACAGCGTCTGATATGAAGACGATCAAGGATTTGGAAAACTTCGCGCCTGCCATCGACGGCAACACGGAAGAATGGAGTTCGATGGATCAAGGAGGATGGACAAGACGTGCAGTAACAGGCAAGTCGTTGTCATTTAGTTTCAGTGGTAAGCGGAACTATGGTGATCCGGGTAACGATTATGTTGCGGGTCTGATGCTTGGCACAGGGCAAGAGGTAGAAACCATCTTTGAATGGACAATGCCCTCTGGTGCGAAGCTGACCATGGATTGCGTCATTAACTTGACCACACCAGCAGGCGGCGATTCGACGAACATTGACGGTCTGGAGTTTGAACTGCTTTCTGATGGTAAGCCGGAATTTGAACCGGCACCAGCTACACCTTAATTCATAAACCCAAGGGGGATTAACCTATGTCACAAGTTATTAATATCACAGATAAGTTTTCTAAAGAACTGCCGTCCATCCAAATTGGCGATAAGCTGTACCCGGTCAACAATGGGGTATCTGCCATGATGGCGTTTGAAGCCGCCGCAACGGGTGGAACTTCTGGCATCCTGAAAGCCTTGGAAGGCGCATTTGGCAAAAAGGCATACAAGGAAATGGGCATTGAGGACATGAGCATGGGGAATATTTTGGTTTTGTCATCGGCTGTTCTTGCAGCAATGATGAACATCACCTATGAGGAAGCGAATGCGCGATTTCAGCGGGAAGTCCAGTCCTGATGGCTGGTATGACCTGTATGAAGATTGGCCGCTGATTGAAGCGAGTTTAGCCAAGCAATATGGAATCCGCATACGCCAACACGGGGATATGCCTTGGGAAGAATTTTGTACGTTGGTCGGAGGCCTGATGCCGGACACGCCGCTGGGAAGCATCGTGTCGATCAGGGCAGAACAAGACCCTAAGACTATCAAGGGGTTCAACGTAGACCAGCGGCGTATCTACAATGATTGGCGTAAACGGCAGGCAGTCAAACAGTTGGACAACCCTGTTAAGTTGGATCAGGAGATGAAGAATCTGGAAGCCGCAATGGCTCGGGCCTTTGGAGGTGGATAGATGTCAAGCGCAGGAAGCATAGAGATAGACTTAGGGCTAAATTATGGGCCGTTTCAAAGTCAGCTTAATGGAATCGCTGGTACAGCTACCAATCTGGTCGGTGGAGCTTTCAAAAAGCTGGGTGTGATTGTTGCTGGAGCTTTTGCGGTTCACAGTATAAAGGAGTTTGGTAAAGAAGCCATCAACCTTGCATCGGATCTGGCAGAAGTCCAAAACGTGGTGAACGTCACGTTTGGCAGCATGACGAACCAGATTAATAACTGGTCATCTAACCTGATCGAGTCTTTTGGCTTGTCTGAGCTGTCCGGTAAACGCTATGTATCCACCATGGGGGCCATGCTTAAATCGTCAGGAGTTACAGGGGAAGCCATGAAACAGATGTCTGTCAAAATGACAGAACTATCTGCAGACATGGCTTCTTTTTATAACATCACAAACGATGAAGCCTTTTACAAGGTCTTCTCTGGTTTGACAGGTGAGATCGAGCCGCTAAAACAGCTCGGCGTTAACATGTCAGTCGTCAACATGGAAGCCTACGCCATGTCGCAAGGTATTAACAAGTCATGGGTTAAAATGACTCAGCAAGAGCAGACGCTTTTACGGTACGGCTATTTGCTCAAGGTGACAGCGGATGCCCAGGGTGACTTTGCGCGTAACGGTCAGTCTTGGGCGAACCAAGTCCGTATGATGTCCGAGCAGTGGAACATCTTTAAAGGCACTATGGGTGCGGGATTCATAAACATTCTGACCCCGATCCTGAGAGGACTTAACTGGATCATTGCCAAACTACAGGTAGCAGCGGCATACTTTCGGGCATTTACCGAACTCATCTTTGGTGATGCTGTTAATGCTGGCGGTGCGGGCGTTGTAGCAACTGATGCTATGAGTGGTTTGGGGGAAGCTGCCGAGGTAGCGGCTCCAGCAGTGGGAGATGTGGGCAAAGCTGCAGAGGGCACAGGCAAGAAAACCAAGAAGGCTGCCAAGGAAATGAAGGGGAGCCTGGCAAGCTTCGACCAACTAAACACGTTGGCAAAGTCTACGGCAGATGCTTTAGGCGATGCCGGATCAAAAGCTGCAGGAGCTGGCAAAGGGATCGGAGCGGGATTCGGTGGTTTGGGTAACTTCGGTGAACTTGATTTAGGTACGCCGACTATTGAGGTAGACCCGATTAAGCAACAAGTGGCTGCTTTCATCGATGACGTCAAAAGTCGTTTTGCAAACTTGTGGTCGTTTTTGTCTTCTGGATCTGGTGAGATGCGTCAAGCGTTACAACCGTTTGTTGACATGATGGTGCCTATCCGACAATCTGTGTCCAACATGGGCAAGACGTTTTTGGATTTGAAAGACAGAGTGCTTATCCCGGCTGCGAAGTACATTTTGGGCGATTTCATACCAAGTATCGTCACAGGCTTTGTGAAGTCGTTCGCTCCAGTGATTGCAAAGCAGATTGTATGGACATTTGATTTCTTGGATCGGACATTCCGGAATTCCACGGATCAGTCCATTAAGCTGTGGGATACGGTCTGGTTGCCGAGTCTGGATAAGGTTAAGAACGCATTTGTAACCAACATGCCCCTCATTGCGGCATCCTTACAAAGCTTGCTGGATGGGACGCTTAACCCGTTCACGGATTTCATGACAAACGATTTTGCAATCCCGATATCTACAGTTTTGACAGAAACATTAGTGCCCATCTTTACCGACACTTTGGTATGGGCAATTGATACGTTTGCGAAGACATTTGATAATGCCGTTAACCACATCAATGAGCTGTGGGAAGGTACGCTAAACCCTTCATTGGAGAAATTCCGAGATATGTTCTTGGATGTCATTCCGCAGATCGGTGATTCTTTTGATAAATTGTTGAATGGCTCGATCAAGCCATTTGTGGATTATATCCTTAATGAATTCATTATCCCGATTGCCTCCAAGATTACGGATACACTTGTCCCGATCTTCACGGATGTACTGGTTAAGGCGTTTGAAGAAGCCGCCAATACGTTCGAGTGGGCCGTGGACATGATGAACGACATTTATAACACTGTGCTGAAACCCGTTTTCGATCTGATCAAAAAAATCGTCATGGATACGCTACAGATTGTAAAAGATCTATGGAATAAGTACGGCAAGGACATCCTTGATAAGATCACCGAAATGATGGAGAACACGCGTAAGTTGTTCCAGAAGCTTTGGGACGATGTGTTGAAACCGATCATAGAGCCTTTTTTGAAGAAGCTGGATGAAATTTGGGAGGGCACAATCAAAGGGATCATTAAGCAAGTAGGCGAGGTTGTGGCTAAACTGATCAGTGCCGCACTTGATATATACAACAAGTTCATTGTGCCATTGATTGGCTATATCATTGACAAACTTGCTCCAAGCTTTACAAAGGGTTTCAACATTGTGCTGAACATAGTCACAACGGTTGTAGAAAGCATTGGCGGTATCATCAAGGGGCTTCTGAAAACACTTGGCGGGATTATTGATTTCGTAGCCGGGGTTTTCACCGGAGACTGGAAAAAGGCTTGGAACGGTGTTAAAGACATCTTTGGCGGTATCTTCGATTCGCTCTATGCACTTGTCAAAGCACCGCTGAATCTGATCATTGATGGGATTAATAAGGTCATTGAAGGGTTTAACAGCCTGAGTGTAAGTATTCCTGAGTTCGAGGTGTTTGGGAATAAAGTTGGTGGCGGTTCTATCGGCTTACCAAACATTCCGAAGATACCGAAACTGGCGAAAGGTGGTTTGGCTTATGGGCCGACACTTGCCATGGTCGGGGATAACCGAGGGGCTTCTGTAGACCCGGAGGTGGTGTCACCGTTATCCAAGCTACAGGACATAATTAGCGGGAATAATCAACCGATGGTGGAAGTTCTCTTGCTGATCTTGGATGCTATCCGAAATGGAGACAAGCAGACCGTCATCCAGCTAAACGGTACGGAGTTGGGACGTGCTGCTGTAAGTGCTATAAACGACATCACAAGGCGTACAGGCCGATCGCCATTAACCACATAGGAGGGATTATAGTTGGAAATCAAAATTAATGGTCAGGAAATTGCCGCTTATCCCTCCACGTACCAGGTAACGGTGCTTGACTTGGATGACGCTAATTCATCCGTGCGTACAGCTAACGGTACTTTGAACAGGGATCGGATAGCGGTCAAACGGCAGATAGACATGACTTGGGGGATGCTAACATGGGCAGAAATGTCCGCCATCCTTCAATCCATGTCCAATGTGTTTTTTGATTGCACCTATCCTGACCCCATGACGGGTAAACATGAAACGAAGCGGATGTATGTCGGTAATCGGCCTGCACCGTTCAGTGTGATGAGTGGCGGCGTCATGTACTGGAACGGACTTAAACTGACGCTGACAGAGAGGTGATCGGATGTATCCAATATCGCCGCTCTATACAGATTATTTAAGACGTCCAGACAGGGAATTCATTGTCAAAGCTTTGGTACAGTCAGAGGAATATGATAGCAGTAAAATTGTGGACTTAAGTATTGAAAATAGCTTGAGCCTGAACAATGGTTTCGAGATCGGCACGGCTATCCCAAGCAAACTTACGATCAGGTTACGAACGAATGAAATCATCCCGGCAAATGCACGTATCGTGCCTTACCTCTCTTTAACTATGGCGGGTATGACCTGGCTACAGGCGCAGTACCCATGGCAGGATATGCATGTGTCTTGGACGGGTGACGGAACGGATTGGCTACCGCTGGGAGAGTTTTACGTTGATGGTCGTGAGAAGATCAATGATGTCTGGACATTCACCTGTTACGACAAGCTGGTTTTTGCGGATGTGGCCTACGTATCGTCATTGACTTATCCGACCACGCAACGTGCGGTGTTCAACGAGATTTGCAACCGGCTCGGATGGACGTATGACAGTAGTGTGGTCATCAATCCAGCGTATCAGATCCAAGCGGGGCCAGCCGGGTACACGATGCGTCAAGTGCTTGCCTATATCGCTTCTGCCAATAGTGCGAGTATTTACATCGATAAGGCAGGCACCGTAAAATTCAAACGGTTCACGGCTACTGATACACCAGTGTTTGATATGACCACGGCTGATTACGTTCAGGTGAAGCAAACCAATCCTGTTAAAACGTATACTCGGGTTGTGGTTACATACAACACAGAAGATGAGTTGCAATACGAAGCCGGAACAGGGGATGAGAATCACACGCTGTATGTCGAAAATCCATTCGCTACACAGGCGGTCACCAATGGCCTTCTGGCGGCTTTGAATGGATTTTCCTATTTACCCCTTACGATGGATGCGCGGGGCTTCCCTCAGCTTGAACAGGGGGATGTTATTGGGTTTGAACAGCAGGAAGGGACATCGTGGGACGAAACAGTTTCAACATGGCAGGATACGCATATCCCGTGGGATGGAATCGTCAGATACAAGACAGTCATCCTTCATCAAGTCTTCAACTTTGCTGGTGGATTGAAGATGAAGCTGGAAGCTCCATCGGTATCCGAGCAGCAAAGTGAATTTGTAGTGGATGGTACACTGACAACCGCAGTCAATAAGCTGAACAAGGAAGTTGTGAAGGAAGGCAAGTCCTATTACGGGGCAACGATCACACGTACTGAGGGTTTGACCATTGAGCGAGAAGATCACAAGAGCAAAGTCATCCTGAACAGTGATAAGCTTTCTTTTCAGGCCGATGGGCAGGATAGGTTGTACTTTGATCCGATTGCAGGCAAATACAAGTTCATAGGTACGCTGGAAGCCACGGACGGGGTTTTCAGCGGAAACCTGCAGGCGGCTGGCGGTACGTTTACAGGAACACTTCAAGGTGTTGACGGAACGTTTACAGGAAACCTTCAAGCCGCAGGTGGAACTTTCAGTGGAAACCTTCAAGCTGCAGGCGGCACCTTTCATGGCACATTGGTGGCCGGAAGGGTAGAGGGCGGAGAAATCATCGGAACATACATCGAGGGTGCCGATATACTTGGTTCAAAAATAAGAACCGCCGCAAGCGGGGAACGGGTTGTACTTGACCCACTTGGATTTGAGTTCTTTGACAGCAACAACGCAAAACGCGTATCACTAGGTACCAATCGCCAAGCTAACATATCGGGGCATACTTATTTCAATTCGAGTAGTCAATCACAGGGACTTGTCTATGCCGTATCCGATGAACTCCATGTGTTTGGTGTTAATGGATTACGACTTGGTACTGTTTCAGGAGGCACCACAACCCTACAAGGTAGTATAAACTTTACTGGAAATGTGAGTGGTTTGAATCTAGGCATCAATCAAGTGAACGGCCTACCTAGTCAATTGCAATCTTTACAAAATCAAATTGATAATTTGAGATACTCTCTTAACAATCATACACACACTGTTTCTGTACCGAACCATAACCATGGTAATCCGCAAAATGCTACATCTGGCGGTGGAACCTTTACGACCTCAACTCCGTAATGTATCATAATAGGAAAATAGCACCAATACGGAGGTTGCGATATGAAGAAGTTTTCACACAAAGTTGCGTACATTACTGGCGGTATTATCATAGGTATTGTTTTTTCGACAACAGCAGGGGCGTTTGCTGATCAGGTAAAATCTCTTGTAGGGAAAAAGGTTACAGGGGAATATACGATTGTTGTCGATGGCAAGAAATTGTCGGACAAGGGTGCCGTCATTGATTCCAAAGCCAATGTCCCAGCGCGTGCCCTGTCCCAAGCGTTAGGAGCTGATGTTAAAGTGGAGGGAAGAACAATTACCATTACTTCTCAAGACGAAAATTCAATCTCGGGTGATGACGTATCAAATGTAAGTAACCCCACACAATCTACTAATAAGTATATAGGCGGTACAAAGAAAAGTTTAGAGGAACTGAAAGAGAGCAAAATCAACAATACTATTAAGCCAGCAACTGAAGGCAGGGAGGCGCTTCTAAAAGAAATGGCAATACTTAAAGAGACGGAAGCCCAAGGCATTCCTGTTCCTGTATTAGCCGACAAAGAAAAGCAGCTAGCTTCGTATGATAAAATCCTAGCTGAGGCAAATGCCGACTTAAAACTGATTGATGAAGCACTCTTAACAGCTAAATAATAGAATCGCATAAACGAGAGTCCACTTTGACGTGGGCTTTTTTTTGTTGCTCAGAAAGGTGTGAAGACATGGAAGAACAACGTTTACGTGAGATCATCCGTGAAGAATTGATTGCCCATGATGAGCGGATCAAAGCTGAAACAATCACAATCCGGGTCAATGACCAGATGAAAGTCTCCATGCTTGAAATCATGAAAAATATGAATCATCAACCAATCAACCTTTAGATCAAATCAAATGAAACGAGGGATTTACATGAAATCAACAGAAGGAATAAAGGTACTGGCTGGAGAGGTTATCGTTCCTATCAAGATTGAGTTTGTAGAGGGATCAGAATTACCTTTCACGGATTTAATCAGGAAGGTTGTTCGTGAGGAATTAGCCGCTCACGAGGAACGGCTAAAAGGTAAACCGGAACTAATCAGTCCAATAGGTTCACTGCAATCTCTTGGATTAGTTACAGATCAGCTTCTTTCCGTTACACATGTAGGAGAAACGCATTTCCCTATTCAAGTTGATAAGAAACAACTCGCTGCTACTCTCGATCCTCATTTTCGGGGCTGTTCAGCCACAGATGATAAGACTCAAGAAGATCAAAAGTAACTGTCATACAAGCGGCCATAATACCGGTAGTATACTGTCTCATTCCTTCTTCTGTAGTAGGGATGCCGGAATTAATTTTTAGATCATTTATTTTCTCAGCGAGAAGTTCAAAATCAAGACTCTGAAAACCATTCCTGAAATCATCAAAATTTTTGCTCACATTTAAAACCTCCCTTCTAAGTTGTTAGGTGTAACGTCCTAATAATTCGATAAAAAGGGAGGTTTTTCCTTTGGAGGTGCATTATTTGAAAGTTAAAAAGGTGCTTGAACTCTCTGTGGATATTACAGACATTTTCCGTGAGTGCCCTTTAGTCATTCGTGCCATGCTGGATACGCTGCCCACGCTTGAATCTCAGGTGGCATTCCTTCGCACGATTCAAACGGATATTGATAAGCTACTGAAAGGAGTTGTTACGAATGGCGAATCGGTACGGGAACCTGGTCGGAACGAAAAAGATCAGTGAGGATTTTCAAACTATCAATGTAGCCTTTGACCGTGTACAAACTGAGATGGATACCAAAGGAACACCTGCAGACGCCCAGGCTAAAGCAGACGCCGCTAAGACAGCAGCCATTGCCGCGGCAGATGCCGCTCTGACAGCCCACAAAGCACGCGGGGCAGATGAGCATCCCAATGCTAAGGGAAATGCGGCAGGCTTTATGAGTTCAGCCGACAAGCTCAAAATGGATGCCAGCACGAACGCCGCAACACCGGACACGCTGATGCAACGTGACGCCGCAGGTCGTGCCAAGGTAGCCGCTCCAGCGGTAGCAGATGACATTGCACGTAAAGCTGAGACGGACGCCGTACAAAGCAATTTGGACAGCCATGCAGCGGATACGGATATCCATGTAACAGCAGAGGATCAGGATAAACTGAATGGAATCGAAGAGGGGGCCGAAGTCAATCAGAACGCATTTGCAAAAGTTAACGATGTAGAAGCTTCCAGCAAGTCTGATACGTTGCAACTGACAGGGGGAACCGGGATTACCGTTACAACCGATCCAGCTTCTAAGCGAGTTACTGTGACAGCTACGGGAACCGCTACGCCTGGTGCTCATGCATCCTCTCATATCACTGGTGGATCAGATGTAATTCCTGATGCCGTTACAAACGGAGCCAGCGGCCTGATGAGCGGTACAGATGCCAAGTTTGTCCGAGTGGATGGGGAATCTAAGACGGGGGCCCAGGCTAAAGCAGATGCCGCAGAGGAAGTATCCAAGGACTACACAGATAATCAGGTGGGAATAATTAAGGATCGGCTGGACACTCCAGAACGTGCATCCATAACACTGCAACCCGGTGTACGTGTAGTTGATGCCAATCAAGATGCAGCGATTAAGCTGGCGGGACTGCAAGGCCGGACAGTGCTTAACTATCAAAGCCAGATCGGTATCTATGGGGTACTTAACCCGTATGTGATCCGGTATGGGACGAATCTGTTGCCACCACTCTACGAATGGGATAATCAATTAGCCGGTATGGGCAATGTAACTGATCAATACAAAGCGAATGCATCTGTATCAGACAGTACCATTAAATATTTGCGTACTTACATCCCAGTTTTAGCTGGTCAGGTCTACAGCATTTCGGCCACGGTGGTTAATAGTTCTCTTTACTTGTATGCATGTGATGCTAGCAAAACACGTATTTCATCCCGAATAGATTCAAGCGTGATTACAGTACCGACAAATACAGTTTATCTTGAAGTTATATGGAGTAATACTACGCCTTCAAGTGTTCTTAATGGTGCGTATTCTATTGCAAATCCAATGCTCAATATAGGCTCTACCACCTTGCCGTTCAAACCGCGCGAAGACTCCATGCTTGCCCTGCAAACAGAGCTACACGCCAATCCAGACACTGGAGCAAACCCTGATAATGTGTTTGAGCGTGAAGGTCAGTACTACAAATTGGCTAAGTGGCGCAAGGCTTCATTGGATGCGGCTCTAACTTTTACATTGTGGGGGAGTGCTACTGGTTTTAAAGTTGTTAACGCAATGTTACCGGGGCCACCAGCCATTGACGGATCAGGTACGCTGACGAAGTATCAAGGCAAGGTGATCAAAGAGACTGATTACAATACCGTAAACAGCGCACCGGATAATTTAAATATTGGCTCATCAGGCGCTAACGGGGTATTCGATAATTTTCAAATTTCTATTTCTAACGTGGATAGTGGGTGGGGGGCATCATACAATCCAAGCGATGATGAGATTAAGGCATACTTTTTGGGATGGAAAATCTGTGACGGAGTGCAAGCTATCAACACATATAACGGAACTGGTACTAGGTACTGGGTGTATCGCAACAATGGCGTATCTGGTTCATTAAACTCTGATTATTCAGGTGTAACGACCACGCTTCCTACTACACTAGCGCCAAACTGGACGCCATATCAATTCCTATACCAACTAGCAACGCCAGTTGTCGAACCCCTCACGTCTGAGGGGCAATTGACGTTTATTGACGGGGATAATCAGATTGAAGTAGGTACGGGGATTGTACTGCGTGAAAGCGTCAAACCTGCTTTACTCACCCCTGACAACAATTATTATGTTAATAGTCAGGCAGCTGCAACTAAACTTGCGTACAAGGTAAGTAAATTCATTTATGTGTATGCAAATAGCCGACAAGTATATGATTGGTCAACCTCTACCAATGCTGATAGTTGGGGGGCACAGCGCCTATACAAGAACTCTAAAAACTTCGACTCGACCCAGTCCTACAGCGTCACATACCTGATGTTAGACAAGTATCCAGCTGTGGATATTACTGGTACGTATGCAAAGAATGAAAAAGCTCTGTTGTTAGATACTGTAAAGTCGATTCAGGAGAATACAACGCGGATATCTGTACTGGAGAGCAAGAAGGCTGAGAAAGATAATCCTGCTTGGATTACAGCAACACTCATTAACGGCGCAACAGGATCATTGCAATACAAAAAGTTAACTGATGGATTAGTCGTATTTAGGGGACTACCCAAAGCTGTTGTAAATGGAACAATAGCAAAATTGCCCATTGGTTATCGACCAGCATCCAATCTGCAAATAGGTGTTTTATCATCCAACACCTCTAACACCGTGCAATGTTGGGTGCAGATAGGTTCGAACGGTGATGTTACCGTTTCAAACTTTGGGACTGAGTGGATAAGTCTCAGTGGCATAGCTTACCTAGCTGAACAATAAAGGAGTGATGAGCGATGAAAGCCGTACCTAAAGTAAATACAGACGGACTCTATATAGAGGACGAGTTGGTGGATGATACCTTTAGTGGTGTCGTCCCTTTTTATGCGGAGCCTGAGCCTGTGGTATTTGATCCCGATCTGATCGAGCAACCGGAAGCCCCGGAGGAAGAGGTTGAGCCAGCGATTGCGGGGTATCTGGTTGGTGTGCCGGTTCCGGCTGGCCTGTTTCACCCGCGCTTTGATTTGGCGGCATGGGAAGCATACCAGGACGCAGTACAGGAAACTTTTCCTGACCTATGGACTGAGGGATTAAGTCAGGAAGAGATTGACGAGCTGACAAAACCGAAGCCAGAAGAACCGTCCGAACTTGATCTATTAAAACAACGGCTGGCAGAATCGGAAGCCGAGAACAAACGTTTAGCACAAGAGAGCAATGCCAATCAACTTGCTCTTATGGAGTTACACATGCTTGTGCTCAGTGTGGTGACACCAGATGAGGGTTAAGCTTGCTAGGTTACTGATTCATTGGGCTGTAGCACTCATGAGGGGAGGTGAGACGATGTTAGCTGTATACGTAATGATGATTCATAAAGGATTGATCAAGCTGGAGCAAGTGCCAGTAGGAAGCCGGGAGAAGGTGGCTGCTGCGTTGGAAGCGGCAGAGATGGACCAAAACGGAAATATCGTGTAACAGGCGTACCCAAGTAGTGCGCTATTTTTATGCCCTCTGGAGTGGTCAGAGGGCTTTTCCATATACAGAGAGAGATGGGGGATTGACGAATGGGAACAGGAGCAGGAGGTGTGAACGACATGCAGGTTCAGGATGTAAATACGATTGTGGACTTAAAGGTTCAACTAGCGCGGATCGAGGAAGCTCTAAAGCCGCTGGCGGCATTGGCTCCAGGTTTGGCAGAAGTGCGGGACGTTTCCAAAGAAGCCTTGCAGACAGCACAGCAAGTGGCAATCCGAAGTGTTGAGCTTGAAGCCGAATTGAAAAAAATTGCCGATGTGGCCCATGAAGCCAAGCGCAACTCAGTCGATTCGCAAACCCGTTTGAACAAACATGATGAGGATCAGAAGTGGCTCAAACGCACAGTGTACGGTGCGGTGTTGACTGGTGTTACTGGCCTGATCGTTACGGCGGTGTGGGCAGCTATTAAGTTAGGGGGAATGTAATTGTGGAATGGGATATCATTCAGGGATTAATTGATGGTAGGTTGCTGATCGTATTGGCAGCCTGCTGGGTGATCGGGTACGTTCTCAAGAAGACGCCGAAGGTGCAGGATTGGACTATTATTTATATCGTTTCTGGTGTGGCTATTGTATTTTCTATCCTGATGCTTGGCCTGAGCGTCGAGAGCGTGGTACAGGGCGTTCTAGTGGGCGCTGTGGCTGTCTATGGTAATCAGTTGGTGAAGCAGACGAAAAAGGGAGCTGGTACAGATGCAGACGCGTAAACAGGGCAATGCACAGGGCATTGACGTATCACATCATAACGGAAATATCGACTTCAAAAAGGTGGTAGCGGATGGGATTTCCTTCGTATTTATCAAGGCCACACAAGGCAAGTCCTTTCGTTCATCAAAGTTCCTGCAATTCGTGAAGGATGCTAAAGCGGCTGGCCTTCTGATCGGTGCTTACCATTACGTGGATGATTCGGCGGGGAGTGTGGAAGCAGCTAAGGCAGAAGCACAGAATTTCTACAGAGCCATTCAGGATGCTGGTGGGATCGGCGTGTTCGATCTACCACCAGTTATGGATTATGAGTCCAATAAAAAAGGCTACAGCAAAACGACGATTACCGCAGTAGCCAAGACGTTCCTGGAAGAGATTCATAAGCTGACAGGGGTAAAGCCATTGGTCTACACTTACCCCGCATTCATTGACAATTTCAGCGGTCTGAGCGGCTACCCATTATGGATTGCACGCTACAGCGCGCAAACGCCTGCTGACGCATCTGGTTGGACTCGTTGGGACTTCTGGCAATATTCGGACGGATCAGCAGGGGGCTATCTGCCACGGGGGAATCGTAAGGTTGACGGAATTAGCGGTGCGGTGGATCTGAACGAATTTGACGGCACGGTTGCAGAGTTACGGGCCAAGTATTCAAAGAAGAATGAACCAGTGAAGGGGGATAAGCCAGTGACACAACCAGTGCCAGAAAGGGATATCAACATTGTCAGCCCGTGGGCAGCAGTTACATGGGAAGAGGTTACAGCCAACGGATATTTCGACGGCACACGTCCAGGGGCGACCATAACAAGGGAAGAAGCTGGAATCGTGGTGAACAGGCTCAGGAAGAATTTACTGGCCTTGTTAGCTCAGGTGAACGGGGATGTCACTGACTTGGATAAGCGACTCAAACAGATCGAAGCAACTCAGGAATAATCCCAAACGCTTGGGAATATCAAAGGCCCTACCAGTATATAGCTGGCGGGGCCTTTTTTGCGTTCATCCTTGTAATTCGACCCCTCAACTTTGAGGAGTCAAAAATCACTCAAGAATAGCATAGATATTTGCAAATACCTATTGACCTAGGTAAATAGGTATGGTATATTATATATAGGAGGTGAGCACATGAAGAGAAAAAAGAGAAAGAGAAAGAAAAAGGAACTCCCGGTAGACAAGCTGGTTACGCTTCTCACGGCCATCGTCAGCTTAGTCACCGCAGTAGTCAACCTCATCATAGTCCTTAGCCGATAGGCGGGACTTGAGGGCAAGCACGGTCGGTTAATCCCAAAGGCCGACCGTGTGAGTTCCTTCTCTTTCTCTCCCTTATTATAGCATAGCGCGAAGGGAGCATGTATAATCATGAGTATGTCAAGAATAACTAAAGTGACTTTGTTTCTTAGCTTGCTTTCTTTAGGGCTCAGTGTTGCTACAATCGTAATATTGCTTATGAGGTGATTTGATGAAACGGGACGATCTGATCCGCATCATACAAGAGAATGTACTAACAGCAAGCGAAGCGGTGGAAATGCTTGGTGGATCAAAGCAGAACCTTTCTTCACTGGTGAAGCGTAAGAAGCTGCTTCCAATTAAAGAGTCCGGGTCAGTTCGTCTCTTTCTCAGATCAGATGTTGAGGAACGGAAGCGAGAGGCGGAAGAGTTGCGTGAGAAGTATAGACCATATGAATGAAGTTTTGAACCCACCAGGTCATTCCGGTGGGTTTTTCTCTTTCGGCTTCAAAGGTTTTTTCGTCAGGGTTTTATAATATTCGAATGGCACGCCTTTATAATTCCATCTATTCGCTTGCTTGTCCCTCTTCTGGATAATGACTTTTATTTCCATGTTACTAACCTTCCGCTGAAACGATGACGCATACTCTTTGCATTGTTTAAGCCCTCTATCCTCAGTCTCACTATAGAAAACGTGAAGAGAGAACCCGTTTTCCATAATTTCCATTCTGTATAGGTTCATAGATGTGTATTCCTCTCGTCTAGAAAAATGCTGAAAACCATCCCTAAATCATCCCAAAAAACAACCTTGAGAGTATAAGTATACTATACAATGTAGAATGTATTCGACAATATGATATCGGTTCACAGGAACGTGTGTTCCGTGTATGATGATAGGTATATCTTTGCTACAAAGTTAATGAGCCGTTTCATGAAGTTTAGAGATGTAAAGTTTTACCTTCGGGACGTTCGACACATTACGACACAAACAGTCTTAGGAAAAAGGTATTATTTTCATATGATAAACATTAATTTTCCGAATATTTTGTATGGCTTAACCATACAAAAATCCCGGGGGAGAGCCGACGGCTCACTCAAAGATAAGATCGTAGAGTTCCTCAGCTTGGCAGCCGATGGCGTGCGCGACAGTAAGCATCGCATCTGCAGACATTTTATCGTGATTGTTTGCCCAGTTGGATATAAGGTGTCGGCTGTAACCAGTGGCGTTCACTAGATCTCTCCGCTTCAATCCGCGTTCTTTGAGTAGAATATCTATTCGGCATCTCCCGCGGGAGACTTTCAAAGATTACGCTCCTTTTAAGCTAAATATTTCCTAATCATCGAAATGAGTATAGCACAGAGAAAATAACTGTAAAAGAGTATGGCGGTAATTCTGCTTTATATTGAAAATACAGGAAAACTAAATTAAAATAAGAACACAAGTTCTCATCAAAAGACAAAAAGGGGTGTTATCATCATGGGTGAGGGTAAAAGGATTGGAATTGCAGAAGCGAGAAAACAAGCAGGTTTTACTATAGAACAAATGTCTAGGCTTATAGGCGTAACAGAACAGAGGATGATAGAATTTGAAAATGATCCAGGGAAGTTATCAACTAGAATGGCAGGGAAAATAACCAAGGCAGTGGGGAGGGGAATTGACGATATAGACTTTACAATAAATGCGGGTTATGTACTCTGTGATAGGTGTCCTTTTGGTGTCCGTTGATGGTAATACATATTCGTCATATGCGTATTAATCGTGCTTGAAGAAATTTAACTTCCTTTTAATATGCTGTTTATTTCGTATCAGTGATGCGTGTTCTATGCTAAGTATCAGCCTTCCAAGCTAATAGCGTGGGTTCGATTCCCATCACCCGCTTACTGATTCAAAAAAAGTCTCTGCATTTATAGCAGGGACTTTTTTTTGCATATTCTATAATATATCTGAGATGTTGATATGTCGTGTTAAGGGGCGATCTGAGGCACAGATTGCCTTGTATGTATTCAAGAGCCAACCCCTTTGTGTATCGCTTCACACAAAGGGGTTGGCTCTCTTATAGTTGCTTTACGCTAAAGGTCAGTGATAACCAGCTTAGTAGCGAAGATCTTTTTTACAAAAACATCAATAAATTAACGCTCGTGATGATCTGTTGCTCTCTTACGCATACCGGCCAGTCCCAGCAACCCGAGCAAACCAAGCCATCCCCAGTCCATTCCGTTGTCGCGGTCTGTTGTTGTAGCTGCATTTGTACGTACACTGTTAGTGCGGTAATCCCCATTGTTTCGGTAATCACCATTCGTACGATAGTTACCATCCATGTTCATGTTCAAGTTGCTGTTTGTACGGTCCATGTAGTTGCTGTTCTGATAAGACTTGACACGTGAACCGTTGGTATCCATTCCGTTGTTCATATGCCCTTCAGCACCTGCAGAACCAGCCATTGCGGCAACAACTAACATAGAAGCAATAATAGTTGTGGCTTTTTTCATGATGTGAACTCCTCCTTTATGTTGTACGAACTATCAAGTAATCTGCCCAAACTCACAAGAACATTATGTAGCAGGCGGAGTGTTAAGTTATGGGGGACGAACAAAGTTGCCGTGAAATACATAAGAAATAAGCCGAAAGACAAAGGTAAGTGTTAGAATATCGAAATTTCTCTTTAATTCATTACGTCAGTGTGGTAAAGTATACAAAAGCTTGCTTTGCCGGTCATGTTTCTTTGGAACGTCTGTTTATCAATGAGAGCTAAAGCTGGAGAATTGAAAGCTTACTTCCGTATTTCAAACCTAAAATAATCAGACTGCATAATTATGAATTTTTTAGATTAGTTATGAGACGTCCAAGGTGTAAAAAGTACGTGAAAAAGGTATCATGCGACAGCATATGGCTATTCATAGAAGCAGAATAAGAAAATGAATAAAAAAGCGTGTTTTTGTGATGTATTTCGGGGATAATCCCCATTTTTACTAGTAGAAAAATAAAGATTTTCGTACCATTTTATTGTATGATGTTATGAAGGTGTCAAATTTACGTGTACGAATGGAACGATCAGATGGGAGGATAAGCATGACTGAAACTATGGTAACCGCCAGCAAAAGCCAATCCAACAACCTGCTTCGGCGAGACGTGCGGTTCCTGGGCAACATACTCGGAGAAGTTCTTGTCCATCAAGGCGGCACGGAGCTTCTAGATGTCGTTGAGAAGATTCGGGAAACGAGCAAATCGTTGCGTGCAGAGTTTTTGCCAGAACTGTATGAAGAGTTCAAAACGATGATCCAGGAATTAGACTCGGACAATCGTCATCAGGTTATTCGAGCTTTCGCAATTTATTTTCAATTAGTTAATATTGCTGAACAAAACCATCGGATTCGGCGTAAACGGGATTATGAGCGTTCTGCAGGAGATGCTGTACAGCCAGGTTCGATTGAAAAGGCAGTGCAGGACTTAAAAGAACGTGGATTGTCTCATACCGAAGTAGAGGAGATTCTAGATGATTTATCACTGGAACTCGTGATGACAGCTCACCCGACAGAAGCGATGCGCCGGGTTATTCTGGATATTCATAAACGGATTTCAGAAGATGTCATGCTGCTGGACAATCCTACGCTGACGTTGCGTGAACGTGAACAACTGCGTGAGAAACTTTTGAATGAGGTTATTACGCTCTGGCAGACAGACGAGCTACGCGATCGCAAGCCGACCGTACTCGATGAAGTGCGAAACGGGATGTATTACTTTCATGAAACGTTGTTCCATGTACTTCCGGATGTATATCAGGAGCTGGAACGCTGCCTGAATAAATTTTATCCAGACCATGACTGGCATGTGCCGACGTATTTGCGGTTCGGTTCCTGGATTGGTGGAGACCGGGATGGAAATCCATCGGTAACTTCAGATGTAACATGGCAAACGCTTCTCATGCAACGCAAGCTAGCTTTGCGTGAGTATCAGCGGATTATGATTGAACTTATGGGTCATCTCAGCTTCAGCACCAACATCATCCATATCTCGGATGAACTGGCGCAGTCGATTGAGCAGGATCGCAACTGTGTTGCTTTGAAAAAAGTGGACATTTGGCGTAATGAAAAAGAGCCGTATCGCATTAAACTGGCTTACATGATTGCCAAGCTGAATAATGTTCTTGATGAGAACAAGGTAGGTCAGCCGGATCGATATAAAAATGCTCAGGACCTGATTGATGATCTGTTAATTATCGACCGCAGCCTGCGTCACCATTTTGCTGACTATGTAGCGGATACAACCGTTCGCAAAATGATTCGTCAGGTAGAGCTGTTCGGTTTCCATACAGCAGCGCTGGATGTGCGTCAGCACAGCAAGGAGCATGAAAGTGCAATGTCGGAAATTTTGGCGAAAATGAATATTGTAGATGATTACGCCCGTCTGACAGAAGACGGAAAAATCGATTTGCTTGCTCGTTTGCTGGATGATCCAAGACCGCTTACTTCTCCTTATCATCAGTACACGGAAGGAACGAGAGAGTGTCTGGATGTCTTCCGGGCAATTAAGCGTGCACAGAATGAATTCGGTACAGGCTGTATCACGAGTTACTTGATCAGTATGACACAAGGAGCAAGTGATCTACTTGAAGTGATGGTATTTGCCAAAGAGGTTGGTTTGTTCTCCAAAGGCGCAAACGGTGAAGTGATCTCTACACTGCAAGCTGTACCATTGTTTGAAACGATTGACGACCTTCATGCAGCATCCGAAATTATGCAACGGTTGTTTAACTTACCTATATATCGTGCAAGCGTGACTGGACGTAATGAGTTACACGAAATTATGCTTGGATATTCCGACAGTAATAAGGATGGCGGTGTAGTTACGGCAAACTGGGAACTGCGCGTAGCGATGAACGCGATTACGGCTGTGGGCAATGAGCATGGTGTGAAGCTGAAGTTCTTTCACGGACGCGGCGGAGCGCTCGGACGTGGCGGCATGCCACTGAACCGTAGTATTCTTGCGCAACCTCCTCATACGATTGGCGGCGGGATCAAGATCACGGAACAAGGTGAAGTTATTTCATCTCGTTATTCTCTCCAAGGAATTGCTTACCGCAGTTTGGAGCAGGCTACTTCGGCGCTAATCACAGCGGCTTTGAATGGTCTGGAGCCGCAAGAGTCAGCGTCTGAGCAAGCTTGGGATGAGATTATTAAAGACATCTCGGAAGTGTCACTGACGAAGTATCAGGATCTCATTTTCCGTGACCCGGACTTCTTCACGTTCTTTAAGGAGTCTACGCCGCTTCCAGAAGTAGGTGAACTCAACATTGGTTCACGTCCATCCAAACGGAAGGGCAGTGACAAGTTTGAAGACTTGCGTGCGATTCCTTGGGTATTTGCCTGGACCCAAAGTCGTTACTTGCTTCCGGCATGGTATGCGGCAGGTACGGGGCTGCAAAGTTACTATCAGGGCAAAGAGGAAAACCTGAACGTCCTGAAAGACATGTATGCTAACTTTCCGTTCTTCCGCACGCTGATTGATACGGTGCAGATGGCGATTGCCAAAGCAGATCTTGTAATTGCCAAAGAATACTCGGCGATGACCTCCAACAAAGAGGCACGTGATCGTATCTATGGTCAGATCGAAGCTGAATTCAAGCTGACTAAAGAGCTGATCCTGAAAATTACGGGTGAGGCTGAAATTCTGGATGATGTACCGGTAATTCAGGAATCAATTCGTCTGCGTAATCCGTATGTTGATCCACTTTCCTACATGCAAGTACAGTTGCTCAGTGAACTGCGTGACATGCGTGAACGTGGTGAGGATGATACCGAACTACTTCGGGAAGTATTGTTGACCATTAATGGTATTGCAGCAGGATTGCGGAATACAGGTTGATGTTTGATCAGTGATCATTCACACCATTTATATGGTGAATGATTTATGCAACAAAATATATATCCATCTCTCCTTTTTAAAGGTGAGACTAGACGGGACTCCTACTGGAGTTCCCGTTTTTACTGTTTTTGGAGCATATTTGACATACAGTCTTGATTTTTGACCAAAGTTGATTTACGATTTGATTGGTGAATTACAAGTGTGGACGGGTATCAGAAGACGGAAGACCCATCAGCATGTCTGGGGGAATCAGGGTGGACAATTTGGAGAACAGGCTTGTGAAGCTGGTACTCAAGGGTGACCAGAGAGCCTTCGCAGAAATCGTTGAATTATACAAGGACAAGCTGTTTCATCTGGCATATCGGATGCTGAGCAACCGTCACGAAGCAGAGGACGTTGTTCAGGAGACGTTTTTGCGTGTGTTTCGAAATATGGAAAAGTATGATCCGAATCAGAAATTCTCGACATGGATTTACCGGATTGCAACAAATTTGTGTATCGACCGGTTACGTAGAAAGAAACCTTCCTATTCACTTGATGCTGAGCTGAATGATCAGGAAGGATCTGACGGTTATGCGATGCTTCCGAGTGATGATCGAACACCGGAGAGTGAAGCACTGCTTTCCGAGACGCAAACCCTCATCCGTGAGGCAATTGATAGCTTACCAGCCAAGTATAAGTCCGTTATGGTTTTGAGATACTTACAGGACTTGTCATTACAGGAGATCAGTGATGTCACAGGTATGCCCGTAACAACGATCAAGACAAGGGTGCACCGGGGCCGTGATTTTCTGCGCAAAAAGCTAGAATATAAGTTATAACCACGATCACTCGTAATTTTGGGCAAAATAATTTGAAACATATCTGAAACGGGTGCGTATGAAATGTATGCAAGTCTTATGCATGCTTTTTGCAGGTGCATGGACTAAGTGTCTAAGGAAAGGATTGGCTCTCATATGGATTGCAACTCGGCCGTCTCTTTAATGCATGAATGTTTGGATGAGTCGTTGTCCCCGGAACAGAAGACTGAATTGAAAAGCCACTTGTTGATCTGTCCGGATTGTCGCATGCGCTTTAAAGAGTTGGAACAGACGGAAATGCTACTCTTTGCCATGAAACACTATTCACCGTCTGCCTCGGATGAGCTGACCAATCGAATTATGAATGCTCTGCCACAGCCCAAGAGACAGCAAGTATGGCTCAGATGGGTCAAAGGACACCCCGCGCTGACGGCGGCAGCCTTCTTTTTGGTCGTGATGCTCTTTAGCGCCTTCAATTTCTGGAATCAGAACAACGAAATGGTCGTTAAGGGGAACAGTCTGGATCAGCTCGTGATTCAAGGCAACACGGTTATTGTTCCAGAAGGTAAGTCAGTTGCTGGCGATCTTACGATAGAGAATGGAACCGCTCAGGTATATGGAGATGTGAATGGCAATCTGACGGTCATCGACGGACAACTGTTTCAAGCTTCTACAGCGCACGTCTCAGGTCAGGTGAAAAGTATTGATCAGGCGCTGGACTGGTTTTGGTACAAAATAACCAATATGGTAAATGAAGTGGCTTACCGCTAAGTGAGGGTAAACCTTCACGGGTATATACCAAGCAGGGTACCTCCGAATTGCGTGGGGTACTCTTTTTTTATTGCCTAAATGACAGAAAAAGTGCAAAAAGGAAGCTTATATGCAGTTTGTGACTGGAGTAACTTGCAACCTGAACGGTAACGTTATAACCTAGATAGTAATGAGAACATACTACATATAGATAAGCATTGAATAAATGCGAAGAAGGGATTATACAAAATCCCGAATGGTTAATATGAGATCAGAGTTTACTCATCAATGGGATAGCGGGGGCTGGCTTATGAATTATTTTGCTGACTTAACGTGGAAAGAGTCCATTAAGGACGTTATCGATATATTGATCGTTACCTATATAATGTACAAACTGATTTTGCTTGTGCGAGGTACACGCGCGGTTCAGCTTCTGAAAGGAATTTTGTTCCTTGTGTTGATCTGGGCGTTAAGCACATGGCTAAATTTGTATACACTTAAATGGCTAATGAACCAGATGTTTACGTTTGGGGTTGTTGCAGTGTTTATCATATTCCAGCCGGAACTCCGTCGTGGTTTGGAGCAATTGGGTCGTGGTAAACTGTTTGGACGCTCAGCCGCCGCAAGTGATGAAGAATTAACCGTGTTAATTGGTGAAATTATTAAGTCCGTTAATTATTTGTCCCGCCGTAAAATTGGGGCACTTGTCGTTTTCGAGCGTGAAACAGGACTGAATGACTACACGGAATCCGGGATCAAGATGCAATCTCTTGTCAGTTCTGAACTGATGATTAACATTTTTATTCCCAACACACCGCTCCATGATGGGGCAGTCATCATACAAGGAAAACAAATATCTGCAGCAGCTTGTTATCTGCCATTATCCGAAAATCCATTTATAAGCAAGGAATTGGGAACACGCCATCGTGCGGCGATTGGAATAACGGAGGTGGCCGATGCAATCTGTCTGGTTGTTTCGGAGGAGACAGGGCAAGTTTCACTGGCGATGAACGGACAGGTAGTTCGTGATATCAAGGAAGAGTCGCTGATTGCGAAGCTGTATGAGGAATTGCGTCCAACCTCCAATTTGAGCAAAAAGAATGCATGGTCAACCTTCTGGAAACGGAAGGGGGGACGTAACAATGGATAAATGGTTTAACAACAATAACTTTGCGAAAATACTTGCACTGGCGGTGAGCCTGCTTCTCTGGTTCATGATTCATCTGGATGAGGTACCAACAACGCCAACCATTACAACGGGGATATCCAGCAAGGTCGTTGAGCGTACTGTGCCTGTTCAGCCTTACGGGCTGGATAGTAATGCTTATGTTCTTACGTCACTTAGCACAGATGAGGTGCGACTTGAGATCAAAGGGCAGCGTTCGATGCTGACATCAATTTTTACTAATGATGATTATAAGGTTCTGGTTGATTTGAGTCAGGTTAAGGATGGTTCGAATACACTGCCGCTTGTACCTGATCTGCCTTCCGGTGTTGAAGTGGTCAGCATGGAACCGTCCATGGTGACGGTGAACGTGGAGAAATTGGGCACCAAATCGTTTAACGTGAATATTGTACCCGAAGGAGAGCCTTCGGCTGGATATACGGCTGGAACGCCCGTGGTTGAGCCTTCTGCTCCGGTTAAGGTAACTTTGCCGGAAGGACAGCTTGATGCTGTAGCGAGTGTTCAGGGCAGTGTCAGTGTGAAAGATGCGAAGGAAGATGTAATTCAGAAAAAAGTGAAGCTTCAGGCATATGATGCCGAGGGTAAATTCATCGAGAATGCAACTATATCACCCCAAACGGTTGAAGTACGAGTACCAGTCAATCAGCCCTACACAAAAGTTCCCTTGAGGATCAAATATTCAGGACAGTTACCGGAGGGTCTGGTGCTCTCATCGGTCGAGCCGAGCGTGAAAGAAGTCTCGATTTATGGGAGTGAGGAAGCACTTGCAGGTATACAGTCCTACGACCAAGCTACTCTTGATCTTACGCAATTTGCGGAGTCTGGTACCTCTACAGTTAACGTGGACTTGACGCCGCCTTCTGGTTCTGAGAAAATCGAGCCTAGTTCGATTCAGATCAAGGTAACGGTGTCCCCATATGATGAGGTGGAAAAAACGACCAAAGTCTTTCCCAACGTGCCGATTCATTTAACGGGTGTGGGAAACGGGCTGGAGGGTGAGCTGGTTACTCCAAAAAGTGGTGGGCAGAACATTACGCTAAGCGGGTCACGAAGCATGCTTGAAGGTCTAAGTGGTGATGACATCAAGCTTACGGCCAATCTCCAGGGACTTGGTGTGGGCACACATGAGATTAAACTGGAAGCTGACTTGCCCCGGTTTGCCAAGCTGGATGAGGCATCCAATAATTTAAGTGCTACGGTTAAGATCAGTGAGAAAGCGGAAGATGCGACTGCTCCTCCTGAGCAAAATTCGGGTGAAGGTGAAGATAATCCATCAGGGCCAGATCCATCACCAGCTGAAGTTGAGAATGGACAGCCAAACACGGATCCTGTAGAAGAGCCAAACGAATCGAATACGGAACAGCAGGATCAAAGCCAGCAGGGAAGTTCATCAACCAGTCGTGGTAGTGTAAACAACAATACAAGTAATAACAACAACGGTAGTAAATCTGGTTCTAATCCGTAACCGTAATTATGCATTTTTTTATTTTAAAATTTAAAAATGATATTGATGTGCTCATATATGATGAAATAGAAGGAGTTAGATCATGGGTAAATATTTTGGTACAGATGGTGTCAGAGGGGTTGCGAATAAAGAGTTGACGGCGGAGCTGGCGTACAGCATCGGACGCTGTGGTGGTTATGTGCTTGCAGGTGGAGTGGAAAGACCTAAAGTAGTGATCGGTATGGACACACGAATCTCCGGGCTTATGTTGGAATCAGCACTCGTAGCGGGTCTGTTGTCTATTGGTGCCGACGTTATTCGTTTGGGCGTTGTGTCTACTCCAGGTGTCGCTTACATTACTCGTTTGCTCAAAGCAGACGCGGGTGTAATGATCTCGGCTTCCCACAATCCCGTTGAGGATAACGGCATCAAATTTTTCGGTGGAGATGGCTTCAAGCTGTCAGATGAGACGGAGAACCGGATTGAAGAACTGATGGATGCTGTAAAAGATGAACTGCCACGCCCCGTTGGTGCAGGTCTTGGAACCGTGACGATGGATGAGCAATCTCGCTATCGTTATCTGGATTATCTGAAAACAACCGTATCTGAGTCGTTCTCTGGTCTCAAAATTATACTCGACTGTGCCAATGGTGCAGCATATGAACTGGCGCCAAAATTATTTAGTGAGCTTGGTGCTGAAGTTATTGCCATTGGCGCTGAGCCGAACGGTCTGAACATTAACGAGCAGTGCGGTTCGACTCATCCGGAGCATTTAAAGCAAGAGGTGCTGAAACATCAAGCGGATCTTGGCCTTGCTTTTGACGGGGATGCCGATCGTCTGATTGCTATTGATGAAACAGGTGCCGAGGTGGATGGTGACTTTATTCTGTGCATTTGCGGAGACGCGATGAATCGGGCAGGCAAGTTGAAAGACAGCACGGTGGTGTCTACCGTTATGAGTAATATTGGTTTCTACAAAGCAACAGAGAAGCTTGCGCTGAAAACGGCCAAAACGGCTGTTGGTGACCGCTACGTGATGGAAGAGATGCGTCGTGGAGGATATAATCTGGGCGGCGAACAATCGGGTCACGTTATTTTCCTGGATTACAATACAACGGGAGATGGCATGCTAACAGCGATTCAACTTGTCGACACATTGAAGGCTTCAGGTAAAAAGCTGAGTGAGTTGAAAGCAATCATGACACAGTACCCACAAGTGCTGGTTAACGTCCGTGTTGAAGACAAGAGCAAATACGAAGGAAATGTCGCCATCGGGGAAGCAATCGCTGCAGTAGAAGAAAAGCTGGGGGATAATGGTCGTGTGCTTGTTCGTGCATCGGGTACCGAGTCCTTGATCCGTGTTATGGCTGAAGGGCCAGATAAAGATGAGCTAGAGCAGTTCGTATCCCAGATTGCAGATGTTGTGCAAAAAGAACTGGTATAGTCTACTGAAAAAAGCCTGTTGTCATGCGATTTGAGTGTTATTTTTCACAAAATTGATTTCTTGGCATATGTTTATACAGAAGCGGATTTAATTCCATATTTTAACGATTGATTCATTGTTCCTGCGTCCTGGCTGGGTAAGACCATGGGTCTGATTATTTGGCCAGGAGCGTGGGTAAATATGCTGAAATGGTTACAGGTACTTTGCTCCATTGCAAAATGGACTTAAGGTGCATATAATAAGTGGAGTCGTCATTCAGACACGGAAAGTGAGGATTGTAAGGTTACAGTTACACAAGCGCCAGAGCTTGGAGTTGCGCGGGACGCATGTTGATGGATGTCTCTTTTGCTAATCAGGAGAGAGCATAGTAAACATGGACGGCAATCAAGCTGACGAGGTGGAGGTGTTCGGATTGTTCGGCGGGGACCTCCCGGTGATGCACCAGAGCCGTAAACCGGATCGCGGAAAATGGATGGGTGACTGTCCACACAACGCGCCGGTAGGTGCAGAGGATCAGATAAAAATTAAAATGAATGTGCGTGAAGAGCGTAAACAGTGCGCGGACGGGAAAATGATGTACATTCATGATTGCATTCGTAATAGAGCATGAACACAGCGGGACGGCAGATGGCCGTTCTGATCATTGATAACTGAATAGGAAATGATATTCATGATACGGTAAGCAATCTATCATTTTCCAATACGTCCACCTCTGCCTGTTTCTCTTCCAGACACAGTATTCATATACAAACGGAGGAACTAAATTATGTGCGGTATTGTTGGATATATTGGTAATAAGAACACTCAATCGGTATTGGTCGAAGGATTGAAAAAGCTCGAGTATCGTGGTTATGACTCTGCAGGGATCGCTGTATTTACACCGCAAGGTCTGCAAATCACTAAAGCTCTAGGACGTTTGGCGAACCTTGAAGCAAAGCTGGATGGTGCTCCGCTGGTAGGTAATGCCGGTATCGGACACACTCGCTGGGCAACGCATGGTAAACCTTCGGACGAGAATTCCCATCCACACACGGATGGAAGCCAGAAGTTCTCCGTTGTGCATAACGGTATTATTGAGAACTATCTGGAGCTGAAGGATGAGCTGATCTCTCAAGGTCACACGTTTACTTCCGAGACGGATACAGAAGTCATTTCTCACCTGGTTGCACGTGAATACAATGGTGATATTGTTAAAACTGTGCAAAAAGTGATCACGTTGTTGCGTGGTGCATTCGCACTGGGTGTATTGACAGAGCATGAGCCTGAGAAACTCGTTGCTGTGCGTCAAGCTAGTCCATTGATTATTGGTGTTGGTGAAGGCGAGAACTTCATTGGTTCCGATATCCCGGCAATTCTGGAACATACACGTAATGTGTACATTCTGAATGACGGTGAAATGGCTGTATTGACACATGATGCTGTCGAATTGATGACGATTGAGGGCAATTTTATTTCTCGGGAAATGATTCGTGTCGATTGGGATGCAGTAACCGCGGAAAAAGGCGGATTTGAGCATTTTATGTTGAAAGAGATTCATGAGCAACCAAAAGCATATCGTGATACAATGCTGGGCCGCATCGACAATGAAGGCAAAAGAGTGCAGCTTCCTGAGCTCAAAATGACGGAAGAGCAAATTAAAAACATTCGTAACATTCAGATTATTGCATGTGGTACGGCGTATCATGCAGGTCTGGTTGGACGTACAGTGATTGAGCAATTGGTTCGTATTCCGGTTGAAACGGATGTAGCTTCCGAGTACCGTTACCGTTCACCAATTGTAAACAAAGATACGCTTGTAATTGTCGTGAGCCAATCCGGTGAAACAGCAGATACGCTGGCAGCACTGCGTGAAGCTCAATCTAACGGTGCGCATGTACTGGCGATTACAAATGTTGTGGGTAGCTCGATTGCACGTGATGCAGACGATGTGATTGCTACATTGGCTGGTCCTGAGATCGCCGTAGCTTCCACTAAGGCATATACTTCCCAGCTGATCGCGTTCAACCTGCTTGGTCTATACCTTGCACAAGTACGTGGAACACAAACTCAGGATGAGATTGCACATACATTGGCAGCGATGCAAGCACTGCCTGAGCAAGTGGAATCCATGCTGAAGCAGGCAGATGCGATTAAAGGATATGCGGAGCAAATCTCCAAACATCAACATCTCTTCTTCATCGGCCGTGGTCTCGATTATGCGGTAGCCCAAGAAGGCTCGTTGAAGCTGAAAGAGATCTCTTATATCCACTCTGAAGCATATGCTGCAGGTGAGTTGAAACACGGTACACTCGCGCTGATCGAAGACGGTATCCCTGTTATTGCCTTGGCAACACAGGAGAACGTACTGGAGAAAACGGTAAGTAACATCAAAGAAGTAAAAGCACGTGGTGCGGACGTTCTGGCGATTACCTACGAAGAGCACGTAGCTCCATTGCTGAAATCCGTTGACCAAGCGTTTGCGATTCCTAAGACATTGCCGCTTCTAAGCCCAGCTCTGTCTGTTGTAGCGTTGCAATTGCTGGCATACTACGCTTCCCTCGCTCTGGGTCACGATGTCGATAAACCACGTAACTTGGCGAAAAGTGTAACGGTTGAGTAAAATCTAGGCTTGAATGAACAAACAAGAGTGTCAGTGATAAAAAGTTATGAACCAGTAACAGAGTGTTGAATTAAAATGTATGATAAATGGTTTTAAGATCGAAAAGGGAGCCCGAGAGATTGACTCGTGGCTCCCTTTTTTAGTTCTCTAAAATATACTATGCAATCTTGATTATTCGTCATAATGAAAATGCAAGGGACCGAACGAAGAAGAGGGATTAACTTCCGTATCGCGAAATTGCAAGCAAATGTATTTCGTAAAATAGTTGTTAAATCGACAACGATGTATTTTTCAACTCTGCTAATCTTTACAAAACAAAAGTAAATTAAAATTAAAGTTAAAATGAAAAGTATAAATACCCACTCTACCTTAAAAAGAAAGACGTTGGAATCCTTTCAGGGTCCCAAGTTTTTATTACATGAGCATTTGTAAACGTCCCACTCTTTAGACGCTCATTATAATTTCTTACATTTTTCTGCTTACATAAGTTAACGAAAGTGATTTAGGATAATTTTGTTAAATTTTTGTAAAGTGAAAGGAATCAAAATTTTGACAGAGAATATATAAGGTAATATATACCATTAATGGTATTCAGTGATTTGGACTTTTTCCCCTATTTAATTCCTCGAAAGATGACAAACTGTGCTTGTAATGCTCCTAATTGTGTTAATTTAAGGCGAAATATTAACACTTTATACTTCAAAGACCTAATTTAACCAAAATTTTACTATACATTCTTTGGAAATTTGATATAATTCTACCCAGGTCGACCTTCCAATTATGCAATAAAATAGAATTGGTGGGTTTTTATACATACCCAAGCTGTGTGCGAGAGACCAGTCCACTGGATACCCAGCAAGCCGGCATGCGAGGACCGACGATTGTGGTAAATGACAGCCGAGAATGTTTTGCTCGATGACGCCAGAAGGTTCAGAAAGAATGAAGCTAACCTTATCCCAATTACGATGGAGGATGAAGCGCGTGAGCATTTTTGAAAAGCTGGAATCTAACGTAAGATCTTACTGCAGAAGCTTTCCGGTAGTATTCGACCGGGCCAAGGAAGACCTGTTATATGCTGAGGATGGAAGAGCATATATTGATTTTTTTGCAGGTGCTGGAGCACTGAACTACGGTCATAACAACGATTATATTAAAGAGCGGATTCTCGATTACCTGACATCCGACCGGATTATGCATGGTCTGGATATGTACACAATGGCCAAGCGAGAATTCATCCAGAGCTTCTCGGAGCGGATCCTGGAGCCGAAGAAGCTGAATTACAAGCTTCAATTCTGCGGTCCGACGGGCACAAATGCGGTGGAAGCGGCACTTAAGCTTGCACGCAAGGCGAAGAAAAGAACTGGCATATTTGCATTCATGGGTGGTTTCCACGGCATGTCACTCGGTAGCCTTTCGGCAACAAGCTCCAAGTCGATGAGAGAAGGTGCGGGACTTCCTCTGGATGGAGTTACATTCATACCACACCCGAGTGGGGCTTTCGCAGAGATGGATACACTCGGTTACATCGAGAATATCCTGAATGATTCGCACTCCGGAGTCGATAAACCGGCTGCCATTCTGCTTGAAACGGTACAAGCTGAAGGCGGCATTCATGTCGCTGACGTAAAGTGGCTACGTGGATTGCAACAGATTTGCCGCAAGCACGATATACTGCTCATTACCGATGAGATTCAAGTCGGCTGCGGTCGAACGGGTGAATTTTTCTCCTTCGAACGTGCGGGGATTGAGCCGGATCTTGTTACCCTGTCAAAGTCGATCAGCGGGTACGGCCTGCCAATGTCCCTTCTGCTCTTGAAGCCTGAACTGGATCTTTGGACGCCAGGAGAACACAACGGTACCTTCCGCGGCAACCAGCTCGCTTTTGTGGCTGCCAAGGCTGCTCTTGAGTTCCGGGATAGAGCCGATTTGGAAGAACAGGTGAAGCAAAAGGAAGAGTTCGTGCGCTCGTTCCTTGATAAAGAAATCAAACCTCTACATCCATCCATCACCATCCGCGGGATTGGCCTGATCTGGGGCATTGACGTTTCGGGCTTCACGGATGAAGCAGGGGCGAAGCGAATGTCGGAGATCAGTTTCGAGAAAGGACTTATTATTGAAAGGGCTGGCAGAGGGGACCTTGTCTTGAAAATCATGCCTCCGCTAACTGTTTCCATGGAGAATCTGGCTGCTGGTTGCAATATTATCAAGTCTAGTATTCAGCAGGTAATCTCTCAAGAGGCCCAGCGTTTGCTGGTAACGACCTAAGCTTGGGCAAACGGATAGGCACTTCCGACAATAGGAATGGAAATTTCTTTGAGGGGTTGCTCGGCACTGGTGTTCAGATGATGTTTTGCTCCTATAGGAATTCCACTGAGAAATTCCTTGGTACCGTCAGGTAACATGGGAATTCACTGCTAATCCTAGAGCTAAACCATTCATCGAATAAAGAGCATTTTTGGGAGTCTCATGAAATACCATCTTCACATGTAATCATCGGGAAAAGATCACTACCCCGCAGCCTGATCTTGACTTATCCACATCGGGACTGCGGGGGAATGCACTAATCGTACATAGAGTGTATCCATGCCCCTTAACATAGGTTTTGATCAAGGCAACTCCGTTGCTAAATCCGGAGGTACGGCTAATTTCCTGCCGGCCTACTGGAATCCTACAGCACGTCTTACATCAATGGGAGGAACCTCCCTTGTCCACCTCTAATTCCAATTCCGAATCCAAGGTTAACTCAAGGTCCGTTTTCGGACGGCCGTGTTCACAGTAAACATATTGAAGCAAGGGAGCCAGTAACAGCTGCGCCTTTTGCGTAAACGATGTCTTTATATTTTTTCAAGCATGGGAGTCGTTCGGGACAGTTGCCAGGCAGAAGATTGTCATATGCGATCGATTGGACAAGCAAAGCGGTGATTTGGCATAAGCCATTGCTATTGTTGTCACATTTTGAAAAGGCGGGGAGCGTTGCTTCGGCATAGGCTCTGCCGGATTGCTTTTACCGATGAAGAGAGGGGAACGATCCAGGTGGCTTTTGAAAAAGAAACGTTGTTTTGGAACGAAAAACTCGGTAGTGATGATGATATTTTGACGCGGTTGCCTTACAGCAAAACTCAAAGCCCTTTAAGACCCATGATGACAACCATTAGTGGTTCGCTCTCAGAGAAAGCATCGCAGCGTGTCCTGCAAATGAGTAAGGGAGCTCCGCTGGCAACGTTTATGATTATGCTTGCTGGTGTTCAGTCACTTTTATATAAATATATAGGCGCTTCCGACATTTTGGTTGGTATGCCAGTTGTACCGAAAAAAACGGAACAGCGCCGATCCATTAATCATACTGTCATATTAAAAAACTCGTTTTCGGCGGGCGCGACTTTTAAAACACTTCTGAGTGAATTGAGGACTTCCTTACCGGAAGCGATTCAGCATCAACATATTCCGTTCTCGAAAATGACAGAGAAGCTGGACCTACAATATGCGGACGGGAAGCCCATCATCCATACACTAGTCTCTCTCAAGGAGCTACATACGGATGAAATCGCACAATATGCGGTCACGGATTGTTCTTTTGAGTTCAGCATAACCGGCGGGACAATACAGCTAGCTCTTTTATACAACGAGCATTTATATGATTCTGAATTCATGACTCGGGTTGTTGGTCATCTCAACAGCTTGCTAACTGTGGGTCTCCACGAGCTGGAACTGGACATCGTGAAGATTGATATGTTGTCCGAAGATGAGAGATTTCAATTGCTCCAAAGCTTTAACGATACCAAGCAGGACTATGCCTGGGAATGGACAATTCATCAACTCGTAGAAGAACAGGTACAGCGGGTGCCAGAAGCAACAGCAGTTGTTTTTGAGAATCAGCAACTTTCATATGCGGAGTTGAATGAACGGGCCAACCGGCTGGCGAGAACGCTTCGATCCGTCGGCGTGTTACCCAATCAATTGGTCGGCTTGATGATAAGGCGATCGCTGGAGACGGTTGTTGGTATTTTGGCAGTTCTAAAAGCTGGCGGTGCTTACGTGCCCATTGATCCCGAATACCCGGAAGAACGAATCCGTTACATTCTGGAGGACTCTAACGCGCAACTATTGCTAACTCAAAGGGAACTGATGCACCAGGTACCTTTCAAAGGGACTGTACTTGCACTGGATGACGAGAACTCCTATAGCAACGATGGGGCGAACCTGGAGCCATCTAGCGGCCCGAATGACCTTGCTTATGTCATCTATACGTCAGGTACAACAGGTAAACCCAAAGGGGTTATGCTGGAGCATCGGGGCTTGGTAAGCTTGAAATTGATGTTCGCAGACAGGCTTCGTATTACGGAGCGAGACCGAATTGTTCAATTCGCCAGCCTGTCATTCGATGCATCCTGCTGGGAAATGTTCAAAGCGCTCTATTTTGGTGCGACTTTGTACATTCCTACGGCCGAAACGATTCTCGACACCCGTTTGTTCGAACTTTATATGAATGAGCATGCAATTACAGCGGCGATTTTGCCGCCGACGTACAGCGCTTATTTGAACCCGGATCGCCTCCCTAGTTTAACGAAACTCGTAACCGGAGGCTCGGCGGTATCAGCCGAATTCGTGCAACAGTGGAAAACGAAGGTCCACTATTTCAATGCTTATGGCCCTACTGAAGCATCCATTGTTACGACACTTTGGGATGCAGACGAGGAGCAGTCGGAACACAGAGTGATTCCGATCGGGCGGCCACTGGCGAATCACCAGATTTTTATTTTGGATGCTCAACTGCAACTTGTACCTCCAGGAGTGGAAGGTGAGTTGTGCGTTGCGGGAGTGGGGCTTGCGAGAGGTTATCTGAACCAACCAGAGCTAACAGCAGAGAAGTTCGTGGAACATCCGTTTGCACCGGGAGAACGTCTTTACCGTACGGGAGATCTCGCCCGCTGGCTCCCAGACGGAAATATGGAGTATTTGGGCCGGATCGACCATCAGGTGAAAATCCGTGGATTCCGAATCGAGATTGGAGAGATCGAAGAGCAACTTCTGAAGATTGACTCCGTGCAGGAGACAATCGTGATGGCACGGGAAGGCAAAAGCGGTCAAGAACTGTGCGCATACCTGGTCGCGAGCCACCCGCTTACACTAGGTGAACTGAGAAGCACGCTGGCGCAAAACTTGCCGAATTACATGATTCCGGCGCATTTCGTTCAGCTTCCACGGATGCCCCTTACACCGAACGACAAAATTGACCGAAAGGCTTTGCCTGTCCCAGAAGGAAATGCACTAATTGGAGGCGAGTACGTTGCTCCCCGAAATGAAGTGGAGCGGACCCTTGCCGATGTATGGCAAGCCGTATTGAACGCTGATCGCGTTGGGGTAACCGATCATTTCTTTGAGCTGGGTGGGGACTCGATTAAGTCCATCCAAGTATCTTCGCGTCTTCATCAAGCCGGATACAAGCTGGAAATCAGGGATTTGTTCAAATATCCAACGATCTCACAGCTCAGTCTGCATGTGAAAACCATTGGACGTACCATTGATCAAGGAGAAATAACGGGTGAAACAGTGCTGACGCCGATCCAGCAATGGTTTTTCGAGAGCTCTTTTGTGGATGCACATCATTTCAATCAGTCGGTGATGCTGTACCGGAAGGAACGCTTCGACGAAGAAACGGCAGGACATGTACTGCAAAAGCTGGCCGAGCATCATGACGCTTTGCGAATGGTATTCCGTAAGACGAAACAAGGGTTCAGCGCACGGAACCGAGCGATTCAGGAAGGCGGGCTGTTCACGCTGGATGTGTTCGACTTCAAGGAGGAGCAACACACCGGGCAGGTTGTGGAAGCCAAGGCAACGGACATTCAAGCGGGTATTGATCTGGAGAATGGGCCTCTTATGAAAGCGGGACTGTTTCAGTGTGCGGATGGTGATCATCTGCTACTGACGGTTCACCATGCCGTGGTGGACGGTGTGTCTTGGCGTATTTTGATGGAGGATTTCGCACTGGGTTACGAGCAGGCAGTCAAAAACGAGGACATTCGTTTCCCGGCGAAAACGGATGCATACCGCACTTGGTCAGAACAATTGGCCGCTTACGCACAAAGTGAGGAGCTTGCGAAGGAGCGTGCCTATTGGCAGGACGTGGAACAAATTGAGGTTCCGGCCATACCGAAGGATATGGAGACGGACATGACAACGCAACAAGACAGCGAATCACTATTCGTCCGTTTGACTCCCGAAGAAACAGAGCTGTTACTGAAGCGGGTTCACCGAGCTTATAACACTGAAATGAACGATATTTTAATCACGGCGCTCGGCATAGCTATTCGCAATTGGACAGGACACGAACGTGTGCGGATCAATCTCGAAGGACATGGACGTGAATCCATTGGAACAGATATCGACATTAATCGCACAGTTGGCTGGTTTACGACCAAGTTCCCAGTGGTCCTAGAGCCGGAAAGCGATCGGGATTTGGCCTACCAGATTAAACAGGTCAAGGAACACTTGCGCCGCATTCCTAACAAAGGGCTTGGGTATGGCTTATGCCGTTATCTTTCTAAGTCGGAGGATGGCTTTGTTTGGGGCGCAGAGCCGGAAATTAATTTTAATTACCTCGGTCAGTTCGACGATGATGTCAATCAAGATGAGATCGGCATATCTTCTTATTCCAGTGGCAGCCCGGCTAGTGATCGTCAGGCCCGCAGCTTTGTGCTGGATATTAATGGCATGGTGCTGGACGGAGCTTTATCGCTTGATCTTAGCTACAGTCGCAAGCAGTATCGGAAGGCAACGATGGAATTTTTCGCTCAAGGGCTTGAGCAAAGTCTCCGAGAACTCATAGCGCACTGTGTAGGGAAAGAACATACCGAATTGACACCAAGCGACGTACAATTTAAAGGTTTGACCATTGCAGCATTGGAGCAAATCGCTCAGCGCTCCGGTCATCTCGGAAAGATCGAAAATATTTACTCGCTTACGCCGATGCAAAAGGGCATGTGGTTCCACAGCGCGCTTGATCAGCAAACAGCCGCTTACTTCGAGCAGACGCGGTTTACGATGCGGGGAGCACTCAATGTTCAGCTTTTCGAGAAAAGCTGGATGGAGCTTGCAAAACGACATTTGGTGTTACGGGCGAATTTTGTGAAAGGTCCGACAGGGGAGCCGTTGCAAATTGTGTACCGTGATAAACCGGTTGGCTTCGAATATGAAGAGCTGCTTCATTTGCAAATGGATGAAAAACAGGCCTATCTGGACAAAAAGGCTGAGGATGACAAACTTCGCGGCTTCGACATGGAACATGATGCACTCGTTCGGTTTACGATCCTGCGTACTGAAGAGCAAAGCTACCATGTATTGTGGAGTTTCCAGCATATTTTAATGGATGGTTGGTGTCTGTCTCAGCTGACACAGGAGCTGTTTGAGGTGTATTCTGCTTTGATCTCTGGTGAGCAACCGGTGGTAGATAAAGGAGCAGATTACGGCTCTTATATCGAATGGTTGGAGAAGCAGGACGATAAGGCGGCATCCGATTACTGGATGACATTCTTGGCAGGCTATGAAGGGCAAACGCTACTCCCTGGGCAAAAGGAATCAGCGCCGCATAACAGATTTAAAGCTGATCACGTTACTGCCCAGCTAGGCAAGGAGTTAAGTGAACGGATGGATCAGGTAGCGAAACAGCATCTAGTTACCGTAAATACGCTTTTGCAAGCTGCATGGGGTGTGATGTTGCAAAAATATAACGGAACTCACGATGCCGTATTCGGTAGCGTTGTAGCTGGAAGACCGGTAGAAATTCCAGGCGTCGAGTCCATGATTGGTCTGTTTATCAATACAGTTCCGGTTCGTGTTACGAGTGAAGCCGACACCGTGTTCGCCAACCTGATGGTGAAGCTCCAGGAGCAGGCGCTGGAGTCGGGGCGTTATGATTATTATCCACTGTATGAAATTCAAGCCCTCAGCTTGCAAAAGCAGAACCTGATCAACCATATTATCGCTTTCGAGAATTATCCGGTAGACGAACAGATGGAGCAAGCAGGCGACCAGCAACATGGCGAGCTGACGATTGCTGATGTTCAGATGGAGGAGCAGACGAACTATAACTTCAATGTGACAGTGGCACCAGGAGCCGAGATTGAAATTCGATTCGATTTTAACGCTGAAGTGTTCGACAAAGAGAGTATCGAGCGGCTTAAGGGGCATCTCGTGCATCTGCTGGAGCAGGTGACGGCTAATCCGAAAATTACGGTGTGTGAGCTGGAACTTGTGACGGAGGCGGAAAAGACGGAACTTCTCGAACGCTTTAATGATACCACCACAGATTTCCCTCGCGATAAGACGCTCATTCGCTTGTTCCAAGAACAAGCGGAGCGCATCCCAGATGCAGCTGCGGTCACCTTTAATGGACAAGAGATGACCTACCGCGCTCTGAATGAACGTGTCAACCGCCTTGCCCGTACCTTACGTAGTCACGGGATAACCCGAGGAGGACTAGTCGCTATTATGGCTGAACGTTCCATTGAAATGGTAGTGGGTATGCTGGCGGCACACAAAGCCGGAGCGGGTTACGTACCGATTGATCCGGAATATCCCGAGGAGCGTATCCGTTTTCTGATCGAGGATTCGGGAGCACAGGTCATGCTGACCCAAAGCCGCTTGCGTGAACGTCTGGCAGATTCGGACTCCGTGATCTTATTGAATGATGAATTTTTCTATCATGAGGACTGCACTGATTTAAATCCGGGCACGGAAGCGACAGATCTGGCATGCATCATCTATACGTCAGGCACGACGGGCAAGCCGAAAGGCAACCTTGTCTCGCACCGCAACATCGTGCGTATCGTGCGAAATACGAATTATATCGACATCACCGAGCACGATCATGTCCTCCAGCTTTCGAGTTATTCGTTTGACGGAGCGATCTTCGATATTTTTGGTGCTTTGACCAACGGAGCACGGTTGGTGCTGGTTCCCCGTGAGACTGTGCTGGAGATTGGCCAGTTAGCGGAACTCATTCAGCGCGAGCATATCTCGGTGATGCTGATAACGACGGCTTTTTTTAACGTGCTTGTAGATGTGAACATCGACTGCTTGCGGAATGTCCGGGCAATATTATTCGGAGGAGAGCGGGTGTCGGTTGGCCATGTGCGTAAAGCGCTCGCTCATATCGGACCGGGTAGACTTAACCACCTTTATGGCCCATCGGAAAGCACGGTGTATACGACATACCTTCCGGTCGATTTCATTGATGACGCAGCGGTTACCGTTCCCATCGGAAGACCTATCAGTAATACAACGGTGTGTATCGTCGACAGCCGGAACCAACTTCTGCCGATCGGTGTGGCTGGCGAATTATGCGTTGGTGGAGAAGGCTTGGTACAGGGCTACAATAACCGGCCTGAGCTGACGGCGGAGAAATTTGTGGAACATCCGTTTCAACCGGGAGAGCGCATGTACCGGACGGGGGATTTAGCGAAATGGTTGTCGGACGGTACAATCGAATACGTTGGACGGACGGATGATCAAGTGAAAATTCGTGGCTTCCGAATTGAACTCGGCGAGATTGAAGCTCAGCTTCAGAAAGTGGAGGGAATTCGGAAAACAACGGTATTTGCAAGGGAGAATGCTTCAGGCGAAAAGCAACTTTGTGCTTATTATGAAGCTGACGTTGAGCTTCCAGCGGCTGAGGTGAAGAGTGTACTTTCCCAGGAGCTGCCGGCCTATATGATTCCGTCGTACTTGATTCAGTTAGAGCAACTCCCGCTGACAACGAACGGCAAGGTTGACCGCAAGTCTCTCCCGGCGCCAGAGGAGCACCTACAGCCAGGCGAAGAGGGGACTCCACCGCGGACTCCACTCGAAGCCAGTCTGGCTGATATTTGGAAAAGTGTGCTCGGACTTACGCGCATTGGTGTTCATGATAATTTCTTCGACCTCGGCGGCCATTCACTTCGGGCGACAACACTGGTAAGTAAGGTTCACCAGGAGTTGAACGTTGAGTTGCCTCTGCGGGACGTATTTCGTTATTCGACGCTTGAAGAGATGGCTCTTGCCATATCAAGGATCGGAGAGAAGACGTTCTCGTCGATTCCGTTGGCAGACACAAGAGCATATTATCCACTATCATCAGCCCAGAAGCGGTTGTTTATCCTGAATCAGCTGGAAGGTGCTGATCAGAGCTACAACATGCCTGGTGTACTACTGGTGGAAGGAACGATTGATCGGGGTCTGTTGGACAAGGCTTTCCGCGGACTGATCGCACGGCACGAAACGCTGCGAACCGGCTTCGAGATCGTGCAAGGCGAAGCAGTACAGCGCATTTATGAGAGTGTCGACTTTGCTGTGGACTACTGTCATGCGAACGAGGAAGAAGCGCCTGACGTTGTACAGGCCTTCATCCAGCCTTTCGACTTGGCGAAGCCTCCACTGCTGCGAGCGGAACTCGTAGAGCTGGCGACCGAACGTTATTTGCTGATGTTTGACATGCACCATATCATCTCCGACGGGGTTTCGATGGACGTATTCGTCGATGAACTCGTTCGTCTATACGGCGACGAGACATTAGAGCCTTTGCGCATTCAATACAAGGACTATGCGGTATGGCAGCAGTCAGACGAGCAAAAGGAGCAGTTGAAACGTGAGGAAACCTATTGGTTGGAACGTTACCAGGGCGAGCTGCCGGTGCTGGAAATGCCAACGGACTATCCGCGTCCTGCCGTGCAAAGTTTTGAAGGACAGACATTAACATCTTTCGTGAATGAGGAAACGAACGAAGGTTTGAAGCAGCTGGCTGCTCAAAGAGGAACGACGCTGTATATGGTGTTACTTGCGGCATATACCGTGCTTTTGCATAAATACACAGGTCAGGACGATTTGATCGTCGGAACGTCGATTGCGGGCAGAACACATGTAGACACGCAGCCCTTAATCGGAATGTTTGTCAATACGCTGGCGCTTCGTAATTATCCGACGTCAGAAAAAACCTTCCTTTCGTATTTGGACGAAGTGAAAGAAACGACTTTAGGGGCTTACGAGCATCAGAACTATCCGTTCGAAGAGCTCGTCGATAAAGTACAGGTTACCCGGGATCTGAGCCGCAACCCGCTCTTTGATACCATGTTCTCCCTGCAAAACTTGGAAGATAAAAAGATAGAACTGAAAGGACTGAAGTTATCACCGTACCCTAGTGACTACGGGTCAGCCAAGTTCGATTTGAGTGTAGATGTTACAGAAGAAGACGGTGTGTTGGAGTGCAACTTTGAATTCGCAACGGCTCTTTATAAAGAAAGCACGATTCGAAGGTTGCAGGCTCATTTCGGACATTTGCTTGCGAAGATCGTAAGCCGCCCGGATGCTAGGATTGCTGAGCTACACCTGTTGACCACAGCGGAAAAAGAAGAAATGCTCCTTACGTTTAATCCGGCGCAACCGGAAGCAGAAACGACTCCAGCGGTTGCATTCCACCGTTTGTTCGAGGAACAGGCACAGTGCGCACCGGAGTCAGAGGCCGTCGTGTACGAAAACGATCGTCTAACGTATGCGGAGCTAAACGAGCGGGCAAACCGTTTGGCGGCTACGCTACGTGCAAGCGGCATCGGCCGGGAATCCATCGTTGGCATTCTTGCCGAACGTTCAGTGGATTTGCTGGTAGCCGTGCTCGCTGTCTGGAAAGCAGGCGGCGCGTATGTCCCGCTCGATCCGGATTACCCGGCAGACCGCGTGCGCTTCATGCTCGAAGACAGCGGAGCGAAGGTACTGCTTACGCAAACGCCACTGCGAGAGCGTGCCGAAGCTTGGCTGGGCGAAGAGGAACTGGCGCTGGCGGCAGTAGTGTATCTCGACGACGAAGCAACCTATAGCGAGGAGCGGGCCAATGCGCCGATGAGTTCTGGTATGGCGTCAGGAGCTGTCTCCAGCATGGGCTCTAGCGTGGCCTCTGGTACGGTTTCCAGCAAGCTGACAGGTCTTGTTGACAACGGTGATACACGCTATCCGAATGGTGTTGGCATGGGTGATTTCCACGAAGTCCGCCCAGAGGATCTGGCCTACGTAATCTACACGTCGGGAACGACAGGACAACCCAAAGGCGTCATGATCGAGCACCGCAGCCTGGTCAATACGGCGGCAGGATACCGACGGGAATATCGTTTGGATCAGTTCCCGGTGCGGCTATTGCAGCTGGCCAGCTTCTCGTTTGACGTATTCGTGGGCGATATCGCACGCACGCTGTACAACGGAGGAACGATGGTGATCGTGCCGAAGGATGACCGGATCGATCCGTCTCGTCTGCACCATTGGATCGAGCAGGAGCAAGTGACTATATTTGAATCGACGCCAGCGCTGATTGTGCCGTTTATGGAATATGTGCATGAGCAAGGGCTGAATATGAGTCAGATGGAGTTACTCATCACTAGTTC
>NZ_JBNDJR010000023.1:0-49983 GCF_050435065.1 Paenibacillus sp. 4624
CTAGCGCCGATGGTACTTGGACCGCAGGGTCCTGGGAGAGTAGGACGCCGCCAAGCAAAGAACCACTGCCGATGATGTTCGGTGGTGGTTTTTATATTTTTAATAAATTAGTGAAGAACATAAAAACCTTCAATCAAGGAATACTTAAACTACATTAACAAAAAAAGCAGGCGTACCGATCTAAATGAAAGGGCGCTTTTTTGTTATATTATCAAGACTTGTCCACGTAAGGAACACAGTTGTGTACAAGGGGAAGCACAACTAATTGTTCCAAGGAGTTTCCCTTGACATTCTAAATATCGCTTTGCTAAGATGGACAATAATATATTTTCAGAAAACGAATTTTCGGCATACAATACAGCCTGGAATCTTCGGGTTTTGGTCGGTAAAGCTGAGCAAACTTAAGGAGGAACACTTGCGTGTGGGAAGATAAATTTGGTAAGGAAGGCTTCACCTTTGATGATGTATTGCTAGTGCCACGGAAATCCGAGACACTGCCTAAAGAAGTAGACGTATCCGTTCGTTTGAGCGATAACGTCAAATTGAACATTCCTCTGATTAGTGCAGGGATGGATACTGTTACTGAAGCGACATTGGCGATTGCGATTGCGCGTGAAGGCGGTATTGGTATTATTCATAAAAATATGTCTGTCGAGCAACAAGCTGAAGAAGTGGATCGGGTTAAACGCTCGGAGAGCGGTGTTATCACCAATCCTTTCTCACTCACAGCTGAACATCTGGTATCTGATGCTGAGGCAGTTATGGCAAAATACCGGATTTCTGGTGTGCCTATCGTTGAAGGAGATCAGAAGCTCGTAGGGATTCTGACAAACCGTGACTTGCGATTTATCCATGATTTCAACATCAAGATTAGTGAAGTCATGACCCGTGAGAATTTGGTTACAGCTCCTGTCGGTACAACACTGCAAGAGGCAGAAGGCATCTTACAGAAGCATAAAATTGAAAAACTCCCATTGGTGGACGAGTCCAACACATTGAAGGGACTTATCACGATTAAAGATATCGAGAAGGCAATTCAGTTCCCGCAAGCTGCGAAGGATGCGCAAGGTCGTCTTTTAGTTGGTGCAGCCATTGGCATCTCGAAAGATACTTTTGAACGTGCAGACGCTCTGGTCAAAGCGGGAGTCGATCTGATTACAGTGGATTCAGCTCACGGTCATCATATTAACATTATTGAAGCGGTTCGCAAGCTGCGCGAACGTTTCCCTGAGCTCACCATCATTGCAGGCAACGTTGCCACAGGTGAAGCCACACGTGATCTGATTGAAGCAGGGGCTTCCGTTGTTAAAGTAGGGATCGGACCTGGTTCCATCTGTACAACTCGTGTTATCGCAGGTATTGGTGTCCCTCAAGTTACAGCAGTATATGATTGTGCAAGCGTGGCGCGTGAATACGGCGTACCTATTATTGCTGACGGCGGTATTAAATACTCTGGCGAGATCACCAAAGCTCTTGCTGCGGGTGCTCATGCCGTAATGCTGGGAAGCCTGTTTGCAGGAACAGCAGAGAGTCCAGGAGAAACGGAAATTTTCCAAGGACGCAGTTATAAAGTATATCGTGGTATGGGTTCGATGGCTGCAATGAAACAAGGCAGTAAAGACCGTTACTTCCAGGATGATGACAAAAAACTGGTTCCTGAAGGCATTGAGGGCCGCGTAGCTTACAAAGGTCCTTTGTCTGATACCATTCATCAGTTGATCGGTGGATTGCGTTCGGGTATGGGATACTGTGGAACGAGCAATCTGGATCAATTGCGGAATGACACAAGTTTTATCCGTATTACAGGCGCTGGTCTTCGTGAGAGCCACCCGCATGATGTACAGATTACGAAAGAAGCACCTAACTACTCGTTGTAATCCGAAGAGAGTTAATGATTTCCAAGGCAAGCTCGGCGATTTTCGCCGGGCTTGTCTTTTTTTGCGGATACCCCTGTGATAGAATAGAACAAGCGGTGGCCGTCCAAGGATGGATCTGGGCGTTGCGGCGATTTTTTGACGTGATCCATGAACTTTTTTATACGATTCAAGGTAAGCTTGTTATGACTTATCCTACTAGAGAATGTTTATTATGTTTTACATAAGATAAGCATTCAGCAAGATGCGAGCGAAGTGACATTTGATCTGAACATTAGAGCAACGAACTTGCTCATTTCGATATAGCGCATTCAGCAGAGAACCACATATCCATTGACACATTGACGGGGATTTATGAAAATAGCAGCTTGAGCTGCACTGAGGCATCATTCAGAAGCTTCAGATCGAAGGGAGTATTCATCATTGAAAGTCAAACACATGAATAAAAAGAAACGTCAGATCCTCAAAAAGAGCGTAGCCTCTGTTATGCTCATTAACATGCTATGCATGTCCGCAGTGATGCCTGTTATGGCAGCAGCAAGCGATTCTGGTCAGGTTTTGACCGCGGCAGCTACAACAACGAAAACGCCGGCAAAGGCCGTCAGTATCCCTTCAGTAGACTCGCTTGGTCTTGATGTAAGATCAGCAGTCCTGATGGAAGCTTCCACAGGCCAGATTTTACTGTCAGTTGATGCGGATAAGGCAATGCCGCCAGCGAGTATGACGAAGATGATGACAGAGTATATTGTTGCAGAACAGGTGAAACAGGGGAAGTTTGGCTGGGATACAGTAGTCACGGTGGGTAAGAACGCAGCTAAAAGTATCGGATCACGCATTTTCCTGGCCGAAGGTGACCAGCATACGGTTAAAGACCTGTATATCGCCATGGCTGTTGGATCGGCCAATGATGCGACAGTTGCCTTGGCTGAATATGTTGCGGGTTCGGAAGCCGAATTTGTGAAATTGATGAATGAAGAAGCGAAACGGATGGGTATGAAGGATACCCATTTCATAAACTCTACTGGTCTTGATCGTGCAGACATGCCAGCTGAATTCCGTCCAGCAGAAGACAAGGAAACGGTAATGTCCGCTTTAGACGCTGCTATTTTGTGCAGATATATCGTCAGAGATCATCCCGACTACAAAGATTTTACAACGATTCAATCCTACAAGTTCCGTCCTAATGACAAAGCACCTATTATCAACTATAACTGGATGCTGGAAGCGAATAAAAATATAACCAACTTCAAAAGCTACGCTTACGAAGGTCTGGATGGGATGAAAACAGGCCATACGAGCAATGCAGGCAATAACTTTACGGGTACGGCTGAACGTAACGGCATGCGTTTGATCAGCGTGGTGATGGGCACGGATTCCGAATCGGCACGTTTTAGAGAAACGAAAAAAGTGCTGGACTATGGCTTTGATAATTTTGAAGTGAAACAGGCTGTTGCAGGAAAAAGTAAAGTGACTGGCTGGGAAACGGTACCTCTGAAAAAAGGGAAAGAGACGACAGTTCCTGTCGTAACTGATAATGCAGTGAGTTTTGTTGTGCCTAAAGGAACTCAAAACCTGAATGTGACATTCAAAGCAAGTGTAACGCAAGCGGATAAACTGGTCGCACCAATCAAAGCGGGTACTAAGGTTGGTACGGTTACTTACACCTATAAAGCAGAGGGAATGGAACCTCAGGAAAAAACGGTAAACCTGATTACAGCCGAAGAAGCTGAGAAGGGCGGTTGGTTCCGCCTATTCTTCCGTGCAATCAAAGACTTCTTCGTGGATCTGTTTGATGGAATCAAAAACTTGTTTTAATCGAAAAATACAAACTAATACTGCATGAGTGGATTGTATATTTGCGCTTTTTCCGGTAAAATATCAAGTTAGAATTCTACGTATTACAGTATAAAAGTCTAAGGTTCTTTCATCTGAATAGAAGCGTTGTTATGCTTATTGAAAAATGGGAGACAACACATACACTACGGGGGGCTTGGAATATGGAAACGGGAACATCACGCGTTAAAAGAGGTATGGCTGAAATGCAAAAAGGCGGCGTAATCATGGATGTCATGAACGCTGAGCAAGCGAAAATTGCGGAAGCAGCAGGTGCAACAGCGGTAATGGCACTTGAGCGTGTTCCTTCCGATATTCGCGCAGCAGGCGGAGTGGCTCGTATGGCTGATCCAACGATTGTGGAAGAAGTAATGAAGGTTGTGACGATCCCTGTTATGGCCAAAGCACGTATTGGTCACTATGTAGAAGCTAAAGTACTTGAGTCATTGGGTGTGGATTACCTGGATGAGAGTGAAGTACTGACTCCTGCGGATGAAGTATTCCATATTGATAAACATGAGTTTACTGTACCGTTTGTATGTGGAGCGAAAGACTTGGGTGAAGCACTTCGCCGGATCGGTGAAGGAGCATCTATGATCCGTACAAAAGGTGAGCCGGGAACTGGTAACATTGTTGAGGCGGTACGTCATATGCGTTTCATCAACGGCCAAATTCGAAAAGTAACCAATATGTCAAAAGACGAGCTGTATGCTGAAGCTAAAAACCTGGGCGTTGCCTATGAGCTTTTGCTTGATGTGCATGAGAACGGGAAATTGCCAGTGGTTAACTTTGCAGCAGGCGGCGTAGCCACTCCAGCAGATGCTGCACTTATGATGCACCTTGGAGCAGACGGCGTATTTGTAGGTTCCGGTATTTTCAAATCGGACAGCCCGGAGAAGTTCGCACGTGCAATCGTTGAAGCAACAACACATTATACCGATTATAAATTGATTGCCGAAGTTTCCAAAAACCTCGGAGCACCAATGAAAGGCATCGAAATTTCCAAACTCGCACCTTCCGAGCGCATGCAGGATCGCGGCTGGTAAGAGAAGGGGAATTCAGACATGAAGATAGGCGTCTTGGCACTTCAGGGTGCTGTTACAGAACATATGCGCAGTATTGAACGTGCTGGAGCTGAAGGCGTAGCCATTAAGCAGGTTCAGCAGTTAGAGGAGCTGGATGGCTTGATTCTGCCGGGTGGAGAGAGCACAACCATCGGAAAGCTCATGCGCAAGTATGGGTTCATGGAAGCCATTCGCGCCTTCGCCGCAGCTGGAAAGCCGGTATTCGGTACCTGTGCAGGTCTGATTGTTATGGCCAAGCATATTCAAGGTCAAGAAGAAGCCCATCTCGAGCTTATGGATATGACCGTTTCCCGTAATGCATTTGGGAGACAGAAAGAGAGCTTTGAGACAGACCTGCCTGTAAAAGGGATTGAAGAGACGGTACGGGCTGTATTTATACGTGCTCCGTTAATTGAGAGCGTTGGCGAACAGGTCGAGGTTCTTTCTACGTATAAAGATGAGATTGTGACAGCACGCCAGGGTCATTTACTGGCTTGTTCCTACCATCCGGAGTTGACGGATGACTACCGTCTACATGCTTACTTTGTAGACATGGCAAGGACATATAAACAATCGGTAGAAGCAAAATAAAGTACGATGTACAACCTATGATCTCCCGGTCATCGGAGCACTCCTCAGTTGTCTGTTCTAGGCTGCTGTGGTAGCTGCATCTGGACGGATGCCTCATGTTGCTTGTAACTGCTGCATAGCGGAATCGCAGCGGAGGTGGCAACCGGGGACATAGGTTGTTTTTTCGGTTATTGGCACATTGTAGGTTATAATAGATATTATTGTGTTTTTAATTGAAAGTATCGAGAACGAGCCTGAGGTGAGGCTCTATAATGTAGGTTTATTAGGAGGGGTACGCAGTGCTTGATGTGAAAATATTGCGGAATGAATATGCACGTGTAGAAGAGGCATTAAATAATCGTGGCAAATCGCTCGATCTGATTGCTGGGTTTACGGAGCTCGATGCAAAGCGACGGGAATTGCTTCAGGAGAGTGAGAATCTGAAGAGCCGTCGTAACACCGTTTCCGCAGAAGTAGCTAGACTGAAGAAGAACCGTGAGAACGCCGATGATTTGATTGTCGAGATGCGTGAGGTCTCCGATCGAATCAAAGCGATGGATGAGGAAGTACGCGAGCTTGAGGTTAAAATTAACGACCTCACGATGGCGATTCCTAACATTCCAAATGAAAGTGTGCCTGTGGGTACATCCGAAGAGGATAATGTTGAAATTCGCCGTTGGGAAGAGCCCAATTCATTCTCTTTCACGCCCAAAGCGCACTGGGAGATTGCACAGGAGCTGGACATCCTTGATTTCGAAGCAGCAGCCAAAGTGACAGGTTCCCGTTTTACCTTTTATAAAGGACTTGGAGCGCGTCTGGAGCGTGCGCTGATTAACTTTATGATGGATTTGCACAGTGATCAGCACGGATACGAAGAAATTCTGCCCCCATATATCGTGAATCGGGACAGCTTGTTTGGAACAGGCCAGTTGCCGAAGTTCGAGGAAGATCTGTTCAAGCTTAGAGATACCGAGTATTATCTAATCCCAACAGCAGAAGTACCTGTAACGAACTACCACCGTGAAGAGATTTTGAATGCCGATGATCTGCCGAAGCATTTTGTCGCGTATAGTTCCTGTTTTCGCTCAGAGGCTGGTTCGGCTGGACGGGATACTCGCGGCTTGATCCGTCAGCATCAGTTCAACAAGGTGGAGTTGCTCAAGCTATCTTCACCAGAGACATCGTATGATGAGCTGGAGAAAATGACACAAAACGCAGAGCGTGTACTGCAACTTCTAGGCTTGCCTTACCGCGTGTTGACGCTCTGTACGGCTGATATGGGTTTCACTTCGGCTAAAACATATGATATTGAAGTGTGGCTGCCTGAGAGCAACACCTACCGTGAGATTTCATCATGCTCTAACTGCGAAGACTTCCAGGCACGTCGTGCCAATATCCGTTTCCGCAGAGAGCCTAAGGCAAAACCTGAATTCGTACACACACTTAACGGTTCTGGACTGGCAGTAGGACGTACGGTAGCAGCCATTCTGGAGAACTACCAGCAGGAAGACGGTACAGTAGTCATTCCTGAAGCATTGCGTTCTTATATGGGCGGAATTGAAGTCATTGCTCGCCGTAAATAGTGTGATGTTTGAGATAGCATAATGAACAAATCATCTTAACTCCATTCGCCATTTGAGGATGGCGGGTGGGATGGATGATGTGTTAAAGTGCTGTAGGTTGTTAAAATCCGGTTTTAGCATAAAATTTAAATAAAAAAAACTTGCATTCAATCATTAATCTATGGTATGATAATTTTCGTGGCAAGTTTATAAAATATTTTTTGGAGAGGTACCGAAGCGGTCATAACGGGGCGGTCTTGAAAACCGTTAGGGTGCAAGCCCACGTGGGTTCGAATCCCACCCTCTCCGCCATAACTTTCAAATGACACGCCGTATAAGGCTTTACGGCGCTTATGATTGAAACGTACTAGACTGTTGAACAGCGGTCTGGTGCGTTTTTTTGTGTTCGTGACCGTTAGAGATAAATCTAACGGGAGGACTCGTAGGCGCATGTTATAAAGATAATAAAAGGCATACCTAGAAAGGTATGCCTTTTAACGAAACCTATGTAGTTTTGGCTTGCTTTTTAGACACTGCTATTTTCTTCTGCAACTCTTTATGTGCAGCAAAACTCATAATAAGGAAGATTAGGTTAACGACCGCAAGGACCGAATAGCCCGGTTCATATGTTATTGCTAATAACAAAGCTATCACTTCTACTATGACTAGAATTGAAAAGGTTGTGAATGGTAGCGTGAAAATAAAAGCCCATGCAATGAACTGAACGAAGATTAGTCCTCCGCTTAAAATACGTCTAGTCTCTCCATCATAATCTAAAGGTTGTGTTGTCAAAAACTTAAAGAATATGAATACAAGCCAAAATGCGAAGATGATACCTGTGGCAACTCTCAATAGATGATTCCCCCCTAACTCTACAATAATGAAATGATTGTACCATGCACAATTAAATTTGTAATCATTTTTCAATGAAATTTATGGGATATGGGTAGAGTTATTCATGCATAAAAACAACGTCTTCTCCGCACGTTATAGAAGTGGAGGTGGTAAAGATGAACCGCGAACTAAACATTGATCAGAACGAACTTGTAGGTGCTTGGCAGGAGCGTTTGCCTCAAGTCTTGAATGTGGGTGACCAGGCACAGGTTATGGCAGACGAAGCAGATCATCAGGCGATTCGAATACACATTGCAACAGCAGGCCACGAAATGTACTCTTTTGATTTTAAATGCCACTATGTTGATTCCCGTGAGGTCAGTGTAGAGCTAGTTGACGTGGAACGAGATGGACGGGCAACGGATGAGCGTACAGAGCCGATTCAGGAACTTGCGCATGATTACACTCGGCACATTCACGAGTGTGCTCAGTCACTGCAATCGATAACGAAATCTTAACACGAACCAAAAGGGGTCGAATGGAATGACTAAAGCCAAATCAGACGTGGATAAAAACCTGCAAAATGTTGTTGAAGATCTCGAACAGACTGTAGTTAACAGCCATCATGCGCAGCAACTACAGCAAGATTCCAATGATCGCCGCCATCAGGATGCATTAAATCATGACAAAACGGAAGATAGAGATCCATCTCATTCCTAACTTATGATGAGGAGGCACTTATATGAGTAAACCAAAAGCAATTCCTGTACCCGAAGCTCAGGATAACCATCAGCAACGTCATTCATCCAAGCGTTCTTCCATGCAGGAACCATTGTCTGGCTCTAAAAAAGTGAAGAATCAGAACCATGTGGATCATCTAAATCCGGAGGGGTAACCTGTAATGTAATGTTATCGTGCATAAAATAAGTATGAAACATAAAAAAATCACTTCATTTCAAAAGTCCCTTGTTACCTAACAGGGGGCTTTTGCGTATTCATACATATGGAAAGACTAGCAGTCAGATCATCCCGTACCTGACATAGGTCTTTCTAGCCATTTTAAAGAGGAAAAATCACAATTTTCCCAAATTAGGTTTCAGTATCGGTCGAGATGGTATATCATTGGTATTGAATTATTTTTTTGGGGTTATCACGAGAGGAGAGAAACAAATGACTAAACGCATGGGGGCGCTTCTTCTTACGTTGTTGTTAACCGTATCTTTGGCTTTAACAGCATGTAGTAGCAAGCAAGAACCAAAAGAGGCATTGAAGACAGCTGCAGCAAATGCTTCTAAATTAACTTCGTACGAAATGAGTTCCAACTTTACGATTAATGAGTTGAGCTATAAACCTGGTGATGCATCGCAGACAGATCCAAGCATCACCCAGTTTATGAGCATGCTGAAAGACGCACAACTGAATGTCACAGGTGTATACCAAAGCGAGCCAATGCAGACAGAGATGACCGTTGGCATCGAGCTTAAAGGCGATATGGGGATGACTTTTAACATTCCTATGGTGATGACGAAAGAGAAATTGTATGTAAAAGTTCCAAACATCCCATTCTTCCCGATTCCGGAAAATATGGTGAACAAATTTATTGAATTTGACTTGAAAAAATTGGCGGAGCAAGAGGGTACTGAATTTAACCCTGATGCACTGGACGCTGCCAAAACACAAAAGCTGAGCAACGAAATCATGGATGCGGTACTGGGTGAGTATGATGAAGCCAAGTTCTTCAAAAACCTCGATACCAAAGATGCAAAGTTGCCTGAAGGTGTAGATGCGAAGCAGGTCGTACAGTTCACTGTAAACAATGACAATGTGAAAGAAGCTGTTACTGTACTGGTAACCAAAGCGCTTCCTAAAGTGATGGATATTGTCTCCAAAGAAGAGTACAGAGATATGTTGCAACTGAGCCAAGCAGATATCGACAAAGCCAAAGAAGATTTGAAAATCTCTGAAACAGATCAAGCTGAAATGGCTAAAGATCTGGATAAATTGAAAGACGTTCTGACAATCAACACATTCAACATCGATTTTGCGTTGGATAAAAACGACTTCCCAGTTTATCAAAAAATGGTCGCTGACATGCTGATCAAACCGGAAGATACCAAAGACGAAATGAAATTGGCCTTCACTGGTTCGAACACATACACTAAGATTAACGAAAAGCCTGAATTCAAAATCAACATCCCGACGGGTGACGATGTAATTACAATGGAAGAGTTTGAGCAACTGATGAACTCCTCTTACGGATATTAAGATCTAAACCTGATCTATGAATAAAACCCGCCTGATACTCAAGCAGAGAATGCTCTTTTCCTGCTAGTATCCAGGCGGGTTTTATTTGTATAAATACCGTACTACTGAGGTTCATAAGGAATGGTGTGGTGTTTATTATTTAGAACAATAACTGAGGCAAGGCAAATGGGCTTAGCGCTGCGATTCATCGTGCAAATCTTCGGCAAGCACAGCGTAGATTTGATGATCCTGGTAGATTCCATTAATTTTCAAATATTTACGAGCGATCCCTTCAGGCTGGAATCCGTTTTTCTCCAGTACCCGCTTAGAACCTCCGTTTGATGGCAGTACAGCGGCCTGCACCCGATTTAACTTCAGAGCACGAAACCCGTAGGCTACAGCCAGCTTCACCGCTGCAGTCATTCGGCCACCGCCTTGATAGTCCGGATGGATGAAGTAACCCATATCTGCATAGTTAGCAACGCCGAGTACGACATTGTTCAGACTAACCTGCCCGATGAGAAGGTCATCCTTAATCGCGAAGATGCCAAACTGGTAACCGGTACCCTCGTCAGCGGCTCGCATGCGATCCTCAATCCTCCGGGTTTGAGCTTCAAGTGTGTAAAAATCATTTTCGCGAACCGGTTCAACCGCTTGGTAAGGGATGCGGGTAAGTTCAATCAGTTCAAGATAGGTTTGTGCATCTTGGGTGGTGATTAAACGAAGACTTATGCCATGAGCTGTATCATATAGTGTGAGTGCCATTGTAGTAAACATCCTTTCTTATACTTTTTTTTATTATTTTTTACGTAAACGTCTAAAAAATTGCGTCAGCATGGAAGAACACTCCGGCCGGAGAACATCAGGGATAACCTCGGTTCTATGGTTGAAGCGTGGTTCTTGGAGTAAATTCATTAGTGTCCCTGCACAGCCTGCTTTGGGATCAGCGGTACCGAAGATCACGCGTGGAACTCTGGATTGCACAATCGCACCGGCACACATTGGACAAGGCTCAAGAGTAACGTACAGTGAACAGTCAAGTAAGCGCCAAGCTCCAATAACCGCACTTGCCTCACGAATGGCTACCATCTCCGCATGGGCAGTAGAATCGAGCGTGGTTTCCCGCAGATTATACCCACGACCGATAATCTCATTGTTACGTACAATTACGGCTCCGATGGGTACCTCACCAAGTGCCTCTGCTTTGTGGGCTTCTGCAATAGCCTGCCTCATCCAATATTCATGCAGTTCTTCCTCAGTCAATGCCGTAAAATCAGGCTGGTGAAAATCATCATTCATAGGTGTAAAACTCCCTTCATTAACGTTTATTCAGCGAACAGACATTCGGGTTGTTAACACGTTGTGTACAGAAATGTGGATAACTATTAGTTAATCACATAGTTATGAACATACTATCCACAACCCTGTGGATTTGTGGACAAATTAAGTGATACATTTCATGTAAAAGTGAACAAACAACAATATTCGATCTATTTAGCCAGAGTGGTAACTTTCGGGCAAAGGGCGATTATCCTTTTCAAATAGTCATACAAGCGTTATGATGGGTATAGGTTTTGCCATATATCGCCAGAGGGCATAAGCCGAGAGGTGAAGAACAAATTTGTCTATTAAAACGAAATTATCCATGATTATGTCGTGCTCGGTGCTTGTTATTTTGGTATTAAATATCGCACTGAGTTATTATACTACAGAAGAGAATCTGAGGCAGGATAGTGAGAACAAGATGGTACTCACAGCGAAGCAAATCGCAATTTCTGTCGAACAGAATCAGTACAGTGCAGATTATGTAAAAAGACAGATCGGAAACAATCTGTGGCTTGCTTCTATTATGGCAGCAGAAGAATTAGATCCAGACATCAAGAACATTACCAATGAAGAACTGGTTCGTTTGAGTAAAAAAGTAGGTGTATCTCATATCTCACTCCTGGAACAGACAGATGATGACATCGTGGTTAACCGGTCCTCTGATCCAAGGGAGATTGGGCTCTCCACGAAATCAATGACGTACTGGTATCAGGCGTTTAAGCAGTTATTTGAGAAGCATCAGGTAACAATTCCCGAAGGGCAGAAGCTGGATCATTTCTGGTCAGATGGTTTCGAGTATTCGACCTCCAGTCCTACAGATATTGATATCTGGGGTTATTACCATGATGGAAAGAGAAATTACATAATCAACCCCTTCTATAATAATACTGAAGTAGATGACTATGTGAAGATCTCTAGCCCGGATGAAATCTTAACTAAAATCCGTGAAGTCAATCCCTCCATTTTGGAGATTACAGGTATTAATCCATTGACGTTTGCGAGCCCGGATATGAGCGATGATGGAAGAGATATCAACTTTAGCAAACTGAACAACAGACCGATCCGTTTTGGTACATATCAGTATGGCTCGGTAGATGAAGACCATCGTGCTGTGGTACGAGCTGTTCGCACAGGGCAGAATGTGTCCTTTGTGAGCGAAACACATGATCAGAAGGTTTTGAAAAGTTTTATTCCAATTTTCACACCGAATGAATCTTCCTATGTGATCAGTATTGTCATGGATTACAAACAAATATCCTCGATGGTATCTGAACAATTGGTCAGCCATGCTTCGATATCTCTGGTTTTGCTGGAGATTGTGATCTTTGGCAGTTACTTGCTTGCTGGTTACATTACACGTCCCATCCAATCAATCTTGGGTAAGGTGAATGATGTGGCGGATGGGCATTTTGATTTCCGTCTGAAGATTAAGCGCAAGGATGAGCTGGGACAGCTTGCCAACCGGATTAATGCGATGATTCGCAATCTCGGTCACTATACAAGTCGTCTGAAACAGATGTATGAAGAGAACCGGGCAGTGAAGGAGCATCTGGAGTCTATCATTAATCAAACAGCAGATGCAATTCATATAACAGACCTTGAAGGAAAAGTGCTACGGGTTAACCGTGCATTTGAGCAATTATATGGTTTCCGCAGCCGTGAGGTGCAAGGACGCTTGCTGAAGATTATTCCTCCTGAGGCGGAAGAGGAAATGAAGCAACAGCATGCACAGCTTATTGAAGGCATGTCGATTACATCTAACGAAACGATCTGGATGAAAAAAGACGGAACCCGTGTTGAAGTCAGTGTGAGTACAGCACCTGTACGCGACGAAGCTGGTGAGATTACAGCGCTCATCAGTGTCTCAAGAGATATTACAAGCCGTAATCGAATGGAAGAGCTACTTAGACGGTCGGAGAAACTGACGACAGTTGGACAGCTGGCCGCCGGAGTAGCCCATGAGATCCGTAATCCACTGACGACACTGCGTGGTTTCTTGCAGTTGCAACAGGAAAGCAACAAGCTAAACCATCGTCATCTCGATCTGATGTTATCCGAGTTAGACCGAATCAACTTAATTGTTGGAGAGTTTCTGATCTTGGCCAAGCCGCAAGCGGTTCATTTTCAAGAACGAGATATTCGTTTCATTCTTGGAGATGTTATTTCACTGCTGGATAGTCAGGCTCATCTGCACGGGGTTGAGTTTGTCCTGCATGCATCATCAGATTCAGCTATGGTACACTGTGAAGAGAATCAGTTAAAGCAAGTATTCATCAATGTCCTCAAAAACGGTATGGAAGCTATGCCGAATGGAGGAAGCATCCATATCAAGCTGAAGGTTAATGAGCAGGCCAACCGGGTTAGAATTGAAATTAAGGATGAAGGCATCGGCATCCCAGAAGAAATGATGCCAAAGCTTGGGGAGCCGTTCTTCACGAATAAAGAATCCGGCACAGGACTCGGCCTCATGGTAAGTCAGCGCATTATTCAATCCCATAAGGGCATGATGGATATTAAGAGTGTTATGAATAGGGGAACCACTGTCATTATTGAACTGCCGGCTTCTGAAGTGCAGACACAGTTACAGGAGGCAGATCCATCAGCGGAAGAACAACAACCAGATGAAGAGAACTAGATGAGGTGAGATGACCTTTTGCGTATTAATAAGTTTATTAGTGAGACAGGTTATTGCTCCCGCCGAGCAGCCGACAAATTGATTGAAAGTGGTCAGGTGACCATTAATGGCATCAAGGCGGAACTCGGCAGTCAAGCAGAAGAAGGCGATGATGTTCGAATTAACGGGAAGCCGATTAGCGAGAAGAAAAAGCATGTGTACATCGCGCTGAACAAACCCGTGGGAATCACAAGTACAACAGAGCAACATATTCAGGGAAATATCGTTGATTTTGTAAATCATCATGAACGAATCTTCCCGATCGGACGTCTAGACAAGGATTCGGAAGGTTTGATTCTGATGACGAATGATGGGGATATCGTGAATCGGATTTTGAGAGCAGAAAATCGTCATGAAAAGGAATATATTGTGACGGTGGATCGCACCATCACACCGAGCTTCCTTAAGGGAATGAGTACGGGTGTTAAAATTCTAGGGGAAATGACGTTGCCTTGCACCGTAACTAGAATGACAGACCGTGTGTTCCGTATTATTCTGACGGAAGGCAAGAACCGTCAGATCCGGCGGATGTGCAGTGCATTCGGATATGAGGTTCGCAAGCTGAAACGGATTCGTATCATGAACATTCATCTTGGAGAGCAAGCAACAGGAACATGGCGGGAGCTTACATCTGCTGAAAAAGCAGAACTGGGCAGTTTACTGGACTATTCGCTGGAATAAGGGATGCTGAGTATGAATGGGGCAAAGGCTTGCCTTAGCGTTGGCGTGAATGAAAAGCATTGTTTCCTTGTAAGAGGAGGCAATGCTTTTTTAGTTTAAATACAGAAGGATACCCGTATGCCCGCGTCTCAAAAAAGAGAAAAACCGCTCTCCTTCAGTTTCATGGAGAACGGTCTTACACTCATTCCGTGCTGAGGACTGCTAGTTGCCGCCACTCACGGATTTTACATTCGTATTGTTACTTTGATACTTCCGGATAATCGACACTTCTACACGCCGATTCTGTGCTCTTCCGATGTTTGTATCATTGCTGGCGATTGGATGATACTCCCCGTATCCGCTAGGTGTGAACTTGGAAGGATCAAGCTGAGGATTCAGCAACAGGATTTTCAGAAAGTTCAGAGCACGATCTGCACTCAAATCCCAGTTATCCTTATATTGGTTATTGGAAATGGGAACATTATCTGTATGACCGGATACGACAACTTCGTACTCAGGGAACTCTTGCAGCATGCTGGAGATCGCCTTGGCCAGTGAACGTGATTCAGGCTTCACGTCTGCTCGCCCAGAGGAGAACAGCGCTTTATCACTGATGGTGATCTTGAGCTCAGACTGGTTAAGCTTCGTGTTTAGCTGGTCTGATAGTCCATTATGAGCAATATACTTGTCGAGTCGCTTCTTGAGCTTCTCTAGATCTTCCTGTTCTTTTTGGGCCATCTGGGCATCTGTAATCTGCGCAGGAGTTTTCTTTGTGATTTCCTTCGGTATATCCTTGTTTTTGCCTAGATCTGTGCTGGAGTCTGTTGGATTCATTGAAGAGTGATCCAGAACGCCGGACCCTCCGTTGAGTGCACTGCTTAGTGCGGAGGCCATTTGCTCGAATTTGGCTGCATCCAGTGAACTCATAGAGAACAGGGTGATAAACAAGGCGAGCAACAAGGTCATTAAGTCGGAATAGGGAAGCAACCAACTCTCATCGATATGCTCTTCGTGCGGTTCGTGTTTTTTACCCTTTTTCACCTGATGATCCCTCCTTCTCCTCCAGTTGTTTACGTTCGGAAGGTGTCAGGAATACAGATAACTTTTGGTTGATGGCAATAGTAGATACGCCAGATTGAATCGACAAGAGTCCTTCAACCATCATCAACTTGATCTCCATCTCTTTTTTGGACATCCGCTTCAGCTTGTTGGACATCGGGTGCCACAACACGTAACCACTGAAGATACCAAGAAGGGTTGCAATAAATGCCGCTGCAATCGCATGAGAGAGCTTCTCCATGTCACTAAGGTCGGCGAGTGCCGCAATCAGACCTACAACGGCCCCGAGAACCCCGAGTGTTGGTGCATACATCCCCGCTTGAGCGAAGATCAGTGCGCCGCCGCGATGTCGTTCTTCGGTTGCATGAATATCTTCCATCAGTACATCACTGACGAATTCCTGATCGTTACCGTCAATAATCATCCGCATGCCGCTGCGAAGGAACTGATCATCGATCTCTTCTACTTTTGATTCCAGAGCGAGCAAACCTTCACGACGGGTAGTGGAAGCCCAGTCCATAAATGTGCCAATCAGAGAAACGCGGTCAATCAGTTGTTGCTTTTTGAAAAGGATACCGAATAACTTCGGAATCTTCTTAACTTCAGACATAGGAAACGCCATAAAGATGGTTCCTGCCGTACCAACGAAGATAATAACGTATGCTGCCGGGTTATTAACGAGGTTGACCAGCGGAGCACCCTTCAGAAACATACCAAGTACAAGGGAGACTAAACCTAAAACTAGTCCGATAATCGTTGAAATTTCCATCATACACCTCATCCATGAGATAAAATTGAATCCTTTCAAGCGGCAGAATTCGGGCTTCCGGACGAACATTGTGCCGCAATCCGTTGCATGTTTGGCAACCTCCATGGTTGCTGAAAACGAATGAAACGGTCATGTATAGTATTTATCGACCAGAGGGGCTTTTTTTTTAAGGGTTATTTTCAGGTATAATAAGATCAAATCCGCCTTTTACAAGGTGAGTGGGAGTGAAAAGTCAATGGGCGTAAAGCATGGACGTGATTATGAAGGAATATTGACAGATTTAACGGTGGCTATTGGACGCATCCCGGATCGCTATGTTTTCTTTGAAATGGATGCAGAAGAGTGGGGGAGACTAGGGGAGCCGGAACAGCTGGAGGTGGACGAAGCGCTGGCTGAGGATTTGTTCTACGCGCTTGGAGAGGAATCCGTCATTCCGGTTGGAAGCGGTGTGGTGATCCATGATAAAGACCAACACCGGATTCATATTTTGATCGGAGAAGAAGAGCTAACCTTTGTACCTCTAATTTAAAAAAAATGTAGCGACGATAAAACCTTGCGCTTCAAGGCACTGAGCCGTCTGTTCTATGGATTTTGGTGCTTTGACGTGGTAAGATGATACTCATGAAAAAGGCGCCGCTGGGCGGTGGCCTGCCTTTAAGGCTGTATGGGCAGCATGCAAAGGTGCCGATGGTCATGTGGATGTAAGTCCGCGATGTCTCATCATATGGGGAGGAAGATAACGCATGGTTTTTACGCAAGAGGAAGTCGAAGCTCATCTGGGAAGGCTGGAAGGCTGGGAACTGGAAGAGGGACGGTGGATTGTCCGCAAATTTGTGTTTTCTAACTATATGAAAGGGATTGCTTTTGTAGATGAAGTCGCTGCGATTTCGGAAGCATTCAATCATCACCCTTTTATTACTATTGATTATACAACGGTTACATTGCGTCTTACGTCTTGGGATGAAGGCGGCATTACATCGGTAGACATCAAAGAAGCTGAGCAGTACAACGAAGCTTTTGAGAAAATGAGAACGTAATAATCTGCTGCAACGTCGTCTGCAGGATGATGTTTGTAATGCATACCAAAAGAGGCTTTTGTCTCCCCAACGGGAGGACAAGAGCCTCTTTGATACATTGGATACCTTACGCGCAGAAATGCTTATTTCTTCTCTGCAAGCCACATTGCAATGTGGGCGATTTCCTCGTCTTGCAGTCTGCCTTTGAATGAAGGCATGCCGCCTTTACCTTTGACAATGGTGGAATAGATTTTCTCCACATCGTCCTTACTGCCAATGTTTGCAAGAGCTGGGCCTACGCCACCTTGAAGCTGATCACCGTGACAGGAGATACAATTGGCTTTCACTAGTGTCTCAGCCTGTCCAGCGTCCATAGCTACTTCAGGCATGGTTGGTTTGGCTTCCTGAGCCACTTCTTCTTTGCCTGGAAGCGTAAACATTAAAACAATAGCTAAAGCACATGCTGCAAAAAATACCCCGCTCATGATCCATTTGTGCATCCCTTATGTCCCCTCCAGAATGAAAGATCATCTAACTCAAACTATCCCTATCATTATAACGGAAGCTGTCGCTACATCATAGCATTTTGTGGTAATTTTTTAAACTAATCACAAAAGAGAGACAAATTGAAGCCGATTAATCGGGGGTTTACTATCTTGGGCCTTCATACACCATGCAATGGAAGGGCTTTAAACCACTTGGGGTTTGACGCTCATATGTATCCTGAATGACGAATCCGCTCTTTAGATATACCTGAATGGCGCGGTTATTCCAAGTCAAAACTTCAAGATCAATCTCATTGGATGGATTCCGGCGGATGGCCTCTTGTACGATCGCAGTAACGAATGCTTTGCCGTGACCTTGACCACAGAGATCAGGGTGCATCCCTAGACCAATACGTGTGACATGCTGGAGCGGAAAATATTGTGCGAATCCATAAACCTGTTCATGTTGATCCAGGATAATGGCATATTGTTCTTGTCTGAGCTGCGCATCGCCAAACTCGACTTCTAGTGCTTTCATTTGTTCCCAAGGCAGCCAGCTGTAGATATTGTATGGCGGATCATATTGCCAGCTACATATGAGTTCAGCTTGATCCTCCTGCATAGGCACCACATGAAACGTCAAAGGGGCTTCATTCTTCATATAACAGTGCATGCTCCTTTCTCCGTTACCCGTTCTTTGTTCACTCTACAAAAGAGCTGTTCATTTGGCAAGTCTGCCAATGGTCAGAAAAAAATTGAAACAAAAGTCTGGATCATTCCGTTTATATTATAACGGTCTGGGTAAAAACATGATAAGGGCACGGACAAACGAAAGAAGACGAATCTGTTGGTTCACATATACACCATGACTTACAGCATGAGGAACCACACAGATTCAGAATGCATTAAAAAAACCGCCGGATACATTCCTGCGGAGAATGTACCGGGCGGTTCTGTTTATACTTCGTATTTCGTTACAGTATAGTTACATGGTTCCAACATCATGTTGATTACAGCTTGTACCTATTCAAGGGCCAGTGACTCATAATCGTCCGTGCTCATGATCCGTTTAGCGCCAACGTAGCGGTTAGCCCAGTAGTTCTCACTCAAAGAGCTGATCGTTACACCTTTGGAAGAAGAAGAATGTGCAAACTTGCCACTTCCTACAAAAATGCCTACGTGTGATACACCTTTACCGGTTGTGTTGAAGAACACCAGATCTCCAGGTCTCATCTCCATGCGAGATACGGAATCCCCCATGTCGTATTGGGAGCTAGATTGACGAGCCAAATCAATACCTAATTTGTCGAATACATACCGTGTGAATCCGGAGCAGTCAAAACCGTCAAGCGTTGTTCCTCCGCTTTTGTATGTAGTTCCCATTGCTGAATCGATAACTTTATCCATCTTAGAATCTGCAAATGCGCTGCCTGCTCCAAGTGATAATGCAAATGTGATACTAAGTACTGCTGCGGTCAGTTTCTTCTTAAACAAGTGATATACCCCTTCCAACGCCTGCGAGGTTAGCTTAAGGATTCGGTTGAAGGTCCCCTATGATCCCTCTGTTTCAAGATCAATTCACCCATAACTGGTTCCCCCGCTTCCCAGGTGCCAGGAATTTGGCTATGCTAGTTATGCACCTGAAAAATGAAAAGAAAATTTAATTTTAAGGATTTAATTTTAAGTTGTTACAAATAAGAATTTAAAGATTACAAAGTTGTTACTAAAAACTCACTGCGCTTATTGTACCAGAGGCTTAGTGCTTTGGCAACGTTTAGCAGTAAAATTAGCAAAAAAAACCTCGACCTTTGACGGGGAAAGGTCGAGGTTTGCGTATTTATACGCAATAACGAATGAAATGTTTCACATGAGATGGTAACATTTTTTTATTTTTGAAAGCGATCTCAGCTTGTGTGTAACATCTTAGTTCAACGTATATGATTTTCATTTCGGGTGGATGTGGACTGCCATAAACGGAAATGACTACATACTTTCCACATACTAAGTACGCTTCGGGCAAGCGGGTACGATTGCTGCAGGATCAGTCCGGATAGTCCTGTCAGGAACCATGAGGCAGAAGTGAATGCACCAAAGACAAACAAATGAACAACTCCCAACACCACCGTAATGCCGATGACAGCGAAGATGCGGCGTACAGCAATCCATAGTCCCTTGAGCGTTCCGTGGATTCGCCCTTCTGCTTCCGGGTCAGAAATGCCAAACTGCATGTAGAGCACTGCATGGTGTACAACCCAGCCATAGATAACCCAGCCTACTGCATACGGAAGACCGGGAAGTAATAAATGGAGAGAATGGAAGCTGTCCATTATTGTAGAATACAATTTGGGTAGGAGCCAGTACGCAGGCAAGAACATGAGAACGGTGCGTATGGTGTGCAGCAGCAGCATCGGTTTCCATAACTTTTTGATGCCCCGAACAAAAGGAATGCGTTCTTCTGTAGAATGATAATGTTGCAGGGAGTAGAGCAACCCAGCCTGAATAAGTGGACTGATCAGCAGGCGAAGCAATAACATGCCACCCAGAATCCACAGATAGCGCTGGACCTCCGGACCAGACAGGCTGAGCTGGCTTTCCATTTTGAATAAAAGTGTGCTTAGCTCGCCGACATCATCCGTTGGATAACGTAGCAATAGAGGAACGACGGCGGATTGAACCAATCGATAGATGAAGTAACCCCAAATTAATTGATAGATAAACAAGAGTGCCGCAATAAACATATGCTGACGGACGAGAAACCAACCTTCACGAATTTTTGCTTTCACTGTCTCCACCTCACCATGACAGACCTCCGAATACGGCTTCAATTAGTTTCGTAGCACTCATGTTCCAGCGGGATTTGACTTGCTCGTCCAGTCCGGTTCTCAGGAAATTGTTCATATGGCGATTTTCGAGCACGATGTCATACAAAGGGTCGGTCATGGCCCAGGTGACAGGAGATGTATACGTGAGCTTGTAGGTGATGCGCTCCTCGCGGCCATCCCAGTGTTTGGTTACGGTATGGCCGTCCTCAAACGCAATCCGAACAGGGACCTTGGGGAAGTCACTCCCTTTTTTGGCAATGGTGACAGAGGACTCGTACATTTTTTTGCCGTCCTTCTCTATAGTAGAAACGTTGATCTTCTCCACAGCAAAATCGGCCATGCCATTGCGGTAGACGTACTGGTCAAAGTAATCCGCCCAGGAGGTGCGGGTGACTTGTTCAACCACCTTTTGAAAATCACCGGTTGCGGGATGTTTAAAACGATATTTTTTTACATACGTCGAAAGGATTCGTTCCATGGTCTTTGCTCCGACTTGCTGTTCAATGCCGAGCAGCACCAGTTTGCCCCTCGTGTATACGTTGGAAGCATATTGATTCTGCGAATCAAACTTCCACGAGGGCTGTGTCAGAGGAGCTGGAGATGTGATCAGACCTGATTGTACCGGCAGGTTCGGAATCAATCCGTATTCTTGCTCCATCAGCTTATCTTCTGCGTAAGAGGTGAACCCTTCATCCAGCCAGGCCTCCTCAAATTCATTGCTCGCAACCATACCGTAGAAGTATTGATGTCCAATTTCATGTACAATGGTGCGCTCCAGATCGTAACCGGGCGTTGTATCATCGGCTCCAAAAGCCGTAATGAGTGTCGGGTACTCCATACCGCCAGCGCCATTTGCAGCTTTTGGCGGGACAACGATAGATAAGGTGGCATAAGGATAAGGACCAAACCACTTGCTGTAGTTCGTTAATGCGGCTTTGGCAGCAAAGAGATAACGTTCCTTCAAATCTTGATGTGCGGGATCAAGGTAGAGTTTGATGCGTACGCCGGGTACGTTGGGGGCAGAAAAGGGTTCCTCCGCATACACAAAATCAGGTGATGCTGCCCAAGCGAAATCATGCACATCATCGGCATAAAATTGATATACCTTCTCACCGTTCTTCAAGGCCGCCTGCTGCGTTGGGAATCCAGTTGCTGCCACCTTGTATGTTTCGGGCACTCGAATACGCACACTGTAGATACCGAAGTCAGCATAGAACTCGGAGTTTCCGTGATACTGATGCAGGTTCCAGCCTTCTATGGTACGGCCCCGTCTTCCAACAGGCTCGTAAGCACTGAGTTTAGGGAACCACTGGCCTGCCATGACAAAATCATCCGTTTTGCCCATCCTTGCGAAAATTTTAGGCAAACTGACTTCAAACGTTGTGCGGATGGTGATGCTTTCACCACCCTTGACGGGTTTGGGCAGACGAACCTTGATCAGCGTTTTGTCTTTGATGTTCCCGTCATCCGGCTGTACATACTGCATCCGGTGTAGCAGAGAGAGCCCATCCTCCGTCTGCATGTCAGTAAATTTCATGGAGCCATAACCATCTGTGGGCATGACATCGCCGCGAAGCTTACCGCCCGATTCTTTCATAAATGTGGTATCCGCAGAGGAGAATGCATTAGGGTACATATGAAAATAAAGTTCGTTCACCGTTTTTTTGCCCGGATGAGTCCATGTTATGGTCTGTGTGCCTTGCAGTTTGTTCCCCTCGTTCAGCTTCACATCCATGTGGTATTCAACCACACGTTTGCTGTAGACCTCGGCTGTAGGAGATTGTACACTTTCCGGGGGAGCAGGGGCTCCTGTTTTGGCTGGAGGTTTGCCCGATTCTGGAGCGAGTACGGGTAACTCAGATGAAATGGAGCGATTGTAACCGAGTGTGATCCATACCCCTCCGGCAAACAGGCATAGGGCCAGGGATATTATGAGCCAGCTCTTGGCGCGTCGTGGAATCATCGTTAAATACCTCCCGTTGACAAGCATCTACAGCATGTATATGTTTGCAATGGGCCGATTATTAGTTAAAATATTTATATCAACTCTTGGAGGCTATGAACATGGACCAAAATGAGCAAAACGGCAAGAAACAGATTGCCTTGAATATCGTGAGTGCTAAAAGCAAACATAAAGGTTTCGGTGCAGGTTCCATTGACCTGAACAACCTTTCACCGGTCATCATTGATCAGGGCGAAGCCAAAATCGACGTTGGTGCCATGCACGCGAAGAGTAAAGTGGAACGAGGCATTAAATTTTCAACGAATCGAGAAGACGTTCCGAATGGACGTCAGGTATGGCTGGTATGGGTTGCTGTGGATCGTACAGAGCAAGGGCAGTTGTATGGCGGGGCAACGGCATGTGAGATGTGGATTGACACGGAAGCCAAACGGGGGTGGAAGCTGCTCGCAGATCACGTTAACCGGATGGATTATGCGATGAAACGCCGATTTATGCTGGATGAGCTGGGACCGGAAGACAAAGCGGCACTGAAGACTCTTCTGATCTCTCATAATGAAGAATGGTGGAATGCTTCCCCGGATGAATTGAAAGAGGCACTTGCCTGAGGATAAAAAAACAAAAGCAAGAAGCCTCGAACCGGAATATCCGGTTTCGGGGCTTCTTGCTTTATTTCTGTGATGAAGATGTAGCGAAGGCTCCATACAGTCATCTGCATATTTATGAAGACTCCATGAAAGAATGCAGTCTGTTAAATCGGCAATCTTCGTGACGCAATCAAGTCATTACGGATATGCGTCATTCTACCCACCAGCGTTTAAAATCACTCCACCAGGAATGCTTCTGCTCTTGGATTCCTTTTTGATTTTCTGCCGCACGTTCTTTTTCATCCTGTGAAGCATCCATTTTCTCCGCATCGCCAAGGCAGACCTCTGTAGGTTCTGTTCCTTGAATAAACACTTCCAGCCGCTTCTCCTCACAGCCATTGCCTGCAAGTTTCCCGGTCTCCGGATTAATGTATACACTCACAACCTGATCAGGTACGGAGAAGATTTTGGGTGGTACACTTGCAAGGGCTTGTTCCGTAAACTGAGCAAAGATCGGGGCTGCGCGGCGGCCATCAGATGTCGAGATCGCTTTGCCTTGATCATAGCCCACCCATACAGCGGTTGACAGCTCTGGGGTAAACCCAACCAACCAGGCATCCGTATTTGTTGTTCCTGTTTTGCCAGCTACCGGACGTTTGATGGTGGCGGATACCCGATTGCCTGTGCCTCCGTTCTCAAAGACACTCTCCATCAGACGTGTCAATACGTAGGCGGCTGCCGGTTCAACCACTGTTTCTGCTTTGGTCTGCGGAGATTCGTACAACACCCGTCCTGCCGCATCCGTCACTTGTAAAATAGCTACGGGTGGTGTCCGTTGTCCTCCGGCAGCAATAACGGAGAAGGCGGAGGCCATCTCGAGTGGGCTGACAGGTGAAGTACCCAGTGCCAGTGATGGCACAGGGCTCAGCTTGCTTGTGATACCCAGATTCTGAGCCATGCTTACGACCTTCTCAGGGCCAACCTTCATGATGGTGTTCACGGCATAGATATTATCGGACGCAGCAATGGCTTGGCGAAGATCAATCTCGCCCAGATATTTATCGCCGAAGTTGCCCGGTTTGTAGGTTTTGCGATCATTGTCATAATGGAACAGGGTAGGCTGACTGTTGAAAATGGATGCACTGGTAAGTTGCTTCGATTCGAGGGCAGCGAGATACATAATCGGCTTAAAGGCTGATCCCGGCTGGCGTGTTGTCGTCAGCACATGGTTGATCTGATTGGTACGATAGTTTTTGCCACCAACCATAGCTTTAATGTAACCGGTGCGCGGGTCAATGGACACGAGTGCCGTTTCCAGCTCGCTTTTCGCATCCATTCCTTTGGCAACCGCCATTTCCGCAGCCTTCTGCACACGTAAATCCAGTGTTGTGTAGATGTTCAGCCCGCCGTGATCCAGCATCGCTTCACTGATGCCGAGCTCCTTCACGGCGAGATTTCGGATATAGTCACGGAAATAAGGCGCGTTCTCTACCGTTTTGCGCTCGCTCTCCGGTTTAAATTTCAACATTTCTTCGTAGGCGGAGTCCGCTTGTTTTTGTGTAATCTTACCCGTTTCGATCATGGCTTTCAGCACGATCTTCTGTCGATCCTTGGCATTCTTCATATGATTGTAGGGGGAATAATAAGTCGGCCCCTTCGGAATACCCGCAAGCATAGCGCTCTCGGCCAGATCAAGTTTCTTTGCAGATTTGCCGAAATACATCTGGGCAGCCGCTTCAATGCCATAAGCACCGTGCCCGTAATAGATTTCATTCAGGTACATCTGCAAAATTTCATCTTTGCTATATTTCATCTCAAGCTGAGCGGTGTACATTGCTTCCTTGGCTTTGCGTGTCCAGGTTTTCTCATGGGATAGGTAGAGGTTACGCGCAAGCTGCTGTGTTAACGTACTGGCTCCCTGAGACATTCGCATATGCTGGATGTTGACAAGGACTGCTCTTCCCATGCCTTGAATGTCGAATCCGAAATGCTGCCTGAATTTACGATCCTCTACGGCTAGCGTAGCATTCACCAAATCAGGAGCAATATCCTGAAGTTGAACGGGAATCGAATCTTTGCCGCCAGCAGAGAAGGTGGCGATGACCTCACCCTGACTGTCGAGTAATCTGGAGTTGCGATCCGAGTCAGCCAGCGGCAGGCTGGTTGCGTATAGATATACCAGAATAGCAGCTGAGGCAATCAGGCCAAGCGCCATCAATATGGATACATATTTGATAAATTGGAGTACACGGAACCCGCGTTTGCGGGTCTTGACATTCGGCTTGTTCATGGAACGGGCTCCTCTCTTTTCTTTCCAGTATGGGACGGGAATAACCGGGATATTCAATTCGTCTGTGAAGTGCATAAATTATAAGTCAATTTCGGCCTGAAAACCGTTTTACAGTTGAATCATCTATCGCGTATAATGCAAAAGGGTAATGAAAAGGTAGGGTTCGGCACAACATACTACAGTGTGTTTGGGCGAACAGACCAGTGATTATGTATTTAAAGTGATCACTCATTACTTTTATAGAAAGAAGGTAACGATCATGGAATTGTGGTTTACAGAGAAGCAGACCCCTGTGTTCGGCATTACCGCAAAGATTAAACAGACTTACGTCACAGAACAAACGGATTTTCAAGACCTCGCAATGGTTGAAACTGAAGAGTTCGGTAACATGCTAGTATTGGACGGCATGGTGATGACGACGGTTAAGGACGAGTTTGTCTATCATGAGATGGCTGCACATCCGGCCTTGAACACTCACCCTAATCCGAAAAAAGTACTGGTGGTTGGCGGTGGTGATGGTGGTGTGATCCGTGAAGTCATCAAACATGCGTCTGTAGAAAAAGCGGTTCTCGTCGAAATTGACAGTAAAGTGATCGAATATTCCAAAACGTATCTACCTGAAATCGCTGGCAAGTTGGATGAGCCGAACGTTGAAGTGCTCGTTAACGATGGTTACATGCATATTATTGAACATAAAAATGAGTACGACGTCATTATCGTAGACTCTACAGAACCTGTAGGCCCAGCCGCTCCGCTCTTTGAGCGCGGTTTCTACCAGGGGATCTATGAAGCGCTCAAAGAAGACGGAATCTTCGTCGCCCAGACGGACAACCCTTGGTTCAAGGCAGACCTGATCCAGAAGGTGAACAAAGACGTCAAAGAAATCTTCCCGATCGTACATGTGTACGGCTGTAATATTCCAACCTACCCAAGTGGTCTATGGACATTTACTATGGGTAGCAAAACGCATAACCCACTTGCGGTGGACGAGACTCAAATCCCGGAGATGGATACGAAGTATTATTCTCCGCGTCTGCACAAAGCAGCATTTGTACTTCCAAAATTCGTGGAAGATTTAACGAAATAAAGGGGAAATGAAGAATGAAACTGGATCAAGCTTATTCAGGAAACGTATTTATTTGCAGTTCTGAGGATTATGAAAACTCCAAAGCGGTCATCTATGGTATGCCGATGGACTATACTGTCAGCTTCCGTCCCGGTTCCCGTTTCGGCCCGGCTCATATCCGTCAGGCTTCGGTTGGACTCGAAGAGTACAGCCCGTATCTCGATAAAAGTATCGTGGACATGACCTATTTTGATGCGGGAGATTTGTTGTTGCCATTCGGTAACGCAGGACGCAGTCTTGAGGTTATCCATGAGTACATTGGCAGCCTGCTGGCAGATGACAAGTTCCCGATTGGCCTGGGCGGCGAGCATTTGGTGACATGGCCTGTCATCCAACAGATGTACAAGAAATACCCGGATCTCATTCTGATCCATATTGATGCACACGCAGACCTTCGTGAACACTATGAAGGCGAGCCCCTGTCTCACTCCACACCTGTACGTAAAGCTGCTGAATTGATGGGCGGTCAAAATATATATCAATTCGGTATCCGTTCTGGCTCCCGTGAGGAGTTCCAGTATGGCCGTGAGAATATTAACTTCTACCCGTTTGAAGTAGCGGCTCCAATGAAGGAAGCTTTGCCGAAAATGGGCAACCGTCCAGTCTATGTGACGATCGACATCGACGTGCTTGATCCTTCTGCTGCACCAGGAACTGGAACAGCAGAAGCTGGCGGAATTACATCCAAAGAACTGCTTGAAGCAGTTCACATGATCGCTGGATCGGATGTGAATGTCGTGGGCTGTGACTTGGTTGAAGTAGCCCCAATCTATGATCCGACACAACAGACACAGATCGTAGCTGCCAAGTTGATTCGTGAAATGTTGCTTGGGTTCGTGAAGTAAGTGAACTTAACTTCTGTTTCGGCCTATGTTATACTGGACACATAAGAGTTTAGTAATATATTAATCGATATATTACAGTCGTGAAGTATAGGGTGTGCGGGTTCGACCATATACTAAATAAAGAGCCATTACCGCGCCAACGGTAATGACTCTTAGGACCCGAAAGGCTGTGGATTGCCACGGCGTGCAAGAATTAAATAGTGCTATTCAAGCAAAACCCACCGTAGGCGGCTAACCTTATGAGGTGGGTTTTCGCTTGTTCCGAAGCTTTTTGCGTAACCAACGATACAGCTTTCGTCCGCTCAGCACAATACTGAGGATCGCAGCAATCCACCGGATTACATCAAGCCACGCCACAAGTTTGACCATCGACGTCACCCTCTCTCGGAAAGCAGCGCCGTGATCAGAAAACATCCACACTCAATCATAAGTCCATACCTCTAATTATAGCACATATGTTCCTGTTGCTCTATGATTTGTTAATTGATTTAAGATTTTGGACCATCCATTTTCATCATAGATGGTAAATTAATAATGAGAGTTTTACTTTTTGAATAAAAATGAATGCACCACTTTTAACCAGATGGACACCGTCATGGGTAAAGGTGGTTTTTTTCTTGCAAAATTGTCATCTGCTTTCACCCGATTTGTTACGTTATATTGTGCGATTTGGGGTAAAACGATAGAAGGAGGTGTTACCAATGAGAATCAAGACAACTAAGAACACCAAGACATGGAAACGAGCAAGCGTGATAACTTTAGCGCTCACACTATTATGGGGAATTGGACAGGCGCATACATTACCTAATGCGAGTGCAGCGCCTTCAACCGCAACATGCGGCACAGGAGATCATGGACTGACACCAGAATTGAAAAAAGGCAGTGGTGTCGAAGGGCAGCAGTTGCAATTTACGGATATTGATTTTCTGAATCAAACTACAGGACGGGCGGCAGGTAAAGGTTTCTTGATTGGAACTTCGAATGCAGGCTGTACTTGGCAATCCATATACAGGGGGCAGTGGCAGTTTGAACAATTAAACTTCCCCAATAACGTTACAGGGTATGCCCTGGCAGGCGTGAAGGGCCCCTCACTAACGTATCTCATCCGTACTGACGATGGGGGTTCACACTGGAAGAGGCTTGACACGCCGGGTGTTCCGCAATTTAAGCGGATTGATTTCAGTGATAAAAATAACGGCTACGGATACAGCTATAACGGTGCATATCGAACGTCCAATGGCGGTGTAACGTGGAGTAAAATGAATACGCCAGCCAACACCAGAGCCACTAGTTTTACTACAGATAAGCAGGGATATGCTGTTGTAGTTGTACCGGGAACAGGCTATAAGCTTGAGAAGACAAGTGATGGAGGTAAGAGTTGGAGTACAGCTCTTCGGGTGAAATCAGATACATGGAATGGAGCAGACCTGTATGCGCATGGATCTCAGGTGTGGGCTATCCTATATGGAGATGCGGGCATGTCCCAGCAATCCTACTCACTCTATGCGAGTAGTGATCAAGGAGAGAACTGGAGACAGGTTTTCGCTCAATCGACAGCAGGCGCAGGGCCAGCACCTGGTTCCAATCAAGAAGGCAAAGGAAGCGGCCCGGCTAATCCTGGTGGACATCCAGGCAATATGGCACTGGTTGGTAACCAGACTGCATATCTCTCTGCTGGATCACCGGCAACGGACAAGGTTGGAATCGGACGATCCTTTGATGCAGGTTCCACGTGGAAAAACGTTGATCTGAAAACGGAAGGTTATAGTTCGCGTATCTCGTTCCCGACAACGAAGATCGGCTGGCTTGTTGTCACAAGCGAGAACAGACCTGCCGTCTATGAGACAACGGACGGTGGAATAACCTGGTCTGAAAAAATTTCAGTCCGCTCAGAACAGAATTAACAAGCTTTGAAATGAATTTATGTATTAGCTAATTCAAACTAAAGCTAATCTATATGAAATTTTGGTTGGGTTGAATAGATGTCATATCAAATATGCTCTTTTCCTGAAAATTAACTTGGGAAAGGGCTTTTTGTTTAGGCAATAAAAGGGTTGAAACCTGTCTCCAAACAGGTTATTGTAAGCGTTGACAATACATTTCAAGGGGGTTGAAATAATGGTTAATGTTATTTTAAAGTCTGATTCAGATAAAGGATTAATAAATCGCAATATATATGGTCACTTTTCCGAGCACTTGGGACGCTGTATTTATGAAGGTCTTTGGGTGGGGGAAGATTCACCTATTCCGAATACTGAAGGCATTCGGAACGATGTACTTGCGGCACTTCAGAAGTTGAACATTCCGGTGCTTCGCTGGCCAGGTGGTTGTTTTGCTGATGAATATCACTGGAAGGATGGTGTAGGGCCAAAAAGTGAACGAGCACGCATGATTAATACCCACTGGGGCGGCGTGGAGGAGAATAACCATTTTGGTACACATGAATTCATGAGGCTGTGTGAGCTGCTTGGTGCAGAACCTTATATCAGCGGTAACCTGGGTAGCGGAACGGTACAGGAAATGCAGGAATGGGTAGAATACATTACGTTTGACGGTGAGTCTCCTATGGCGAACTGGCGGAAGCAAAACGGTCGTGACGAGCCGTGGAAGCTGAAATATTTTGGTGTGGGCAATGAGAACTGGGGCTGCGGCGGCAACATGCGTCCAGAGTATTATGCAGATGAATATCGTCGTTACGCTACATATGTACGTAATTATTCCGGAAATCAGATCTATAAAATTGCTTGTGGACCGAACGACAGCAACTATGAGTGGATGGAAGTGTTGATGCGGGAAGCGGCCCGTTTCATGGATGGCATTAGCCTTCATTACTACACGATTCCGACAGGCGTATGGGAAGACAAAGGGAATGCTACCGGTTTTGGAGAGGCTGAATGGTTCACTACATTGAAGAAAACGCTGTTTATGGATGAATTGCTTATAAAGCACTCCGAAATTATGGATAAATATGATCCGGAAGGCCGAGTAGGGATCATCGTAGATGAGTGGGGAACGTGGTACAACGTTGAGCCAGGAACCAATCCGGGATTCCTTTACCAACAGAATACAATGCGGGATGCAGTGCTTGCAGCGGTGAACCTGAACATCTTCAATCAGCATAACAAACGGGTGCATATGGCGAATCTGGCTCAGATCGTTAATGTACTGCAATCACTCGTACTCACTGAAGGGGATAAAATGCTCCTGACGCCAACGTATCACGTGTTCGACATGTATCAAGTCCATATGGATGCACAACGTCTGGATCTTAACTATGAGAGCCCGGGATATACATTTGGTGAGGAGACGATTCCGCAGCTTAGCCTGTCTGCATCACGGAACAAAGATGGCGTTATTCATGCGACAGCATGTAATCTCAGTCATACGGATGAGCTTGAAGTAGTCGTGCAACTGGAGGCAGGTCAAGCGGCAAGCGTATCGGGGCAGTTGCTCCATAACACTGACTTTGGATCGTTTAATACGTTCGAGCAGCCAGATCTGGTGAAACCTGTAGCTTGGGAAGGGCTTGTTTTGGAGAATAATACATTGCGTTTTGTGTTGCCTCCGGCTTCCGTTGGTCTGGTCGCTGTTCAGGGTTAAAGTATGAAGGCCAGCAATCACCAATACCAACACCAGTCCCGTGAGGGAAGAAACGAACCCTGTAAAGGGTGTGACAGCCAGTATGATATTCATATCAGTGATGCCAAAATGGCCCGTCTGGTGGAGATCGCTTCACGCTCACGCGTAGCGGTAGAAGATGAGGAGTATGAGCGTCGCCTTGCGATCTGCTCAGGCTGCCCTGATCTGCAATATGGAACAACGTGCCGGCATTGCGGCTGCCTTGTACAAGTACGTGCGAAACTGGCTGATTCCACCTGTCCTTATCCGTATGCATCGCAGTGGTTATGAATGGAGTACAATGCACCATTTCCACTGTGAAAACGGGTAAGTTACGTATTTCCTTGAATATTGCCTAAACACGTTTCATTATAATGAAGTAAGAGAGCAAGCTTAGGGAATCAAGATAACAGAATGTATGAAGTATGATGGCCAAATAAATGAATTGAGATAACGGGATAGATGTGAACTGAGGGAGGGGCTGCACGGTACGGTGCGGCTCTTCTTTTTGATGTATAACAAAAAAACTCTGAATTTGGATTTGAATTGAGCGGGTGAACTGGATATAGTTATACAGTAGAGTGTAGGAGAGCAAGTTATTCGGAATATGAGCGTGTATAGCGACACATCCATTCAGGAAGGGCTGTTCTCACCAGCTGTCCTGATTTTGCGTCGCCTCGAATATAATGGAGGTTAACATTCATGTCGAAGATGCGACCGGTTCAGATCCGGCTGCACAGCCGTTATGAAGGGGAAGATGTACTGCAGGAAATGCAGGGAGAAGCTGTGGTCAAGGGGGCATACTTGTATGTCCGTTACGAAGAGCCACAGGCTGGGCCCGAGGGAGGCATAACCCGTACAACATTAAAGCTGGGCGGACAATCCATTAAGATTATACGTCATGGTGAGGTGGAGTCGGAGCAGGCGTTCGAATTGAACCGTAAGATTCCGGGTTTCTACCGTTCACCATATATGTCGTTTGCCCTGTCTACGCATACACAGAAGCTGGAACTTTCCATTCAGGGATTGAGCGCACGCGCAGCGTGGAGCTACGACTTTTACCACTTTGATGAAGAAGCCGGACATTTTGCGATTAGTTTGCATATACAGGAGGAACCAAATTCATGACACGTAATCCACTAGATACGATTAACGAACGGGTAAGTACAGCCATCGGCAATGCGATTGTTGCTGCTGGCATCGTAACACAGGAAGAGCTTCCAGCTATTACGCTTGAAGTGCCTCGCGAGAAGTCCCACGGTGATCTGGCTACCAATGCAGCGATGCAGTTGACCAAGATTGCTAAACGGAACCCTCGTCAGATTGCCGAGGAGATCATTGCCAACCTGAATCTTGAAGATGCAGGTATTGAGAAGGCAGAGATTGCAGGGCCGGGATTCATCAACTTCAAATTGGACAAGAGTTACCTCTATCCTGTGCTTAACTTGGTGCATGAGCAAGGCGAAAACTACGGAAGAATCGATGTTGGAGCGGGGAAAAAGGTGGAGATGGAATTTGTCAGCGCCAACCCGACAGGCAGTCTGCATCTGGGTCATGCCCGCGGAGCGGCTGTAGGGGATGCGCTGTGCAATATTCTCGATTACGCAGGTTACGATGTAACTCGTGAGTATTACATTAATGATGCGGGTAACCAGGTATTTAATCTGGCCCGTTCTATTGAAGCGCGTTACTTGCAAGAGTTGGGTCAAGATGCTGAAATGCCGGAAGATGGGTACCATGGTGAAGACATCAAAGGTTTTGCGAAGGAACTGGTTGCGGAAAAAGGAGACAGCTTGCTGTCCATGCATCCGGGAGATCGCGCAGCATACTTCCGTGATTATGGACTGGAGAAAGAACTCGACAAGATCAAACGTGACCTGAACCGCTTCCGTGTCAATTTTGATATCTGGTTCAGCGAAACGTCACTGTATGATAACGGTGAAGTGCTTCGCGTACTGGACGAGCTGCGTGACCGTAACGAAATTTATGAAAAAGATGGCGCAACCTGGCTCAAAACGATGCAATATGGTGACGACAAGGAACGGGTGCTGATCAAAAATGACGGTACGTACACCTACCTGACGCCGGATATTGCATATCACCGTGATAAGTATTCCCGTGGTTATGACACAATGATCAACATTTGGGGAGCCGATCACCATGGATACATTCCTCGGATGAAAGCAGCTATGCAGGCACTGGGCAACGATCCGGATAAGCTGGTTGTTTTGATTGCACAGATGGTTAGCTTGTTCCAGAATGGCGAGAAAGTAAAAATGTCCAAACGTACAGGTAAAGCTGTAACGATGGAAGACCTGATGGATGAGGTTGGCATTGATGCTATTCGTTATTTCTTCACGATGCGCAGCATGGATTCCCATCTGGACTTTGACATGGATTTGGCGATTTCGACATCCAATGAAAATCCGGTATTCTACGTACAATATGCACACGCGCGTGTGTGCAGTGTGTATCGTCAAGCCGAAGAGCAAGGTATCGAGTTGTTGCCACTGGCGCAGATCGATCTCTCCAAGCTGAACACCGAGCACGAGTATGACCTTCTTCGTAAAATGGGAGAATTGCCTGAAGAGATCGCTGCAGCGGCTACAGGTTATGCGCCGCATCGCATCATTCGTTATGTGTACGAACTGGCATCCCTGTTCCACAGTTACTACCGGGCTGATCGCGTCATTACCGAAGACGCGCAGCAGACCCAGGCGCGCCTGGCGCTGATCGGTGCCGTTCGCACCGTCATCGCGACAGCGCTCCGTCTGGTGGGCGTATCCGCACCAGACAAAATGTAGTCTCTTCGGCCAAGCGGCGAGCAGCATCCTGCCGCTCGGCCGAAGGCAAAGTCTCCATGCCCCGCGCGAGCAGTTGCTAACGCGCGGGGCGTGGAGACTTTTTTGTGCCCGTGGCTGGCGGTGGCCAGCACCTGGCTCTTGCGGGTACTGGCGATGCTCGCCAAGTACCCGCAAGGGCACAGGTTTGCCGCCAGCCGCGGGCACCCAGCAGTGCCCTGCCATCGGCACAGCCGCAGGGCACTGCTTCAAGAGCAGGCTCGGTTGTGCCTGCTCTCGCTCTTGCCTGCTGCGCAAGGCGTGCCCGGCAGTGGCCGGCATCCGTTGCTGCGCAGCACAGGTGCGGCGGCTCGCAGCATGCGCCGCCGGGTTACCCATCGCCCTCTTGCATCAGCTTGAGGGCGTCTAGCTCGCCACCGCGGATTTTACTCTTCGCGGTGGTGCTTTTGCGCGCGCGCAGCGGAACCGTCGCGCGCTTCACAAGCGTCTTGATCTCGGCTGGAGACAGGCCGGGATGTTTGGCGAGCAGCAGCGCGATTGCGCCGCTTACATGGGAGGTTGCCATGGATGTACCGCTCATCTCGTGATGCTTGCCATGCACCCAGGAGGACACAATTTTATCCCCGGGGGCATAGACATCTACATAAGCACCACGATTGCTGAATGAAGCAATACGTCTGTTTTTGTCGGTAGCACCAACCGAGATGGTCTGCGGATATCGGGCAGGATAATCGATGCTGCGACGCTTGCCGTCATTTCCTGACGAAGCCACAATGACGATTCCTGCATGATACGCTCGGTTGACCACATCAAGCAAAGATTTACTTCGTGTTTTCATACCAAAACTCATATTGATAATATCCACCTTGTTGCGTACACACCAGTCGATGCCGAGTACAATGTCCGAGACATAAGCAGAGCCGTTGTGATCGAAGGCTTTGACGGGGTAGATTAATGAACGCGGGGCAACGCCGATCATGCCTTCGGTACTGTTCGCTGCGGCAATAGTTCCTGCAATATGGGTACCGTGACCGTTGTCATCATGGGGAAGCAAGCTTCGGTTCAACAGATTAATGCCACGGGCAAGGGAGTATCGTAGATCAGGATGGTGGTAATCTGCTCCTGTATCAATAACACCAATTTTGATCCGGTGTCCTGTCGAAACAGACCATACTTTAGGGGCTCGAATCTGTTTCACACCCCACGGTATACCTTGAGGAGTGCTTGGTTTGTTGTGGAGTGCAGTAGAGTGAAGCGAGATAGGAGTATCCTCCTCTATCGTAATGTCGTCCCCGTATCGATATAACACGTCCGGGCTCTGAACAGGAGCGATGAGAGTTCTGGCAAGCCTTGAGGTTCGAACGCCTCCCAGATCGGTGAATTCATTGCGCATTCGGGATAATTCAACGAGACAGGCCTCGTACTGCTGCGGTTTGGCGAATCGAATCAGATAACGTCCCCCGTGTTCAGGCTCGGGGCATCTCATTCCGTCAATCAACTGATGCAATAAACCGGTATAGTCCATTATGGGCTGCCCCCTTCGGGATGAACATGCTGAGGTATTCTATGAATGCGTTCATCCCGGCGCATGGGGAACTTGCCCTTTTTTTATAAAAACACATTCTCTCCGTGTCAAAACGGGCGCAGGTACATATGATGGATGGAGGGCTAGAGGGCTCTTGCGGGGAACCTGGTGAGGAGCAATCCTACGAGGGTATACAGTCAGAAGGCGGAGGGGACTCCGTCTTTTACATATCATTTTTGCTTTGTTCCTGGTGGCAGCGGCCATGGTGTTTATTCGTTACTTATTCATTCTGTTCATCCAAATGAGGAGATCGGGATATGGATCAAAGGATGAAAGTGTAAATATGGGACATGCTTACATAAAAACTTGCTTTTTAACGCTAAATAGGTTTTACTTAGGTTTGTTAATGGATATGTTATACGTAACGATCCAGTTTGCAGGGGATATAATGCGAATTATGTGTGAGAGGAAGTGTCTTTAGTGAGTACCTCGCTCAATTTGAAAATTGATAAAGAAAAGGTAAGAGAGATCCCTTTGGTGGATCTGGCCTTTATGGTGCTGAAAGCGGCTAATACGCCGTATTACTACCGGGATTTGATGAATGAGGTAGCGAAACAGCGCGGAATGACAGATGAAGAGATCAACGAGTATATCGCCCAGCTTTATACCGAAATTAATATCGATGGCCGTTTTGCTTGCGTCGGTACGAGTCTGTGGGGATTGAAACGCTGGTATCCGGTTGCTGGATCGGAAGATTCCATGACAGGTGCGAAGCGTCCGCGTATCATCAACGATGAAGATGATGATCTGGAAGACGAAGACTTCGGTGAAGAGGACGATAGCTACAACAGTGACGAAGACTTCGACAGCACAGATGATGATCAAGACGAAGATGAAGACGAAGATGAAGATGATGATGACATCTTTGATGAAGATGACAGTGAAGAAGAAGTGCTGGTTGAAGATGACGATCTGGAAGATGAAGACCTCGATGAAGACGATGAAGAGTCCGAAGACGAGGATGAATTTGACGACGATTCCGATAATCGGTAATCCTTTTTGCTGACGAAAAATTGCCCGGTTTTTCCCCGATAGTCAGCCTTGACAGCAGACGGGGTAACGGGTAAACTATTGCATGGGCTTATGAATGAGCGACAATATATTTATGTTTTTTAGAGAAAGTGCCCCGTCCTGCGGGAGTACTTTCTTTTTGTATTTTTAGAGGCAGAATGATGCCAAACGATTACTTTTCCGACTGCTCCCGGCCAAACCTTTTCGGCCTGTTTTTTTGTATGTTCAAACAACGAAACTGGAACTACCGACGAGGTTTAGAGTGGGACAAGCGTGGATGAAGGCTCCCGGAAAGTTTGCATTATTTTTTGCCAGGAATGATGTGTTAGTGAAAACCGTCTTCGCTGGAAAGAGCAGTTCGCAGATGCAGTTAATTTCTGCCATTGCTCTTTTTAACGATGATTACCTGGGAAACGGGTTACGATAACACCATATATCGCCTGAATTTCTGTACTTATATTAGGAGGGTAATAACAGTGACAAAGTATATTTTCGTGACGGGCGGAGTTGTGTCCTCCCTGGGCAAAGGGATTACGGCAGCCTCGCTGGGCAGATTGCTGAAGAACAGAGGACTCAAAGTAACGATCCAAAAATTCGATCCATACATCAACATTGACCCGGGAACCATGAGTCCTTATCAACATGGTGAGGTATTCGTAACGGATGATGGCGCAGAGACGGACTTGGACCTGGGCCACTACGAACGTTTTATCGACATCAATCTTTCCAAAAACAGCAATGTCACGACAGGTAAAGTGTACTCTTCTGTAATCAGCAAAGAGCGTCGCGGAGAGTATCTGGGCGGTACAGTTCAAGTCATTCCACATATTACAAACGAGATTAAAGAGCGTGTGTTCCGAGCTGGACGTGAAGCGGGTTCAGATGTCGTTATTACCGAGATTGGCGGTACGGTGGGTGACATCGAGAGTTTGCCATTCCTGGAAGCAATTCGTCAGATCAAGAGTGATGTAGGCCGTGACAACGTGATGTACATTCACGTTACACTGATTCCATATATCAAAGCAGCGGGTGAAGTCAAAACAAAACCGACACAACACAGTGTGAAGGAATTGCGCAGCATTGGTATTCAACCAAACGTTATCGTTTGCCGTACGGAATATGAGTTGTCCAAAGATATGAAAGCCAAAATCGCACTTTTCTGTGATATCGACGAGAACGCAGTCGTGGAATGCCGCGATGCGAGCACGCTGTATGAAGTACCGCTTAACCTTCGTGAAGAAGGTCTGGATGAGATCGTGGTTAACCATCTGAAACTGACTACTCCTGCACCGGATATGAGCGAGTGGGAAGGTCTGGTGAACCGGATCAGCAAGCTGGAGCGTACGGTTGAGATTGCGATCGTTGGTAAATATGTTGCATTGCATGATGCGTACCTGAGTGTTGTAGAGTCCCTGTCCCATGCAGGATTTGCATCCAATGCCGATGTGAAGATTCGCTGGGTTCCTTCTGAAGATATTACCGATGAGAATGTAGGCGATATGCTGCATGGCGTTGGTGGTATTCTCGTTCCTGGCGGCTTCGGTGATCGCGGTATTGAAGGTAAAGTATCAGCAATCCGTTATGCCCGTGAGAAAAATATTCCGTTCTTCGGAATTTGCCTTGGTATGCAGGTTTCTGTCATTGAATATGCACGCTCCATTGTTGGGTTGAACGGTGCGAACAGTTCGGAGATTAATCCGGCTACCGAGTTTCCGGTAATCGATCTGTTGCCTGAGCAAAAAGATATCGAAAATCTGGGCGGTACGATGCGTCTGGGTCTGTACCCTTGTAAGCTGCAGGAAGGTTCTTTGGCAATGTCTTGTTACGACGATGAGTTGGTATATGAAAGACACCGTCACCGGTATGAGTTTAACAATGAATACCGTGAAGCCATTGAAAAAGCAGGTCTTGTTATTTCCGGTACATCACCGGATGGACGCCTGGTTGAAATTGTGGAACTTCCTGGACACCCTTGGTTCTTGGCAGTACAGTTCCATCCGGAATTCACTTCCCGTCCGAACCGTCCGCAACCATTGTTCCGTGAGTTCGTGAAAGCTTCTCTGGAGAATGCGGAGAAATAATAAATTGAATCGTTGAAAATACCTAGTATTACAAGGATGTTTCTGGCTGCTATTATAGCGCGGAAGCGTCCTTTTCTTTTTAGTAAAGACCTAGATTGATTTACTCTTTGTCAATTTGAGATAATGGAAGGATTTATGTGGAAGAGGTTTGAGATAGTAGAAGGATTTTACTGGAAGAGGTAGAATACTTATCATGACGACTATGGGATAGTTATCCAGATGTAATGTGTATATGCTTTCCTAATTCTAGGAGGTTACAGCGTGGAAGAGAAAAAAGTTCTGATTGTCGATGACCAAAACGGTATTCGTATTCTACTGATGGAAGTGTTCAGCAGCGAAGGGTATAACACATTTCAGGCGGCGAACGGCAAAATTGCGCTCGAAATCGTCAATAAAGACAAGCCGGACCTGGTTTTGCTGGACATGAAAATTCCAGGAATGGATGGGCTTGAAATACTGAAGCATATCAAAGAGATTGACCCTGACATCAAGGTTATTATGATGACGGCGTATGGAGAACTTGACATGATTAAGGAAGCTACCGATCTTGGCGCACTCATGCATTTTACGAAACCGTTTGATATTGATGAGATGCGTGTGGCCGTCAATATGCAACTTCGCAATGGTGCTGCGAACAAGTGCAGCTAAATCCTGTTGATACAGGATTTTTTTGCGTCAGCCTAACAGCTGCATGTCATCATGAGAAAATGGGGTATTTCACCTGTTTGTGTAGGGAATATTGGAAATGGTAACGCCATCATCCCTTGTCTGTGAAAACTGTGCTGCAAAGCACAGCATTTTTGCAAAAGCTTGTTTAGTATTTGACATGGGATGTGGTATAATAAGCCCGTATGTGATTTCGGCTAAAAACCATAGACACAACCCAAACCCCTAGGAGGATTGAAACCATGCCATTAGTATCTATGACAGACATGTTGAACAAAGCACTTGAAGGAAAATACGCAGTTGGTCAATACAACATCAACAACCTTGAGTGGACTCAAGCGATTCTTGCTGCCGCTGAAGAAGAGAAATCCCCAGTAATTCTGGGCGTATCCGAAGGTGCAGCGCGTCACATGGGCGGCTTTACTACTGTAGTTAAAATGGTAGAAGGACTCTTGATTGACATGAAAATTTCCGTACCAGTTGCAATTCACCTGGATCACGGTTCAAGCTTCGACAAATGTAAAGAAGCAATCGATGCTGGCTTTACATCCGTTATGATCGACGGTTCCCATCACCCAATCGATGAGAACATCGAAATGACTAAAAAAGTAGTTGAATATGCACACGCTAAAGGCGTTTCTGTAGAAGCTGAAGTTGGTACTGTAGGCGGACAAGAAGACGACGTTATCGGTGGTATTCAATACGCTGACCTGAACGAATGTATCCGCATCGTTAAAGAAACAGGTATCGATACTTTGGCACCAGCTCTGGGTTCCGTTCACGGTCCTTACCAAGGCGAGCCAAACCTCGGTTTCAAAGAAATGGAAGAAGTTCGTGACGCGGTACAAGTTCCACTGGTATTGCACGGTGGTACAGGTATTCCTAAGCACGATATCGATAAAGCAATCTCCCTGGGTACTTCCAAAATCAACGTGAACACAGAGAACCAAATCTCGTTCACAAAAGCAGTTCGTGAAGTGCTTGCAGCAAAACCAAACGCTTACGATCCACGTACGTTCATCGTACCAGGCCGTGAAGCAATCAAAGAAACAGTTAAAGGTAAAATCCGTGAGTTTGGTTCCAACAACAAAGCGTAATTTATCTTTAAAAGTTCCATACTGTGAAATGGAAGAACACCGCCTAGCCGGTGTCTTTCCATTTTCACACCTTATTTCTACATCGTTAGCCATCAGCACGTATTGCCGTTCATCGGCTGCAAAACACGTAGGGGGACATTAAGCTTTATGGAAAAATTAATGATTAGTGGCGGACGTCCGTTACAGGGAACTGTAACTATAAGCGGCGCCAAAAACAGCGCCATTGCGCTTATTCCTGCAGCATTGCTTGCCGAGTCAGAGGTCGTGCTCGATAACTTGCCATTACTCAGTGACGTGGCTGTATATGCAGAAATTTTGGAGGAACTCGGAGCGCGTGTGACTTGGGAAGGCAGTCAGATGAAAATTGATCCTTCCGATATTAAATCAATTCCTATGCCAAACGGTCCTGTGAAGAAGCTTCGTGCTTCATATTATATGATGGGAGCACTGCTTGGACGTTTTAAAGAAGCAACAATAGGTTTGCCCGGAGGTTGTAATTTTGAACCTCGTCCAATTGATCAACATATCAAAGGGTTTGAAGCGCTTGGCGCAACCGTAACAAATGAGCACGGCTCTATCCATTTGTATGCCAAAGAGCTACGCGGAGCTAAAATATATCTTGATGTAAGCAGTGTTGGTGCAACCATCAACATTATGCTGGCGGCCACTCGTGCCAAAGGCTCTACAATTATTGAAAATGCGGCTAAAGAGCCTGAGATTATAGATGTAGCAACACTTTTGAATTCTATGGGGGCCAGCATCAAAGGTGCAGGTACAGAAACGATTCGAATCGAAGGAGTTTCGGAGCTAAAGGGTTGTCGTCACTCCATTATCCCGGATCGGATTCAAGCGGGCACGTATATGATCGCTGCGGCGGCCACACGCGGAGATGTACTCATTGATAATGTCATTCCCAAACATCTGGAGGCTTTAACAGCCAAGTTGCTGGAGATGGGAGTGGGTATCGAGGAACTGGACGAAAGTATTCGGGTCATTGGACAGCCAAAGTACAGCCATGTCGATGTGAAGGCATTGGTATATCCGGGCTTCCCAACCGATCTGCAGTCCCCGATGACCAGTGTATTAACACAAGCGAACGGTGTAAGTGTACTGAGCGACTTTGTATACAGCAATCGGTTCAAACATGTGCCTGAGCTGGTTCGTATGGGTGCCAAAATTCGTGTGGAAGGGCGATCAGCCATTATTGAAGGTAGTGCACTGAACGCGGCTAAAGTAAAAGCGTCAGATCTTCGTGCTGGTGCAGCATTAGTCATAGCGGGACTCACCGTCAGTGAAGGAGTTACTGAGGTGACGGGGGTTGAGTTTATTGATCGAGGATACGATCATTTGGTGACCAATTTACGTTTGCTTGGTGCAGACGTGTGGAGGGAAACCGAATAAGGATTTCAACTAGGCAGCATCGTAAATATTCCGCTTGAAGCGTGTTTTATAGCGATGCTGCATAACCTATAGTAGAATGGGGTAAACTATTCTAATAGATTTTGCATTTTCTTCCGGATATGATGAACTGTAACAGGTTCTTGTTCCGGAGGGTCTTTTTTTGAAATAAACATCATAAGGCTTTATGAACACATCATTCCTTATATTGTTTTTGAAAATCATTCCCTTTCTCCAATCCCCGGATTTGTTTGAACCTGCGCTTCATAGCCGGTCTTCCCGGATCGATCGCCCCATGTTTGGAGTTCACTCATTAAGGATTATGCCATGTAATGGCCATTCCACCCGGAAAATTACACACCAAGACAGGTATTTGCATTATAACGGTTACATTCCGTACAATGGATAGAAGAGATTGTGGTTAGAACTGCTTTCTATAGCTTGAATTAGCTAACGAAACTATCCATTTCACGGACTCATTAATTGAATAGGTGGTTATTATATGGATCTGCAAATTTCCGATTTGGAAGAAATGAAATTAACGGACCTCTATAAGCTGGCGAAAAAATACCAGATTCCTTATTACGGGACCCTTAAAAAGAAAGAATTAATCTTTGCTATACTCCGTGCACAAGCGGAACAAAGTGGTTTGATGTTTATGCAGGGTGTGCTCGAGATTTTACCTGAAGGTTACGGCTTTTTGAGGCCAATCAACTATTTACCAAGTACAGAAGATATTTATATCTCGGCTTCACAGATTCGCAAGTTTGATTTACGGACGGGTGACCTTGTATCAGGTAAGTGTCGCACGCCAAAAGAAAATGAGAGATATTTCGGTTTATTGCAAGTTAACGCTGTAAATGGTGAGAATCCATCGGCGGCTGCGGAGAGACTTCACTTCCCGGCATTAACCCCACTGTATCCGCAGAAGAAACTGGTTCTTGAAACATCCCCGAGCCATTTATCCACACGTATTATGGATGTGCTTGCCCCTGTAGGGTTGGGACAACGTGGATTGATCGTAGCACCTCCCAAAGCCGGTAAAACGCTTCTCCTCAAAGAAATTGCCAACAGCATCTCAACTAACAATCCAGAAATTGAACTTTTTGTCCTGTTGATTGATGAACGTCCAGAAGAAGTAACGGATATGTCTCGTTCGGTAAAAGGGGAAGTTGTTGCTTCCACGTTTGATGAGCTGCCCGAGAATCATATTAAAGTAGCGGAACTGGTGCTGGAGCGTGCACTGCGTTTGGTCGAAGCCAAAAAGGATGTCGTTATTTTGCTGGATAGTATTACACGTCTGGCCCGTGCGTATAACCTGGTGATTCCGCCATCTGGACGTACACTAAGTGGTGGTATTGATCCAGCAGCATTCCATCGTCCAAAGCGTTTCTTTGGTTCTGCTCGTAATGTAGAGGAAGGCGGCAGTTTGACCATTTTGGCAACAGCGTTGATTGATACGGGATCACGTATGGATGACATCATTTATGAAGAATTTAAAGGTACGGGTAATATGGAGCTTCATCTGGATCGCAAATTGGCTGAACGCCGTATTTTCCCTGCCATCGATATTCGCCGTTCCGGTACACGCCGTGAAGAGGTACTGCTTAGCAAGGAAGAGCTGGATACGATCTGGGCTATTCGTAAAAATATGAATGATTCCCATGACTTCGTTGAAGGTTTCCTGAAGAAACTACGCAACAGTAAAACGAATGCCGAGTTCCTGGCTGCGTTTGATGCGGCTGGAAATGCGCCCTCCAGCAATGCTGGAACGACGACAACTCGCCGTTCCCCAAGACAAACGGCTACATCAGGAACATCGAATTAACATTTGAATTGCAGTTTGGATTCGTATAACGTAGCCATAATCGTTGTAAGATAATGATGTGGGTGACTATACTATGTACTGACTGCAATATAATATACTCGTCGTCAGGTTTAACCCAATAGATGTGAGGAGAACATCATGTATTTAGTATACGCAGATGAAAAAGGCAATGTTTTTGATCATCCTTCCCTGTACGGACTCGCCCGCAGCGGAGATATGATTGTGGAGATAATGGAGGATGAGTTGATTCCTCTGCCGGATGGTGCAACATTGGTTGGTCTTCCAAGCACCCGTCCTATTGGTATGGACCCGGATACAGGCGAGATGTTGCCTTTGCCGAGTGATACACAAGCCGTAGGTGCACTATTGCCGCAAGGTTTTACGCGTCTTTGTTTGCCGGGTTATGTAAAAACGGATAAGGAATACAAGCTGCCGTTGTTTGGATACTCGGCTGTCGTTTGGAAAGATGGCGGTTTCTACGTTACGGCTTCCCAGTCCGATATTCCGGAGAAGTGGAATCCGATGAACTGTGATCGTGACGATGTGCGCTCCGGTGTTAAACGGTTTACGGAGAAGTATCCAGAGAACCGATTGTACACCCACCTGTCCAACTGTGCATTGGGTTATGAGTGTCTGACGTCTTCCAACACATTCTTGAATCGCTGGGAAGGTGGCGTTCCTGTATCGTACTCATGTAATGCTGGCTGTTTTGGTTGTATCTCTGAACAGCCGGATGACAGTGGTTTTGTATCACCGCAGACACGGATGAATTTCCGTCCTCGTGTGGACGAGATCGTTGAAGTGATGCTGGAACATCTGAAAACACCTGAATCAATTATTAGCTTCGGACAGGGATGTGAGGGGGAACCTTCCACACAAGCCAAGCTGATTATCGAAGCTATTCGCGAAGTGCGCTCCATTACGGATATGGGGTATATCAACATCAATACCAATGCTGGCTTGAATGATCATATTCGCGGCATTGTGGATGCAGGGCTGGATCTGATGCGTGTGAGTACGATCAGTGCACTGGATGACCATTACAACGCATATTACAAACCTCGTGGATATACACTGGCTAATGTGGAAAAGTCCATGAAGTACGCTGCAGAGCAGGGAGTATATACTTCCATTAACTATTTAATCTTCCCGGGTGTAACGGATCGTGAGGAAGAGATTGAGGCAATGATTGAATTTGCACGCCGCACCAACCTGCGATTGATTCAGATGCGTAACCTGAATATAGACCCGGAGAGCTATTTGGAGTTAATTCCACCGGCACAGGGCGATATTTTGGGAATGAAGCAGATGCTGGAGATTTTTGCGGAAGAGTTGCCGGATGTTGTCATCGGGTCGTATACGCATGTTCCACCAGCAGGGATGGCTCGCCCTAAAAAGCTGATTACCTCTTGAATGAATTAGATTGCAACCGGGTTTAGGCCGTGTTATAATCTGCTGTGTTGTGCCATTTACTCTGGGTCCGCTTGAGGCTCAGGGCGGAAAGAGGTGAAAGGTAATGAAAGAAGCAATTCATCCTAAATACACGATTGGTCAAGTATCCTGCGCATGCGGTAATACTTTTGAGACTGGTTCGGTTAAAGACGGACTTCGTGTAGAGATTTGCTCCGCGTGCCACCCGTTCTTCACAGGTAAACAGAAGTTTATCGATGCTGGCGGCCGTGTGGATCGTTTCAAAAAGAAATACGGAATCTAATCGTACAATTCCTTGTGAATTGTCTAATTATTGTATCCCAATCACCCCTGCTATTTTGGCAGGGGTTTTTAGTTACTTATGCAGAGAAGCAAGTGGTTTCCATTTTCCAGCCGGTTGCATTTTGGACTACCTTGCGTTATACTATTTCTTACCGTGCTAGATGGGGAGGTAGCGGTGCCCTGTAACTCGCAATCCGCTATAGCGAGGTTGAATTCCTGTTAGAGGTTTTGTCGATGTGAGGTTTGGTCCCTGAACGTGGTGTTGACGGTTGGGTCCTCCGCAATGAGTACTCATGAACCTGGTCAGGTCCGGAAGGAAGCAGCCATAAGTGAGACCACTCTTGTGCCGGAGGGTTGCCTAGCCCGAGCTATTGTTCAGGGGTGCCGCTTGGATCGCAAATATCGATAGCAGGTGCACGGCTTAACTTTTTAAATGTAGAGACCTTTGCATCAGTATGAATGCAGGGGTCTTTTTTTGATATGTTGAAAAAAACTGCGCATGAAATGAGTCAGATAAAGTTTGGATTCACTCTGGAATATAGTATAATGGGGTGACGACAACGGACTCGAATGCGAAGTGGAAGGAAGGTAACGCATCATGGAGCATATCGCGTTATACCGGGCGTGGCGTCCTCAGTCGTTCCAGGATATGGTGGGACAACAACATATTATTCAGACCTTGCAGAACGCGATTCGTGAACAGCGGACCTCCCATGCTTATTTGTTTAGCGGTCCCCGAGGGACGGGGAAGACAAGTGCGGCCAAAATATTGGCCAAAGCTGTAAACTGTGAACGCGGACCTGCAACTGAGCCTTGTAACGAATGTGAGGCTTGCCGCCGAATTACGAACGGCGCTGTTATGGATGTACAGGAGATTGATGCTGCATCCAATCGAGGCGTCGAGGAGATCCGCGATCTTCGGGAAAAGGTGAAATATGCCCCTACCGAAGTCCGGCAGAAGGTTTATATTATTGATGAAGTGCACATGTTGACGACAGAGGCGTTCAATGCTTTGCTCAAAACACTGGAAGAGCCGCCGCCACATGTGATGTTTATTTTGGCAACGACAGAACCGCATCGTCTGCCTGCTACCATTATATCGCGCTGTCAGCGATTTGATTTTCGCCGTGTATCTCTGGAAGAACAGACAGCCAGATTGGCTTTGATCTGTGAACAGGAAGGGATGGAAGCGGATCAAGATGCGCTTCAGTACATTGCCCGTCTATCTGATGGCGGGATGAGGGATGCACTTAGTGTGCTGGATCAAATCTCATCATTTACCGATGGGCGAGTAACGTACCAGCAGGTTATGGATATGACAGGCGGTATTCCTTCAGAACAATTTGCTAAGCTCGCATCCTCCTTGCTCAAAGGGGATGTCGGTCATATTTTGCAGATGATCGAAGGCTTTATGCATGAAGGCAAGAGTGCAGACAAATGTATGGAGAATCTGCTCTATTATTTCCGGGATTTGCTGATGATCAAAATGGTGCCAGATGCGGACAAACTGACGGATCGGGTGTTGAACCCGGAATCGTTTCGAGATATGGCGGAATCGTTTACGAAGGAACAGTTGTTTCAGATGATCGATACGCTGAATCGGTACCAGAGTGAGATGAAATATGCGGTTCAGCCCCAGACATTATTTGAAGTGGCTTTGCTTAAACTGTGTAGTATCCCGGCTTCGGGAGGAGTGGCTTCATCGGCTGGGGTGCCTTCTCCTTCAGCACCTGCTGATGCTGGAGAGATCAACCGATTGAAACAGCAACTTGCTGAGTTGGAGAAAAAGCTTGATCGGGCGCTCAAGAGTGGTCTTTCGGGTGGGGATGCGGCTTCAAATGCTCCTGCACGACCGGCAACACGTGCGCCAATGTCAAGGGCTAACGCCCCGGTGAAGCTTCCAGCAAATTTGGATCAATATATTGCTCGCAAAGGATCTCCCGAATTCGCCGAAATCAGTAAAAAGTGGAGCCAGATTTTGCAACGTGTCAAAGAGGAGAAGGTTACGGTTCATGCCTGGTTTATGGATGGAGAGCCAGTTTCGCTTCTCGAAGATAATGTGCTGGTTGCTTTTAAGAACAACATCCACCGTGAAACGACGGAGAAACAGGCGAATCGTGATGTCATTGAGCGGGTACTTTCCGAACAGCTTGGGCGTCCGGCTCGACTTGTGACGATGATGCTTAGAGACTGGACGGGTGCGATGGAAGGAGCTTCTGAAACGCCAAAGGAGGATTTTAAGCTTGAACCGGAGCATGAAGACGGTGGTTCAGGCGATAAACAGCCTTGGATTGATGAAGCTATTCAGTTATTTGGGGAAGATCTCGTAGTCATTAAAGAGTAGTACATTACGAAGTGATGTGTATAATTTGAGATAACTATATTAAAGGAGATGACGGATATGAATAACATGAACCAAATGATGAAACAAGTGAAGAAAATGCAGGAGCAAATGCTGAAGGCGCAGGAAGAACTCGCGGACAAAACGGTTCAAGGAACTTCTGGCGGCGGAGTGGTAACTGCTGAAGTTAACGGACATAAAAAACTGCTTTCCATTACGATCAAGCCTGAAGCCGTAGACCCGGATGACGTTGAAATGCTTCAAGACCTTGTCATGACTGCTGTGAATGATGCTTTAACCAAAGCAGATGAAATTGCGAATCAGGATATGGGTAAATTCACGGGCGGCATGAAAATTCCGGGGTTATTTTAATATAAACTGATCCTGTCAAAAGGAGACTCAACCGATTGTATTATCCTGAACCGATAGCCAAGCTTATTGATGCCTTTACCCGTCTTCCTGGGGTGGGGCCAAAGACAGCGGCGCGTTTAGCTTTTCATGTGCTTAACATGAAGGAAGATGACGTTATTGATTTTGCCAAAGCGCTCGTGAGCGTGAAGCGTAATCTCCATTACTGTTCTGTATGCTGTAATATTACAGATACGGACCCTTGCCGGATATGTCAGGATAAGTCGAGAGATGTGTCTGTCATCTGTGTAGTCCAAGATTCGAAAGATCTGGTAGCTATGGAGCGGACTAAGGAATTCGATGGGTACTACCATGTGTTGCAGGGGGCGATTTCTCCAATGGAGGGAATTGGTCCGGATGATATACGCTTGAAAGAGCTGTTGACTCGTTTGAGTGATGAGCGGGTAAAAGAATTGATTTTGGCCACAAACCCCAATATTGAGGGCGAGGCTACGGCAATGTATATTTCCCGCCTAGTGCGTCCGTTTGAAATTAGTGTTACCCGTATTGCCCATGGATTACCCGTAGGTGGGGATCTGGAGTATGCAGATGAAGTTACCCTTTCAAAGGCACTGGAAGGACGCAGGGAGATGCGCTAATGTATCTTGTTGCTTGTGAATTTGATAAGAGTGACGTTCTTATAGAAGGCAATCCGATAAGTTGATTATATTGCAAGAGAGAGCCGTGGGCTCTCTCTTTTTTATTTTAAAAGTAAATGTCCAAGTTCTAAGTTTGTCCCTTCCTTGATATGTATGAGAGTGTGCTATACGCATGGAAAAGGGAGGGTGTTTATGTTGATATGGCGAAAAAAACGTAGCTTGGAGGATGGAAGAAAGAGAGAACTGGCGGAACTAGAGGCGGAGTTGGTTTATGCGGATGTGCAGAAGGCTAAACAAGAGTGGGAACGTGCGATGAGACAGTTTGAGGACGCTCTGGGAGAGGATGAGATCGATTATGCCATCTATGTGCTTGAAGCGGCCGAGAGGAAATACCAAATTCATTTGAAGCGGGCCAAACGGTTGAGCGGTATAGATATGGCTGCTACTGATCGAGAACTTAGTGTGTAATTAAATTAAGGTGGCTGAGTATACAGGTGATTTTATATATAGCTGGAGGTGGAGTGTATGAAGAGTGTTATTCTGGGAAGCATATTGGTTGCCTCTATGTTGGCGCTGCTATTTGTTTTGTTTAGAAAGCGCTTAGGGTTATCAATCTTTGCATCAATCGGAATTCATGTGGTGCTTGCCGCCGCTGGGATATATATCGTAAATTACTCAGGTTGGATAACAGGAGTTTATATCCCGTTAAACCCTGCAACAATAGGTACTGTTACTGTTCTGGGACTCCCGGGGGTCGGTCTGTTATTGGGGTTAAAAATTTCTTTATTTGGGTAGTTGACTATATAGCGAGATATATGGTACATTATATCTCGTTGCTTTGCTTGCTTGGTTACACACTTTGCTTGAAACAAATGAAGTTAATTATGAACTTCAAAAATAATTTCAAAAAAAGCTTGACCAAAACAAACGAAGTATGATATATTATAAAAGTCGCCGCTGAGACAAATTGGTGACAAAAAAACAAGTTTGATCTTTGAAAACTGAACAACGAGTGAGTAAACATTCTGCTTGCAGAATGGTGTGAAGGTTTTTGGTACATGCCATCTGGCTGTATGGAAACTGGAGCACAATGAGATTTTTAATCTCGTCAGATTCAAAATGAGCTTATCGCTCTTTTCAATACTTTATTGGAGAGTTTGATCCTGGCTCAGGACGAACGCTGGCGGCATGCCTAATACATGCAAGTCGAGCGGACTTGAAGAGAAGCTTGCTTCTC
>NZ_JBNDJR010000024.1:0-39367 GCF_050435065.1 Paenibacillus sp. 4624
TGGGTTGGGTTGGGTTGGGTTGGGTTGGGTTGGGTTGGGTTGGGTTGGGTTGGGTTGGGTTGGGTTGGGTTGGGTTGGGTTGGGTTGGGTTGGGTTGGGTATGTTTTTTCGGTTAGCAACAACAAAAAAAGACCACCTTACACACGAAGAGGTCTTCCATTCTAAGTTGCATTATTTATCCGTTTTGCTGAGTCGCTTCTCAACCGTTTATTGTTGCCGGGGCGTGCACCCTTCAGGGGATTCACTGATTATAAGTACCCTTTTATATACCCCGTCTCTCCGCCTGCTATTTGGCATGTCCAACCTAGGTTAACACACCCACATAGAAACCAATCGAGATAAACACAACGCACCAAACAAATGCACCGATTCCTGAAATAATAGCATATCTTCCCATCCTCATGCGGCTCATGCCGGAGAAACAGCACATTAGATTCCGCACTCCTGGGATGAAGTAACCCAGAATAACGGACCAGGACCCATATTTGAGAAACCACGTTTCTACCCTGCTAAATCGCTTGGCATTAACCCCAATCCATTTACCATATCTGTCGAATAGGGGCCTGCCGGCTTTGCGGCCAATCGTATAACTCAGTATGCCTCCCGTAAACGCCCCGCCAAAGCAGACAGCGATGGATACGGAATAATCCAGAACGGATATCGAGGCGAGATAACCGACAAAGGTCATCAACACCTCATCCGGAATCGGTAGCCCAATAACACCAAGAGCGAGTAAACCATATATTGCGAAATACCCATATTGACTAATAATTTCTTTAGCAAATTCCATAACTTGACTCGCTCCTTATTTCGGTTCCACAATATCCTTCTCATGAGAGGGCAGTATTTGCTTCAATGAAGGGAAACGGATTTGACTAACCATGAGACCGGATAATACCACAATAACAAGATAGGCTACAGCATGATTAAAATAAGGGCTCCATAGAGCGAAGAACGACATCAGTCCACCTGCAAATGTAATCGGCATTCCGACAAAACCGCTAACCGGTGTTTTCTGGCAGTTATATCTTGCAAGACGAAGTGCTCCACATACCGGGAACAGGGCGGTCAACGCCATACCAAGCATACCCACTTCTGTCATCGAATTCAGGTAAAGAATCAGTACAGGCGCTGTACCGAAGGACACAACATCAGCGAGTGAATCCAGCGCCTTGCCAAATTCCCCTTCACAATGAAGCTTTCGTGCTGCATATCCATCAAACAAATCAAAAAACATCGCTACCCATATCATCGTCACAGCCAATGCAAATTCCCCATGAATCGCCATAATGACCGCGAGCATCCCCGAACTTAAATTCCCCAAGGTTAAAATGGATGGTAAAGACTTCATAAAATTTAACTTCCTTTCATACTAGGCTTTAGGAAATGTAATATAAAAACGTACGCCATCCGGTGTATTCTCCACACCATAACCACATCCGTGCAGATCCAGGATCTGTTTTGCAATGGCCAGGCCTAGCCCGGTCCCTCCCATTTTACGATTGCGCGAGCGCTCTACACGGTAGAACCTCTCCCATATATATTGCCGTTCCTCTTCCGCGATGTGCTCACCTTTATTCTCGATTGTAACGTGAACACAACCTTCATGTCTGTTAATCTCAATCATTATATCGGTTTGCGGAACCGCGTGACGTATAGCATTCATCATGATATTGTAAAATACTTGCTCAAGCTTGCTTCGATCCCCTTCAATGGTCTGCTCCGTCGTGGATACAAGCACCACTTCAAGTCCTTTATCTTTTAACTGAGGCCCAAGGCGCCCAGCAATATCTTCAATCATATCAGCCAAAGCGATTGCTCCGGTATTCAATTGGATCGCGGCAGATTCAAGTCTGACCAGATCCAGCATTTCTTCAACCATTGTTTCCATCTTGATCGCTTCGTCAACAATGACCTCAATGTAGCGCTCCCGCTTGTTTTCACTGACACCGTCTTTTAGTCCTTCAGAATATCCCTTGATAATGCTTATAGGTGTCTTGAGTTCATGAGAGGCATCGGCAAAAAATTTGCGCTGACGCTGTTCAATCTGCTGCTTCATCTCCATATCGGTACGCATCTGGTCATTGGCCTGCTTGAGTTCCTCCAATGTTTTACCAAGTGTACCTGATAAGGCATTCAGACTCTCGGAAAGACTACCGATCTCGTCCTTACGCCGAATCGGAGACTTCACTGTAAAATCGAGCGTAGACATCTTCTTCGCCACATGATTTAGAGCGAGCAATGGCTTGGTTATAATTCGGGACAATAACAGTGCGAGCAAAAGAATCAGTACAAACGCGCCTATACCGAAATATCCATAGAATAATCGTGTTGCCTCGTTGGCTTCCCTCATCTCCTGTAGTGAGGTCAGTGAGAAAATCAACTGTTGCTCCGCTCCGGCACGGTGCACGGGAGCAATCGTAATGACGTTACGAACACCACTCCAGCTGTCCATCCACTCTTCATTAATCATCTTCCCGCTAGACAACATCTGCTGATCTTCTGACGACAAGGGGAATCGACTTTCGAGAGCCTGCACGAGAAGTCCTTGCCTCTGACTCCACGTAGCAAGATCAGGCAGCACAACTTCCGTTAGCACCCCCGTCCATTCCTGGACGGGTAGCAGTGATTCCTGAAAAGTTTCTGTGCCCCATGCAGCAGAAGCCCCATCCTGAATTTTAAATGGATACACCATAGGCTCTGGTTTCTCCTCAACGCTGGATGGTCCTTTTACGGTCAGCTTTTGTCCAAATTTGAGATGAGACCTGATCCAGCCTGCATTTTCACTATTGATGAATAGTGACAGGGACACCTTCACACGTTTGCCGTCCTCCTGGAGTAGCGTGACGTGAAAGGGATCATCCACCAACTTGCCTGTGTTCGTCAAAATGACAAGATGAGACTGATTTTGTCTCATGAACCTGCCCGTTTCCTTGGCAAGCTGCAAATCGCTCCAGCGACTGGCCGAATACTGCTGTTCGAACTTGGACAGTTTCTTTTTCATACTGGTAATCTTCTGATGCTGGTAGAAATCGGGGAACCAGATCAGCTGGGCAAGCACCGTTGTCCCATATAGCAAGACCACAAATCCGGCCATGACCAGAAACAGCTTCATCGTTACGCCATTTCTTCTCATGCCTCTGCCTCAAAACGATACCCCGTACCAATAACAGTACGAATGCACTTCGCCTCATCGCCCAGTTTGCTGCGAAGTTTTTTGATATGCGTATCCACCACACGGGAATCCCCTTCAAAATCAAATCCCCATACCCGATTTAATATGGCTTCTCTGGATAAGACAATGCCAGCATTGCGAGCCAGATAGAGAAGCAGATCATATTCTTTAGGTGCAAGCTCCACCTCAATCCCGCTTCTCTCCAAACGTCTGGCCCAAGGGTCGAGAGTTACATCGCCAAAGCGAATCAAACCCTGCTCTCGCCCCATCGCACCTTCCACTCGTTTCATGAGTGTGTCCGCTCGTGCAACCAAAACCCGAGGGCTGAATGGCTTCGTGACATAATCGTCTACACCTAATTGAAATCCGTGGATCTTATCATCATCCTCAGACTTAGCGGTGAGCATGATAATAGGTACGGTAGAAGTGGAGCGAATATGCCCGCATAATGTCCATCCGTCCATTTCAGGCATCAATACATCCAGAATGACCAGGTCTACCTCATGTAAAGCTAGTTGTTCCAGCGCCTGCACGCCATCCTCGGCTTCAATCACATTCCATTGTTCTTTTATAAAATAATCGGCCACAATCTCACGAATGCGGCTTTCGTCTTCTACCAGAAGCACGGTTCTGATCATGACCGACTCTCCTTCTTTATTTCTATGGATAACATACCTGCTCCATGTGTCGTTCATGTGTCCTGATTCATCCATATAAATCCATTTATATTCAGAAACAGCTCCATCATATATACGATTAATATATACCAAAAGTTACTATTTTTTATCAAAATACGCAAAAAAAGAAGCAGCCAACAGATACTACTGTTCGTTGACCGCTCCTGAGATGAAATTCGGGATATGCTCATCAAAATTATGCGCTCTGATGAAGCCCGTCCTATTCTGGACAAGTGCATTCCAAACGCTGATTAACGTTGGTGCTCCAAACGATGTGCCACATGCAGTGTAGGGCCAACGAAGCGGTTCAACGGGAACCCGCCGGCAATCGCTTTGGTTACGAAAGCTTTCCCTTCACGTACAGCCTCTTTCACGGAAAGTCCACGAGCCAAGCCAGCAGTAACAGCCGCAGATGTTGTGCATCCTGCACCATGGGTGTAACCGGAACCGACAACATCAGCTTCGAACCAATCATAATTGGTTCCGTCATAGAGCAAGTCCATGGCTTTACCCGGGTTAATTACACCGCGATCTTTAATCAGGACATGTTTGGCACCATGCGCGTGAATTGTGGCTGCCGCAGCTTCCATCTGCTCTTTCGAACGAATTGGACCACTCTTCGCCAGTTGGGAAGCTTCGAACAGATTAGGCGTTACAAGATCCGCACCTGGAAGCAAAAATTCGATCATGGCTTCGGTGTTTTCCGGCTGTAGCACCTCATCCGTACCTTTGCACACCATAACTGGATCGATCACGATCTGTGGCAGACCGCTACGGCGAATATGTTTGGCAACAAGCTCAATGATATCCACTGAACCGAGCATGCCTGTCTTCATCGCGTCAAAACCAATACCGTCCAGCACGGTGCGAAGCTGAGCTTCGACCACATTTAATTCTACAGGAAAGACCTGGTGATCCCATGTCTCAGGTTCCATGGAAACAACCGTTGTTAATACGGTCATGCCGTATACGCCCAGTTCCTGGAATGTTTTCAAATCAGCTTGAATGCCTGCGCCACCGCTCGTATCCGAGCCAGCGATTGTTAATGTTTTTGGAATCGTCATGGTCGTTCTATTCTCCTTCGTGTTTCAGTTGACACTATCCTATCCCTTGTACGAGCGGATGTCAATGGCATGTGAGGCCATACGTGGCATGCTTTTCAGCACAAAAGAGATCCTGTCTTAATTCAAATCTTTGGTTTCCAACCGTGTCATGGAAAGTGCAGCGATCCATAAGCCGATTGCACCCAAGGTCAACGGAATTACGATGATGTTATTGACCGACATTGTAGGTCCACTGGAACCGCTGAAACCCGAGCATACGATGAGAACAAGGAAAATGGAAGCAACCATTGTAGCCGTCACCGAGTGCTTGCGCATACCGAAGAATAGAGGAATCAGAGCCATGGCAGCTGCAGAAAGCGAACTGATGGTGTATTTAAGCACCAGTTGCCCCAAAGCTGCTAATCCCAGCGGCTCGGTAATAAAACCATAATACTGATTGGCCGTGAGCAAGAGCACCCCCATTAAAATGTCTGTAAACATAATCATCACAAACGTAAAAATAAAGACTAACGTTAACTTCGCAGCAATGATTTTATGCCGTTTAATCGGGTAGGTAAACATCACATTCATCGTTTTGTCCCTATACTCGCTAATGATCAATTTGGATATCAATGAACCTGCAAATATGATAAACACTGCCCTGGAAAATGTATCAATTAGCATAAAGGCCCCGTGGTAATCGGCCAAGGCATAATCTTCAGCTCCCAGATCTGTGACACCAATCATGATCATAAATAGAAGAATGCTGATATTGGCGATACCCGCACCCACAAAATTCCGGGCAAAGCGATGCTTGCGCCATTCCAGACGAATGAGTTTAAGCAACATCATCAGCCCCTTTCATCAGACCCATGAAGTGCTCTTCCAAGGAGTGCGAACGTTTAGAAATCGACTCCACCGCAACCCCGTGCTGAACCAACTTGCTGTTAAGATCGGAAGCCGTTATATCCGAATCATAGACACGCAGCGTCTGCTCATCGAACAGCTTATAGTTGCTCAGATGCAACAAATGTTCTACGACGTAGGCAGCCTTCTTAGGATCTGCAGCCTGTACTTCAATATAATCGGTATGACTGCGACGGATGCTCTCCATGGATACTTCTTCGACAAGCCTTCCCTCGCGAATGATGCCAATCGTGTCCGCAACCTGCTCGACTTCACCCAGAATGTGACTGGAGATCAGCATAGTGATGCGATATTCTGTGCTTAATCGTTTGAAGAGATCGCGCATCTCTTTGATACCGACCGGATCAAGTCCATTGATCGGTTCATCCAGAATTAACAACTCGGGTGTTGTAATCAGTGCACGAGCCAGCCCAAGCCGCTGCTTCATACCGAGAGAGAAGTCCTTCACAGGTTTTTTGCCCGCATCCTTCAAGCCGACCATTTCCATATGTTTTGCAATCATCTGTTTGCTCGTGAACCCCATATACTCACAGTGCAGATCCAGATTTTCCCACGCAGACAGTTTGTCATAGAAAAAGGGATACTCGATAATACTGCCCATTCGTTTCAATAACTCATAAGAGTCAGGGTTTAGCTTTTCGCCGAAGAGTTCGATCTCACCCGCTGTAGGTTTAACAAGGTTGGTTAACATTTTCATTAATGTTGTTTTCCCTGCTCCGTTTGGCCCTAAAAATCCATAGATTTCGCCTTGCTTAATATTCATGTTAACGCCGGATACGACCTCTGTTCCTTCGTACACCTTGGTGAGATTTATGGTCCGTGCAATATAACTCATCTGGTCATTCTCCTTTACGTCCCCCTGCTCGGGTGCTTATATCTGTATTGTAAAGAAAAAAGTCTGCTTTTTTATTAATCAAATCTTACAAAAACCTTAAGTTGGAATGCGTGTTGACTGACACGGACACATTGGTGGGAAATGACCTGGATACGAATAACCGTCAACTTGGAATAGTCCAGTCTTTACAGCCCTACAACATTTCTTCCAACGTAAAAGAAAACACCGTCCGCTGATGTGGCACACTATGTACTTCGATACGTCCACCCATGCGTTCAACGAGTCGTTTCGTGATGGTCAGACCGAGACCGCTTCCCTGATACATCCGATTACGGGAATCTTCCAGCGTGTACATTCGTTCAAAGACACGACTGTGCTCTTGCTCCGGAATGCCCTTTCCGCGATCCCATACCTGCACAGTAAAGGGCTCTCCTTCTCTGTTCAGTATAGATATTCCGAGTTCCTTGCCATCGGCGCCATATTTCATCGCATTGGTAATCAGGTTGTCCAGCACGCGATCCAGTGCCTCTTCGTTTGCGCGAACGAACACATCCTGCTCCGGAATGTCCAATTCCACTTGTAACCCGAGCTTTGTAAGCAATTCGTAAAACGATAACATTTTGACACGGCACAGCTCACTGATGTTCACCCGGCTCAGTTCCAGCCTACGGTCTCCTGATTCAAGCTTGGCGAGATCAAAAAAAGAATGCATCAAACGCAGCACTTCCTGTGCTTTATCCTGTATTTTCTCCGTCATTACTGTCCGCTCCTCATCGGTCAGAGAAGCACTGTGCAATAACGTTTCACTGTACCCGAGTACAACCGTAAGCGGGGTCTTCAAATCATGTGAAATGTTAGAGAGCATATGGCGCATTTCTTTCTCCTGGTTGGCATAATCTGCTTTGGCCAGATGGGCGTGTTCAAGCAACCGGTTCATGTCGTTTAAGAGCCGGCTTACCTGTGCATCACTATCAAATACAAGCAGACGTTCAAACGTGCCCTGCTCGAGAATGCCCGACACTTTATTGTGGATATAAGTTAGATGCGTACTTCGTTTACGAAGCTTTAATCCAAGCGCAATAACAGCACATGCAAGCAGTATCGTAGATACAGCAAGCAACCACAGCATCATAATCATACCGGCTCTGCCTCCAGTTTATATCCGATGCCCCATAACGTTTTAATGTAACGCGGAGCAGAAGGATCAACTTCCAGCTTTTCTCGCAAGCGGCGCATATGTACGTTGATAATATTTTCATCGCCATAATAGTGATCATTCCAGACGGACGCATAAATCTGAGCCTTGGTGAACACTTTACCGGGATGGGTTACAAACAATTTTAAAATGCCAAATTCCTTGGACGTTAATTTGATTGGCTCTCCTTCACGCTCTACCTCATACGTTTCCATATCCACCACAAGTCCGCCGAGAATGATCCTGTGGTCGTGTGCCTCTTCTTCCGCAGGCTGAGCGGTGTAATTGGCACGGCGGATAGCCGCTTTGATGCGGGCCGTCAGCTCAATCAGCGAGAACGGTTTGCTCAGGTAATCGTCAGCTCCAAATCCAAGACCCAGTGCTTTGTCCACGTCCCCATCTTTTGCAGATAGAATGAGCACGGGCACCAGACTTCTCGCGCGAATGGTTTGCAGGACATCCATCCCGCTGCGATGAGGCAGCATCAGATCAAGAATAATCAGGTCAAAACCAGGCTTCGCCTCGTTGAACAACCGTTCGGCCTCCAGACCGTCATAGGCATATGTAAGGTCAAAGCCCTCTTTTTCCAAATAAGGACCAACCATCTCACTAATCGAACGATCGTCTTCCACAAGCAGCAAGCGATGACTTGACATAAACTCCCCTCCAGTTAAAAACAATTTCCTTCATTACCTCACAATCTGATGAAATTGGCAATGACAGTTCAAAAAAACCTGACCAAGCAGGCACTTCGGGTTCAAGTGTGCTTCATCAGGTTTATATGACGTAATTTATGATGCGTTGGTTCGTTCACAAAACGATGTAATTTGGATCAACAGTTGTCCTGTAGCTATGCATGTTCACCCCGAATCCAGCACAATCCGATTGTACCGGCACCGGCATGAATGCTCACCACCGGAATAAATGGCATGATCTCTGTTTTCAAACGTGGAAGCAGCTCCGCGATCTGCTGTTTGATACTATGGGCTTCGTCTTGATTGTTTGCATGCATGATGCACACATGTTTCACTTTCTCCATGTCCTTTTTCAGCATCTCAAGCATGCGCTCTTTAGTACGTTTGAACGTCCTAATCTTCTCATTCACCACCACTTTGCCCTCTTCGAATCGAAGCAACAAGTGTATTTTGAGCAGTTGGCTGATGATCAGTTGCGTCCCGGTCACACGACCGCTTCGATGAAGATTTTGCAGACTCGCAGGAATCAGATAAAATGACATGTTATCAATCATCTGTTCGATGTGATGTTTAATCTCGGCAGCGGAACATCCCTGCTTCTGCCATTCCAGACCTTGCATAATCATCTCGCGAAGAGGATAGGCTCCTGCCCTTGAATCAATTGCGGTAACCGTCACGCCTGCCATCTCCGCTGCCTGCATCGAGGTATGGAGCGTTCCGCTAAGTGCCGTGGAGCAATGAATCGTTATAATCTCATCATACTGATCCTTAATGGATTCATACAGTTCGATAAACTCGCCAATCGGCGGTTGTGAACTGCTGGCGCGCGATGAAGTTGCCAATTTCTCATAAAATGTATCGGGCGAGATTTCTTCGGTTTCCCGGTAACATTCCTCGCCAAATACAATGCGCAGCGGCACGATGTAGATATGATTTTGCTCTGCAAAAGCGGAATCCAGTGTACTGGTGCTATCGGTGACCCATGCAATTTTCTTCATGACATCCTTCTCTCTTGCCGGATTATTCGTTCTGTATCCTACACGTCAAGCACAAGTCCGGCCGGTATTTTAAATTTGAATAAACACAATTGTAAACGTTTGCGATCTTACCTCTTCATTATAAAGGATTTCTTCCCTGCCTGTCTTGTGGCGCATTCATGAACAATCCCTTACCTTCCATTATTCTCTAAAAAAATGTCTTGCCTGTGAAGGAATAAATTGGTATGCTGTTGTCCTTCTCTCTTTTTCGCCTTGACTGAAGTGAACGGGTCCGCCGTTCAATCCACTTATCGGAGGTGTCATATGCTTTATCTTACGCTCGCTTCCAAAGCCTACGCCCGAAACCTGCAATATCGCGGGGCACACATGGTACATAACCTGGCAAGCGCCATGTTTGGCTACATGTATGCTTGTCTCTGGATCGGCATCGGGGCCGACCACCAGCTCGGAGAATACGGAGTTCAGGGGATGATCAGTTACATTGCATTCACGCAAGCATCACTCTGGATTTCAGGCTTCCTGACGAACGGACTCGGTATTCCGCTCAGTGTCAGGACAGGGCAGATCGCACTGGATCTCATGCGTCCGGTACATCTGTTCTCTCACCTGGTGGCACGGGAATGGGGGCAGATCGCCTACCAGTTCGTGTACAAAAGCCTTCCGATCTATCTTCTCTACTCTATCGTTTTTTCCCTGAAATGGCCTTCAGAGGCCTGGACTTTAGGTTATGCCGCACTTGCACTTGCCGGCGCAGCGTACTTGTCCATCTGCATGAACTATATTATCGGTGTCACATCCATGTGGACTACGGAATCGTCCTGGTTGCACTGGGCCAATCATGCCCTGATGAACCTGATGGCCGGTTTCTTTATCCCGCTGGAATGGCTGCCGAAATGGCTGGAACAACTAGCCTGGCTGTCGCCTTATCCATTTCTGCTTTACGTCCCTACCCGAATTTATCTTGGTTTTGAAGATGGCTCCTTGTTATGGGGAACCTTGCTTTGGTGTGTAGTCATGACGTTAATCTGTCTTGCCCTTACCCAAGTGTTACGCCGTAAAGTGGAGGTGCAGGGAGGATGAAACTTATCTCGTGGTTCCACTTATATAAAATACTCATTCGAACCAGCATCCGCAGCCGGATGCAGTACAAGTTTAACTTCGTGCTGGGAGCCATCCTGGCCGCACTTATTCAAATCTCCGAATTTCTGATGGTCGCATTGGTACTGCACAAATTTGGGGCGATCAAGGGCTGGTCATTACATGAGATCGGCTATCTTTTTGCGATTATGACATTATCCAAAACGCTGTATCGCACATTCGGCAATGAAGTACATCATCTGGAAAAATATTTGGTGGGCGGTGAGCTGGATCAACTGCTGACACGACCTATGCCTGTCCTGCTTGCGCTGATGCCGCAGAACTTCCGCATCATGATTGGTGAAGTACTTCAAGGCGGATTCATTCTGTGCTGGTCGCTTGCGGGGATGATGCACAGCGGGCAGATCGGCTGGACGGTTGTTCCGTTCTCCCTGTTTGTCATTGTGACTGGAGCCATCATTCTTTTTTCCATCGGACTCGCTACAGCGACTCTTGGTTTCTGGACGACACGTATTGAAGAGTTGCAAGTCATCACAGAGGATGCAGCTCGCACTGCGGCTCAATACCCGCTCACCCTCTATCCCAAATGGATGTCCAGTCTGTTGCTGACTGCCATTCCCGTCGGATTTGTAAATTACATCCCCTCTCTCTACCTGTTGCGCGGTGAAGGCGGCGCTTGGGTGTTGGCCGTCATTGCTGCGGTAGCGGTGATATGTTTAGCTGCCAGTTTGCGGTTCTGGACGTTCGGCATGACCAAATACCAAAGTACGGGCAGTTAGAGAAGTTATATACATTGAACGATTTATTTACACATTAACGGAGGAGGCGAAATACACATGAATATGATTACAGCACGCAACCTGCAAAAGCAATTCAAAACCCCTGTCGTGCGGGAAGGCCGCTTCTCAGGGGTACGTACCTTGTTTTCACGCCAGTATGTAACCAAAGAAGCGGTACGTGATATCAGCTTTGATATTAGGCAAGGGGAATTTGTTGGTTACATTGGTCCCAATGGGGCTGGCAAATCCACCACGATTAAAATGCTGACAGGCATTCTTCACCCGACAGCGGGTGAGGTTGTGCTTGGCGGGATGAATCCTCATGAGGAACGGCGTAAAACGGTTCGCAAGCTCGGCGTTGTGTTTGGACAGCGAAGTCAGCTCTGGTGGGACTTACCCGTAAAGGATTCGTATGATATTTTGGCAGAAATGTACGGTGTGAGTTCGGATGTCAAAAAGAAACGGCTGTCCCAGTTCGCTGAACTGCTGGATCTTGAATCATTCTGGGCGACCCCGGTTCGCAAGCTCTCTCTTGGGCAGCGCATGCGGGCCGATCTGGCAGCGTCTATGCTGCATGATCCAGAGCTGCTTTTTCTCGATGAACCCACCATCGGACTGGACGTGAATGCGAAGCGAAATATTCGCCGGTTTCTGCGCACATTAAATGAAGAGTTTGGCAAAACGATTCTGCTCACTACCCACGACATGGATGATATCGAACAGCTATGCAACCGAGTCATGGTCATTAACCACGGACAACTGACCTATGACGGAACCATCGCCTCCCTTCGAGATACGATCGGTTTGCCTACATTGATCCGTGTCGCCTTCCGTGGAAGGGTTAAACTGCCAGATGCTTTGCCTTCCGCCATTCAGGTTACACGTATGGACAATCAGGTGCTGACGGCACTGGTGAACCGGAAGGAATGGCGTACGATGGACATTTTGAAGGAGCTGGAGCAGTGGGGAGAGATTGACGATATTGAGATGAAGGAACCCGACTTCGAGGATGTTATACACAAAGTCTATTGATTCGTCCAGGGGTTGGCCTATCTTATAGTGAAACGGGCTATAGGGCTGTTCTAATGCCGTTACAGGAGAGAGGGACAGGACGTACTGTAGTAACGGAGGTGAGGGTCATGCTTGTGACCAGACATGTTCTTGCTGCACCCAGTCCCTATGCTACGCCTTATTACATCGTACGCGGAACGAATCCCGGACCCGTCATGATGATTACATCTGGAGTTCACGGCAATGAAACCGCGAGTATGGCCGCTGCACAGAAGCTTGCCGATGATTGTGCCGCAGGGCGGCGTGTGATCCATCGCGGAACCTTGATTATTGTGCCAAGAGTCAACCAGCAGGCTTATGCCAAAAAAATCAGAGGCAAACCTGATCTGAATCGTACCTTTCCTCGCCGCAAGTCAGGAAGATCGAAGCATCCACTGGCAGCCGCCGTGTTCAAGCTTGCACGCGAGCATCACCCTGACTGGTGGCTCGATCTACACGAGGCAAATGGTCTGTCACAGCTTAGTCCACGCGTGCTTGGACAAACGCTGATCACCAACCCCGGCAGCTCCAGCGTGCCGATCTGCCGCAGGGTGATTGAACGCATGAACCGATCTATACCGGTGGGCAAGCATCATTTTAATCTGAAGCGGCATGAGTTGCCGGGCTCCGCTCGGACAGCGGCTTCAAGGTTGCTGCATGCGAAGTCTGTTACCGTGGAAACGTGCTGGAGCCTGAAACGCGCTGTACGGATCAAGGTTCAGACGGAGATTGTGCATCATTTTCTACGTGAAGCAGGCATGACTTGAGCGAAAAAACAAAAATCACCTCCAGTGCGTAGAAGCCGATGAATGACATCGCGGGGCGCAATGGAGGTGGTGATTTTTGTATCATTGATTCTGCATCACGGATTCCAATATGTTCTTGCCTACAGGCTCAAGGAACGTGAGCGGATACAGATCTTTTTTCGTCAAAAACTTGTAGATCGCATCCAGATATTCATCCACACGATCGGCTGATCCAAAACAGTAATTGGATAATAATACGACACCTACGCCCTGCTCCTTGTTTATAGCTAAATAGCTGGTAGCACCAAAGGTACCGCCGTTATGCCACAAAATATTCTGATCCAATGCCGTATCCTCTTGCCACCCGAAATAAAGCTCTGATTCTCCGATTCGAATAGGTACGTGACTTTGTTGCATGGCAGAGGCTAGCGGGTGTTCTTCATTGAGATTGGCTTGTACAAATAAACTCATATCGTGAACAGATGACTTGATTGCTCCCGCTCCATCGTGTACTCCATTCAGATCCCAGTGAGGCATGACTTTTCCCGTTGATGTATGTCCCGACTGTTCTGTTCTGTATTCAGAAGGGCGGCAGTTTCCATCATATGTAATGGGGTTGTGATATATTTTTTCAGTAGATCGTCATATGTTCTGTCTGTTACTTTACATAAGATGTATCCTAATAACCCCATACCGGTATTAGAGTATTCAAATTTACCGATCTGCTCCGTGTAATCAGCATCCGCTAAAAAGGCAAGCAAATCTGCTCCGTATATCTGGAATACGGATTGTATCGATTTTTTTTCGAAGACAAATTAGGTGCTAATCTGGGTAATCCAGACGTATGCGTCGCCAAATGTTTGAGCGTAATTTTTTTCAAATAATCGTTTTTGCCCAGGTGTATGTACTTGCTGGCTGTGTCATCGGCAGAAAGCCGTTGTTGATGTTCTAATTCTAGTAGAAGCATACTTGTGAACACTTTGGTCAGAGAGCCGATTTCAAATAACCTGTGTTCAGGAGCAACTATATTCTGCTTTGGCGGATTGCCGAATGAATGATACTCGATATCTTCCTTGGTAACGATGCCAATCTCAAGATGAAGATGTTTTTTACCTTTAATATAATCAGAAACAAAACCTTGTATATCCCTCATCAAGCATTATGCTCCTCTCTGGTGTGTATCTAGTATTCCATACGGTGATTACGTTAAGAAACCTGATATGGAAAAATGAAACAAATTACTCGTTATATTCGATTTGCCTCCGTCATTTCCTGCTCGTAGATAAACGTTTGTCTGCTCTTAAAAAATAGAAAAAGAGCCGTGATTACGGCTCTACGGCTCTTTTTTCTCTACTCTAAAGGACTGGATATAACTATCGATTTCGTCCTCAGGTACAAGCAACAATCCGGCCAGCTGTTTTTGCATCTGCTCCAGATGTTCAATGTGCTGTTGAATGTCGGTGATCCGTTCACGTACAAGTGTTTTCAACGTCTCTTTTTCCATATCCTCATTACTTAGCAGCTCCAGCGTTTCCTTTATTGCTTTGAGCGAATAACCGAGCGTCTGTGCACCCTTAATGAACTTGACTTTGACCAGATAATCCTCGGTGTACTCGCGGTATCCGTTGGAGGATCGATGCGGAGCGGGCAGTATGCCGCTGTCCTCATAATAACGAAGCGTAGCCATACTTACTCCCGTCTTTTTGGCTAATTGGCCTCTTGTCAAGGTCTGCACAACGTTCTCTCCTTTCCAGCTGACTCATTGCGCTTGTTCGTTACGGATCTTTGTATATTCATGATCATAAGATGCTTCGGGAAATTTCGCCGAACTTCCTTGCAGTAGAGGCTGCGCTTCACCCTTCAGATAACGATCAAAGAAGGCGAGTGCGTAACTTCTGGTAATATCGATATTATGCTCCGCAGACATATTCTTGGCAAACAAACGCGGTGAGATTAACGCAATATCGGTAAAGCTTTGATGGAAAAATCCATCCACGGTCAGATAATAGGTATCATTCAGACTGTTCTTCATTACATGTTCCAGATCGGGTTCAAACTCCCGATAGAATAACTTTTCATGCTCAGTAGGATTTGGCCCCAAGCTTTTGGCTGTCTTTCCAGACATGATGTACATAAAAGGTTGTTTCAGCGACGATTTGGAAACACTGCCCCAAAATCCACCTTCCAGGCTGAGTCCTGCATGAAAACGTTCATCCTGTGCGAGTGCTTCTGCTGTTGTTGCCCCGCCGTAGGAATGTCCCATAATGCCCGTGTGGTTCAGATCCAGTCTGCCCTCCAGCACCTGATTCGGATCATTCACATTCCACTGTTCCAGCGTGTCGAGTACAAAACGTGCATCTGCTGCACGAATGCCTACGCCCTGCACATTATATTGATACACTTCTTCGGATGTTGCGAATTCAGGCCCGGCATCGTAAGAGACCTTATGTCCATCTGGAAAAGTTACTCTAGCTGACGTATACGGATGATCCATCCCTACAACAATATAACCGTGGCTGACTAGTTCTTCCACCGCCGTCATACTTTGAAAACGAGCTGAACGGACACCGGGAGAAAACAGGACAACTGGATAAGAACTGCTTGCATTAGACATCGTTGCACCTTTGACCACATGTGTCGGTATCGTATCTAGGTAACTGAACACTTGAGACGGGATGCCAAACACCAGACTGATCGCTTCCCCCAATTCAGCAGGGTATGACTCCGGTTTAATGCCTTTTGCAACTTCCGGGTCTACCGGATACCACACATTAATCATCAGTTCCCGCTTGTCCCCGGCTTCAGGCGAAAGAGTCTCCTCACGAGATTCATCTACGATCTGTTGTGAAAATGTACCGATGGCAAATTGCCCCGTTGGCTCGGGCATGGTAAATGCCGGGAAGTAACTCGTAAGCACTCCTGATCCAATGCCCGAGAAAGCAGCAAGAAGAAGGATGAACAGTCCACGCATCCAGGCACGTCCTCTCGACTTCTTCTTATGTATTTCCGGTGCTATGCTTCCAGCGCTACGAGTCCATTTAATCAATTGAATCATTAACAGGATAAATAGAATGAGCGCGACAATATAAGACGGTAGTAACATCACCCGTACTGAATCCATGATCGCATGTAGCAGAAATGCGGTAACTAAGGCACTAAGCATGCCTACCGCAAGCTTTCGTCTTTTCGTATAAAACGGTAAACCCAGCGCCCCCACTATCGTTACTAGCACGAAAATCCATTCAAATATCTTCATGATTTTTCCTCCAAACGTTGTTGATACAACAACAATAAACCTTGAAGTATACTTCAAGGTCAAGGATTGAAATCGAGAATAATAAAATTATTTGACTGTTACCTTCGTACGCGGCATGGTGTGCATTGCACCTGAGGTTACATGTGCCTGGACAACGTACACCCCCGGCTCCTGAAATGTGTGCTTAACTTCATAGATGCCATCTCCCACAGAGCTAGCCTTCACTGCCCCGCGTGCCTCAAGCTCATCGGCGTTCATCATGCCTTCTTCGATGGATGGTGCCGCAGGTTCGTTCTCTTCGTTCCAGATTTGGAATTGTACATGATCGGCATCATCTACAGGTTTCTCCCCCTGGGTTAGTTTGATCTGTAAAGCGACTTCTTCGTTCACCTTCACCTGATCCGGCATCATGAGCTTCACTCGAATCATCTCCGGCATCTCGCCTGAGGCAGACTGCTCCGTGTAAGAGCAGCCATTCAGAATAAAAATCAGTATGAGCAAAGGCGTAAACCAGCGAGCTTGTCCCTTCATCACTGTTAGTCCTTTCTGAGTATAAAGATTTAAAAAGAAAACATAGATAAAAGATTTAAGAAGAACAGTTAGATAGAAGATTTAGGCGTTTTGCCGATGCCCCACAGCATCACGATAATCATGATAAATGCGATCAGAGCCAGCAATGGAATCGTGATAAAACCAAACCAGTTCAAATAATCGGTGTAACATGGCACCTTACCGCATGCCACTGCGTTGCCCGTAGCCGCGAAGATCCGTTGAATCGTTACGTGATACAAGGAAATGCCACCCCCGATAAAGCTGAGCGGAAGCACGTACTTGGCAATCCCCACGTCATCCTTAAAGTACGCAATACCAAGCAGAATCGTTAGCGGATACATAAAGATGCGCTGGAACCAGCACAGATCACATGGCAGAAACTGCTTAATCTCACTTAAATAAAGACTTCCCAAAGTTGCGATAACAGACACAGCCCAGGCAATAAATAATCGGGTATCTACACTCCGTGCGGGCTTCTCTGAATTGGATGTTGCACTCATACCTCTGTCCTCCTCTTTCATTGTTCATTTTGAATAGTTGAACAATAGTTTGTATTCCTTGAGTTATTTGAATGCTTATGTAATTGATTACGCGGTTAATTATACCAAATATTTGCTCTTTCAGGCGAATATAAAAAAGCTGCCACATGGGCAGCTTTTTTGGGTATGCATGTGAGATTAATTATATCAACTTATAAAGTGTATTGGCGCACAGCGTTGATAATTGCGTTACGTTTGCCTTACATTGCTTTGGTCAGCGTAATGGAACCATCTTTCTTAGCCCAATCCACATTCCATTGCAGCAATTCAGCAATGAAACGCAGCGGTACTTGTGTACGTCCATCTTTGTTAACAAACACGGTAGAACCAACGTTTTTCTTCATACCGTTCACTTCCATGACCGTGTTGTTTACCCAGAATACAAGTGTATCATCACCAGCCATAACGGTAACTTGCTGTGCTTTTTTGTCCCATTTCACCGTTGCTCCAATGCCTTCACTTAGGAAACGCAGCGGGATGTATGTTGTATTTTTCCAAAGCACAGGTGTGGTGTCCATGTTGGTTGTTTTATCGTTAATTTTCAGCATTTTGCTGTTCAGCTTCATCCAGACGGTTGTCATATCTGGCGCTGGCGTTGGTGCAGGCATTGTTGGTGTTGCTTCTTGGAACTTGTCGTTGAATTGAGTCACTATGGCATTACCCAGCGCTTGACCTACCCCGAACATCACTTTGAAGCCTTCACGATTCGTCGTGTAAGAAGCATCATAGTTGCCTGCTGCATATTGATCCAGCACTTTTTGCACTTGGTTTTCATGCGTCGTCAGCGCTTGTTGTGCTGCTGATTTCGGCAGGTTGCCCGCTGTTGCGGAATCCAGGAATGTAGCAAACTCCGTTGTAAATCCGTCGATCCGTTTTTGCACGGCTGCACGCGCAGTCGCATCATTATCTTTTACCGCTTTGACATAGTCACTTTGAGCGTTGACGTGGTTAGTCACCCAGATTTTCTCGAACGCATTGGCTCCTTCATTACCGTAAATGGAAGCGATGGCTGCCTTGAAATCCGCAGTATTTCCAGCTTCTGCTGTGACAAGGGCATTCGATGCTGCTGTACGTCCATCATACTGCTCTTGCATCTGCAGAGCGGAAAGCGCAAAGTGTTCCGAAGCCAAGTGGTTGAGTGCAGATCTCAAGTCAGCTGCTTTGGTATCCGCTTTGGTGTTGTTAAATTTCTCAGGCATTTGTGTAGTAATCGCAGTGGAAAGTGCTTTACTTACGTCAAACATTTCCTTGAAACCCTCACGATACGCTTTGTAAGCATCCGTGTAATCTCCGGCTACATACTCATCAAATACTTTTTGCACGAGGTCTTCATGCACTTTCAATGCTTGTTTTGCTGCGTCTTTCGGCAATTCACCTTCTGTAGCCGTGCTCAGGAATGTGGAGAATTCATCCACAAATCCGTTGATGTTATTCTGAGCTTGCTTGATGCCAGCCTGGTTGCCCATCTTGGTTGCTTTCACCAGATCGTCGGTATATTTGTTATGTGCGCGGAAGATACGTTCGAATTCTTTGGCACCCGCTTCACCGTAGAGGGAAGCAATTGCCGGTTGCATATCCAGTGCATTCTGGTCGAGTGCTTTGTAGGCTGCATCTGCATCTTTGGCTCCATCATAAGCTTTCGCCATAGCTGTTACCGCCAGAGCAAAGTGCTCAGACAACAGATGATCCAGGTTCGCTCTCAGGTCAGCCGCAGGGGTGTTCACGGATGCTTTCATCATGGTCATGGAAGTGGACGTCTGGGGTGCTGCAGCCGCTCCCGCGATTCCTGGCATTAACAGCGACAAGCTAAGTACAGGGGCAATAAATGTTTTCATTTTCATCTTCATTGGTGAGTCACTCCTTAAGTATGTTTTTGTTTCGTTTGTTTCTTTGTCGTTGTCTTCATAGGGTGTAACGCACGGTCCTCGATTCTGGATCACTTTGCAGGCAAAAAAAATTACAGCTTTCGATAAAGAAAGCCGCAAATGCTTGATACATCTATGTTTTTTTATTCTAAAAAAATTTAAAATTCTAGTGATCCGAGTCTAAAACACACAACTCAAACTGCAATATACCGTATAGATTTAATTCATTCTTCCGTCTACATGTGCATGTATATCCTTCAAATTCAGATCACATAAATTTCCTATATTTCTCAATAATAGCTTACATTGCGAGTAAACCTGAGATACAATAGAGTAAACGCTCTCCATCGACTGGAAAAGGAGGTCAACTCATGACTTGGCTGCCTTATGCATTGGTTATCGGTATCGCCTTATTCGGCGGAATTGCTACACTTATCATCGGGAATTCGAAAGCCAATCGCATCAGTAACCCCGAATATGATCGCCGTACACGGCAAAATCTGAGCAAACTTACATATGTATACGTCGGCGCAGTGGTATTGGGCATAGGCGGGTTTGTAATGTATTTGTACAATTGATCCTGATTCACTGCATACTAAAGCAATATTTCTTTGAATACGGCAACTCTTCGCATGCCTCGCTCAATGTACTGCACCATCGGGGAGGTGACTCCCCTCTCCCTTATCAATGCCAGCCAGCCGCGCAGCATCCAAAGGTGAATTTGTTCATACAACCGTTCTCTTGTGAGCAATGCCCCGGCCTCGGCATACCCTTTCATTACTTCTTCCAGCATCAAGAAACACTCATTCGCTCCTGCCGTTGCAGGAATCATTGAGGTAAGCGCAGCAGCCACATCAAAATGCGGATCACCTCTTCTCACCTCTCCAAAATCGATCAAAAGCGCCTTTTGCTTCATAAATAACATATTCCACACACCCAGATCACCATGAATCATGCTATCATTTCTCACGACGTATTCTGTACATTGCTCTACATGCCCCTCAAGTGAGCCAACGATAGCTAACGAAGATCCCCTGACCTCATCACAGACTTGTAACCATAGTAGAGATAAAGCAAAGCGATCCGGCTGATCAACGATTTCAAGCTTGTGAGCAGTATGGTGGAAGCGAGCAAGCATGTTACCAAATTCAACAAAATGGATGGCTGCCTGATCGTATGGTACCGTTTCTTCCACATAGTACTGCAAATTATAAATTTCATTATTCAAATGAACATAGGACAACCCATTCCGCGCAATCACCATTGCTGGAGAGATGTTTTGCAATGACAGAACGTGGTGAAGTCTCTCTTCGTTTACAGCCTGCTGCTCATCTCTAAGTTTACGCAACACAAATTGACCTGCTGAAGAATCAATGCATTTCGCTTCAGAGCTCGTCCCCTGTTTCATCACTTCCACGCGCTGTATCCGACCAATATCATAAAACTCTTCAATAATGCGATGATCCATCTCTTTCCCTCCTTGATTATGAAACTCAAACAAGATGCTTCCCCTGTACCCTTTACATAACAACTCTCCATCATGATGCAAAGATCGTTACACATGTTTACAAGTTGGATATAATTCAGAATTATTCTGGATAAGTTCGAGGGGTAATATAAAGCCATAAGGAACAGCAAGACAACAAATAACCCCAACTTAAAGGAGAGATATAGGATGAAAAAGAACATGAAGAAATCGGTAGCTACAATGATGGTGCTGGGTATGACCTTAACCGGAGCAGCTGGTGTATTTGCCGGAACACAACTGGAGAAAATCTCGGCTTATCTCAATCACGGAATCAGCTTTAATGTAGGCGGTGCAGCATACACACCGACTGACGGGAATGGTAAAAAACTTGCACCGATCACGTATAATAACTCGACTTATCTGCCGGTTCGCGCATTGGCCGATGCACTGCATGTGCCTGTAACCTACGATGGTGCAAACAAACAAGTCATTATTGGTGAAACGAACAGCAATCCAACTGCACTAACCAATGTAACCTATACCGCAGCGCAAAAAGAAGCGATTCAAAAAGCATTTGCTCAATTCGAAGGCTTTGAAACAGCCTACGCGCCGCAGCAAATGACTACAGGTGATACATTCAAAAGTGTAGCCGCAGGCGGTGATGGCGTAAACTTCATTTTCAATCATATGAAAGTGGATGTTTCTCCAAGAGATTACTCGGAGGGCTACACAAGCAAAGAAGTGAAATTGTCCAACGGTGTTAGTGCAAAATGGTATTCACCGAGCGATATCGGCATGTTAACCTTCGAACTGGATGATCGGTATGTCACACTCAGCTCGCCAGATCATAAGCTGTCCCAAGCACAGTTGCAACAAATCGCTGTCTCTGTACAAAAAGTAAAGAGCGGCAATGATCAAGGTATTACTGCTTTTGAAAATGTAAGTTACTCCAAACAGCAACTGGAACAGATCCGTAAATCATTTGCTCAATTTGATGGCTTCACCACTGCTTATGCTCCACAACATATGGTTGCGGGAGATGCATTCAAAAGTGTTGGTGCAGGCGGCGATGGCGTGAACTTTGTCTTCAACCGCATGAATGTAACGGTATCTCCTAGAGATTACTCGTTCAGTTATGATGGCAAAACGGTAAAACTGCCTAACGGCGTATCCGCCAAATGGTACACACCGGAAAAAACCGACATGCTTACGTTCAAGCTGGATGATCGTTATGTGACACTCAGCTCGCAAAATAACCAATTGACCCATACCCAACTGGAACAAATGGCCGTAGCGGTGCAAAAAGTGAAATAAACCTCAGCTTCTTTAGAGCAATACCATAAGATAAGCACTAATCATGAAACACATACCCGATCGGCTCTTCCGTTCTCCAGACTTCGGAACTGATCGGGTATGTGTATTTGTATTGTTCAAGAAAAAAGCACAGCCCGGAGGCTGTACCTGTAATTATGCTATTCAAATTTGTTTTTATCGAACGGGGCTGGAAGTTTTAACGAGTATACATCAGTCGAGAGTCCCTTTTTACCTGGAATAAGAACATTCACAATGCCGTCTTGTATTAGATTCGCAGGTATTTTAGTCGTCGTGAATCCCCACTTTTTCTCCGGAATACTGGATACAGGCAAGGTTCCAATGACCGTATTAAAGTCCTGACTGGTAAACCATAACTCCTTCACTTCTTCTCCCGGAGATTCGTACGTTAACGTTCCATCAAAATTCAGAACTACACTATTTAATCCATTTGTATCAGAGGATTCCACCGGGCTTGTGTATACCTTATCTAACTGGTAACCATCCCCGACACTTTCCATCCTACGTGAGTATGCACGGAAAGGTAGGTCTTTAGGAGCCATAGCCAGCTCAGTCCCCTTTTCTTCATCACTCATAATCAATTCTCTATTATAAATACCGCCCTTTGTTTCTGAAACTTTCAAGCCCATATCCTTATTCCATTGACCTAACGGAATAAAGGTCTGATTATATAAGGTTAACAATTGGCTAGAAGGTTTGTTTATGCTGGAAGAGCGTTGCCCGCGAGTAAAGGTGATCCGATCTTTATCCAGCTGATATTGAATATGGAAGGCTTGCGTAAATTCTTGCAAAGGAACATAGTTCTGACCTCCCATGTAGAAGGATGGCTGGCCTATATACTCTAATACCCCTTTGCCGGACTTCACCGCTACAAGCTCCATGGGATAGAAAATAGTAGAGAACTGGAACGAATTCCAGTGATTTTTCCAGTCCCTATAGGTGTCATACCTCAATTTGAGATGTTTATTCGCTGAAATAACATATAAGGATGGCGGGTAGCCGCCTGGATTAGAGAAGTATTGTTCAATCACATACTCATCCTCGGTAACCCATTGAATGCTTTCTGTACGAGCTTTATACGGTGAATCATAGGAGCGAATTTTCTTTAGTGTTTTCAGATCATAGAGATGTACTTTGGATGATTCCATTTTACTATCCAGACCACTCTCCGTAACCAATACCAATGTCTTTCTTTCAGGAGAGACAAAGGAATGCACATAGCCAACACGCTCTTTGATCAGCGTTGTTTTTTTGCCATTCTTAGTTGCAATCACAGTCCAGTCCGATTTCCGATCATGTACATTCCCCTGCGAAACGCTAAGTTGCACATCCGAACTTGCCTGAAATGATTTTGATGTTAGCTTGGTCTTCATGTCATGCATCATCTGTAAATTGCTAACTTTGGCTTTCTGTCCCTTTACTCCACCATACTCCAGGTAATGACAATCCTGTAATGTTGCATTGCAGTATACCCCGAAATCACGGCTCTTTGGTATTGGAGATACTGCATATTTCGTGTCAGTAATCTCTCTTTCTTTAAATATTTTCCCGTGAGTATATACTTTTTTTCCCGTTGCCATCGAATAATACTGATATTTTACTGCATTTTTCTCATACATGGTGTAAAACATGCCCAGCTGCGGTTCTACATATATACGATTTTCACTCTCATGAACCTTGCGAAGTTTATTCGAGCTATAATCATACTCATACAAAACATAGTATTGCTCGTTCTTTTCCGTTGCGTAATAAACCATGTATCCTTTTAAACCTGCTGGTGTATCACTGACGATTGGATCATAACTATGAGAGGTTGTCGTCAAACCCGTATGTATTCTTGGAAGAACGGCTGGATCTGTAAAATGGTACTCGTTTCTTTTCATTTCTCCGGTATCAAAACTGGTCTTCACTGTCGTAACTTCAACTTCGGTGCCTCGGACGGCAAAGCGAATGTTATGTTGAACCCGATCCGCAGATGAGGTCACTCGTTCTCCAGTCTGTGCACTTGGAGCCAAAGAGGCAGCGGACGCCTCGGAGAATCCATACACATTAGACATCAAGATAAATATAACTACAACACTTGCTACAAACAACTTGTACTCTTTGGACATACTTAACTCCTTCTCTATATAATGGATTGGATTGAGACTTGTTAAGTATATTTCCTTTATCTAAAAATTTCATCACTATTCATTCCATATATGAAAAAAATTGACGAATCAAAAACGAGATGTTCGTCCAGCTCTACCGAATGGTTCCTTCTGTCTAGTGGCGATGACTGGTCATTCTGCCCAATACCTCAGGTTTATTCATGACTCGGCGCAGCCAGTAATACCGATGTAAGTCCATGACAAAGTGAAACACAACAAAGATAAGCATGTTATATACGCAAATCAAAATAACGACTACTGTCTGTTCTGTAACGAAAGCCAGTGAAATGTTAGCCATCAGGTATGCCCCTCCTGTAATCACGGCTATGACAGCGGTAGGCATCCTGAAGTTTTTGTCTATTTTGTTAGGCCGAGGCGACTGCTTTAATTTTTGTAAACGAAACCTCACATATTGAATTAAAGTAAATACATACACCACGAAAGAACCAATTACATACCATGCCGTTGTCATACCCAACGTCCCGTACGCAAACTTCTGTATAACCACCATAAAGCTGACTGAACACACAAGTCCAAAAACACCACGAAACAATACATAATTTAATTGAAGCCTGCGTGGAGCAATAATCAGAACGATGGCCCACAGGTTCATGATCGCTAATGGCGGCAAAAGAAGATACGCATAAAGAGATTGATATGGAGCACTAAAGATCGGAATAAGCAGAAATACATTCAGGAAAAACAGAACCAGCGTGCCGGCACTGAGCCGAATTCCATCGGATGCATAGGTTACCAGATAATCCTGGAACGTTTTCTCGGGATATGACGTCCCCTTATACATGACCACGCCAGTAGTAACATTTGTTTTATGTGCCGAAGGTTCGGAACGATGTTTATTCGTCATCCAATTTCACATCCGTCAGACGGATTACCCGGCGATAATACAACGCATCCATCAATTCCTCCCAATCCAGTTCATCCACATTCATATCCCGGAAAAATACCGAAGCAGCAGGCAGATAGCTAAGCAATGGCCCTGTTCCTCCACAGATCATAGCCCCACCATCTCCACCTTTCGGCATCACATCGTCATCCGCACCCAGCGTAAGCTCGTATTTATATGGATCTCCGGCAAACTGTATACCAAAGAAATTCGGCAATTCCAGATCATACAGATGATGATTTGCTCCAGTTGGCGAGAAAGCACTCGGTTCTGTATGTGTATCTGCCCCTGTATTAACGTCTGTATCTGTTTCTGAATTAACAGGCGCCTGGTCAAACTGATCTTGACTTTGAGGCTTCCCCAAATGTCTTAATCTCATTGTATAGTCAAAGCTGTCTCCCCAAGGGAATAACGTGCGACATCCTCCCCCATAGATATACTCCCACTCGTCTTCCGTCAACAAACTAAATCCAGCAGCTGCTTCTTCCCTTACAATGTCCTCCAGCTCGATCCCTTCATTAAACCAGAGAATTCGAACCTCTCCTTGGTCTTGAATCAGTTTAAATTCCAGATGAAGTTCATATTCATTCAGCCCCGATTCCTTGAATTCGGCTAAGGCCTTAGGAAAATCTTCATGCTCCTGGGCAAACGCTTCTTCCTCGGTTACTTCAATCCACCCCAGTGAGATGGTCTCACACTCCACAAGCATCGGGGCAATGTTAACGACTCGCACAGGTGACATCTGACTGGCAAGGAACGATTGTACATCCTCAATCCCGTAACTGCTTGCAGTTTCGTGCAGATCAGCAGTCGTTTGCTCATCCATTCCGTGATGCCACTTTTCCCAACCTAATGTTACCTGATCACCTGGAACAAATACGAATCGCTGTTCATCGTGTGTAAATACTCCGGTCTGAGTCCGCTGTCCATATCGTTCAAACGTCTGCAATCCCTCATACTGCATCCCTTCAGGCAGTTGAAGCGCAATGCGTTGCATCCATTCCTGCTTGTCCTGCTCAGACAGCCCCTGCCAGACGGTTCTCGTTAATGCTTCCATCTCCATCCACCTCTCACCAAGCTCATTTATTTACTCATTTATTTAATAGAGTGAACTGATCGATCGTCACCCACCTGCAGCCTGAGCTAATCGCAGTAACGATTCTTTTCGTTTCCCCTCCGCTTTGCGTGCCAGTGCAACCAGTTTCTCTACCTTGCCAAAAATCGGGTAGAGCACACGCTGAACATCATATGACTCCAGTTCCTGAACCTGTTCCAGCAGCCACTCAAGCTTCTCGTCCTGCTCGAACTCCGGCAGCAACTTGAGCTTCAGTCCATCCGTTGAACGGCACAAGCTCTGAACGAGGACTGACACTGAGTCTGCTGTTACCCCATATTTATCGGCAAAAGCAACAATAAATTTGTCCTGAATCATCTGATGTTCATCATCGACCTGCCCCATATAATCGTGAATCAGAGGAAAATACTGCTCGCTCGTAAGTCCAAGCCCAAAGGCTGCATAACTTCCAGGCATCCCACTCTTCTCCCCTTCCGTATCTGCATAAAACTCAAATTCCTGGATGGCTGCTCGTGCGTATTGTTCCAGAAATGAATGCAGCTCAGGATATTCTAAAGCATTTGCAAAGAACCGGTGTGTATCTGATTTGGCAAGTCCTTTGATTGGCAGATACTGTTTTACTTTGGATTTCAGTTTGATGTGATAACCCTTGGGGAACCCCTGCTCCAGCAAACGAATAATAAAGGCTATCGCCTGTTGATATGCTCCTGGTCCTTCCTGATGTATCTGAATCGTTATCCTCGCAAAAACATCATTGGCCTGGCATTCCACCTGCTCCGTTTTAACATACGTATCTTCCGGCTTATATGTACCGCTGCCCTCAGTCAACATCCGTTCCGCCTGCTCACTGCCGAGCTGCTTGGCCAGTTCCAGAAATTTAAGTCCCCTTGGCTTGCTGTAACTGGGTTCGAAACGCAGAATCATCACCGCTGCATAGAGCAGCAGATCTATAGGGTGCGAATCCTCAGCCTGATCCTGATTCATACCTATTTCGATGTCCTTATCCTGCCCATCCAGCTTCTGACCAGACTTCAAAGTGTATTCATTTTCCCGATAATCTGAAATCTGCACGTCAAAATACTGAGGTAAAAATTGCCGTTCTGCCCACAATGTCAAGGCATAAATGATCGTATGACGGTGCTCGGCGAGAGCATCCTTCCGCTCCCGATTTAACGTTTGAATCCGTTCATATTGTCTGATGATCCATGCCGCATCCATGGATGGAAACAACACGGGATCAAGCAGATATTTTGCCAAAAAAGTCGTTTCAAGCGGTTTGGTCGGGTACACACCATTCTCCAGTTTTTGCTCCGTATACGTCCGAATGCGTTCCAGCAGCCGCTGTCTTTTCTCTTCGTTGATGTATTCCAGCAGCGTCAGCTTCAGCATCCCGTCCCTCGTAGGAAACTTTCCTCTAAACGTAAACCGGTAATCAATCAGCGGTGTATCTGCCCATTCGGCCAATTTTTCCTGAACCACTTCAACCAGCCTTGGCTGGATTTCGGTGCGTACCATTTCTTCTGTAAACCGGATCGTCTGCGTCGATAGTGAACCTTCATCCCATCCCATATCCAGGCTATCCACGATCGTTCTTCCCGGCTTGTACAAAACAAAAATATCATCAAATATGCCCATCTGCAGTTTCGTTCGTTGGATCGTCTGCTCTAAATCCGTACGTGCCGTTTGCTCATCAAACCATTCATGAATGGCCTGAATCATCTCTTCCAAAGCTTGTTCCAATGCGGCTGTCATTCTATCTCCTGCCTTTCCGTAAAACATGTTGTATGTACTCCTGTTCTAAAACCACGATGGCTTCTATCTCAAACTGCTTAAGCAGTCTGTATATTGAATGATAAAATACGCATTAACGTTCGCATTCCACCTATATTTTACACGCTTCGTCATACTCGCAACAATAAGTCTTACGCACGGTTGTCCCCTACTTGATCCTGATCAAGAGTCTCTTCTCTGACGTGAAACTTCGGAGGAAGCACAAAAAAAACACCGAAATGAGATGTCAGCAGCCTCGTTTCAGTGTATTTATGAAATAGCCCATAGCCTTATCGGACTTTCGTACGATTACATAACGACTAAACTCCTATCACTTAAAAAAACAGAAATCATTCATGTTATAAAATATTAAGGCCATGTATGATATAGCTATCCCTAAATTTTAACAGACGCTATATAATGTAAATAGATATTGCATACCACACTTATGAAGGAGGATCCAATGATGAAGTTGACAGAACAAGGTGTGTTAGTGCTTGAAGAAAAGGATATTGACTATATGCACTGCTACCGTGATCGAGATGGACTAAGGTTTGATGACTCATTTCTCTATTTCTTAGAATTTCAAAAAATAACACTCTCTGAAGGCGATGTCCGAACGATTCACTTTCAGTTTGACAAAGAAGAAATGCCGCTCTACGAAGAACGCGGACGACTTATTTCGGAGGTTCAGTCAGCTGTTCGTACACTTGACCCTAGCTATGATGGTTCGTTCGTGAAATGAAGCGTTTGGCATCGTTATACTCATTAATTAATTCATCCAGCACCATCGACTGACGAATGACTTCTGGATGTTGCAGACTCGTATATTGGTTTGCCATCTGGTAAAGTCTCAGCCTTGCGTTTTCGATACATTCCTGAAGGGTTTCCGGGTTCCGTACCATCGTTCTGCCCCCATTCATTCCTTGAATTCATCATCCAAATAAGACCATATATTATAATATTCGGAATGAAGCAGGATTCAGATTACCTTTATTTCAAATTTTATATATTATTTTTATAAAAGCAGCATTTATCCTTATTGAGTTCGAAACTCGAATGATATGCAAAAAAGACACCAGATTGGCTTATCGCCTTTCTGGTGTCTAACATGTCTAGATGTACAGCTTATTCGATTTTAAAGCATCGTGTGTTATCTGAGCCCAATATCCGAGCAGCGATTGTTGATCGTTTCAGAGAAAGCATCCTTAATCGCATCAATAGCAGCTTGTTCCGTATCACCTGCGCTCCGAATAAGTGAACTAACTCGATGTACACTTCCAGGTTCCCTTGCGTCCCATGCCGCGGAATTATCCAGCACTTCAACAATAGATACATAGAGATCCGCAAGCTGTGTGTATTGTACAATCACTTGATCCATATGCGGCGATAAATGTTCAAGCGCTCTGACATATGAGGCCATCTCCCCTCTTGTACAAGCATAATAGCGAAGCACCATTGCCGCCTGATTGCACTCATAGTTTCCAGACTGCAGCACATCCGCAACCGCGGTGTATGCGGCAGAACCGCAAGCGTAATCTTGCGCTGGCAGAATATAGTCGTGCGTTTCCCATTTGCATACAGCCTGGATTAACGACTCCTTGCATACCTCCCACATATCGATGGATTGATGAGCTTCCAACACTTGATAATACCAATAGGGTGAGTTATTCTGGCCGACTAAGGAATAGGGTAAACGAAGCACGTCAGGGTCATCTCCTGTGCAGAAAAATAGGACTTCCTCGTCATCGTCATATCCGACAACAACAACAAATTGATCATGCCATAACACCGCCCCGGTTCCCCCATCAATCGAGGCCTTGATATCGCGCAGTGCCTGCTTCTGATAGAGCGGAAACGTCGGTTCAAAGGAAAAACCGGCAGCCTGACTCGCTGCCACTCCGATAAAATCAGCAGCAACAAAGTTCTCTGCCATCCAGTTATAGGCCGAGATGGATTCTGTCGTCAGACGACGGTCCACCACGAAACGAAAAAGACTTGCTGTCATGCCTGCAATCATATAACGCGGAAGATGTGTCCACTTTTTGTGTAACAAAATAGGATATAACGCATCTGCATAGGTGCCTGTTGCATATCGCCATGTATCCGTGTTCATGATTCCCGCATTGGTCTGAGGTAGTCGTTGAATTAAATCAGCTAAATCAGTCAATAACCTCATTTTTTTCATACTTTGAGCCCCATTCCTACATCCATTCTGCCTTCCTTTTCTTCATCGTACCTCTGCATCCCCAATTCTACCGTGCGGAGTGTGTGCCCCAGCGGGGTACCGTAGATCGTTTACGATCCGCATACTGCGCTGATATGTTACGAAAAGAATCTACCGCCTGCTCTTCGAGTAACTTCGCCTGTTCAAGACACTGTGCTAGTTGCTCATTGGCATCCTCCCGCAGCGCAAGCCCGTGTTCTCCCCGTACCAGAAGTGCTCTCATCTGCTGGATCAGTTCAGCAATCTGGTTATAACGCATCCATGCCTGCTCCAGTTCAGTCCATAAGCCGCGAACATCATGTAAATACATTCGAATCTCGGTACGCGATTGGCAGTACGAATCCAGAAGATAAGCTGCTCCTGAAGCATCGTAATCTCCAGAGCGTAGTGCTTCAATCCAAACGTCATATGCCAGACGGCCGGAAGCTATATTTTGATCAGGCAGCAAACGGTACGGAATATCCCAATCCTGGGTGGCAAGCCGCAAAGACTCAAGCACCATCTCCTGCTCTGTAAGCTGCACCTGATCACCAAAGATCTGGCAGTACCAGAAACCGGTGAAATTCAATCCGAAATTATCATACAGCAAAATATGTGGCTCTTTGCTCCAGCCATCCTGCACATAAAAGACCCGATCTGCATCATCATATCCATAAATGACACCAAATTCGGGAATCCAGTAAATGACGCCTTTTCCTTCATCCAGGCTACGCTTGACCCAATTCACAGCATCTTGATGATAATAAGCAAATGTCGGATGGCGACTGCGTCCCCCGTCATATATTGTAAATAGGCCAAGATTATCGATTCCGCCTTGATGAGCCACTCCCCACTGTCCGTAAGCCGTTACCGACATCGGTAGTAATCTCTTATGAACGGACAATTTAAAGGCCATGCCGGTATACCCAGCAAGCATATACTTCTCACCCTGGAATTGACCTGAATGCGTTAATATGGCATGCAAGCTATCCACAAATGACTTCGACTCCCGTGTCATCACCAGATGCCCCAGCATGTTCTCAGCCATCCTGTTCTCCCCCGTTCGTTCCCCTGCTCAGCCGCTCTGTCATTTCTTCTACCCGCTTCATCAGCTTGCGTCTGAGCCATCCAGGGGAGAGTAGTTCCTCCCACTCCGCAGCATACAGATGTTGCAAGAATACGTCCGCATCGTAAAATTCAATCAAGCAGACCTGATCCTTTTGCTCCCGAATCCGGTACCCTTGCCACAGCTCCGATTGCTGTATTTCACGGAAACGAATCTCAGCCACAAAAGGTTTTCGCACAGGCAATGTATCCTCCCAGCTACTGATCCATGTATCCTGGCTGCATTCAAAGCGTTCGTCCAGCAGCGTCAGCTGCACGATGCTTTCCAGCCGAATCGCTGTCTGTTGCAGCGGGTCTGTCTCATACCCCACTACGTAGTCTGCATTAAACTGCGAGGTCATCTTCACAGGACAAAAGGTCCTCTGATGCTCCCCCTCGTGATCCTTGTAATAGATATGTACCTTTCGTGCATCAGCGGTGGCATGGGTTAACAATTCAAACCATTGAAGTTGCCTTGGCTGTGCCGCAAACACCGGGAACTGCTGTTTTTCAGACGGATGCTCCTCCATTGTAAAACGTTCCAGCAAATGCGCTACCCGCTTCACCGCATCCGATTGATCATAGTTATAATGCTGATACCGATGAGCCAGATATTTCAGAACACGCTGCTCCTCATCCGTCATATATAAATGCGGCAGGCGGAATGTCTGATCCTCGTAACAATACCCTCGATACTTGGCTACATACATTAATGGGGCTCTGAGGGTATTTAGCATATATTCTATATCACGCTGCGCCTGTCGCCGAGATATCTCGAATTGTTGTGCTAGACCACCGCTATTCGGAAAACGCCCGCTTCGAATCTGTTCATCAAACCAATGAATCCGATGCATACTACTCAAGCGATTTCACCTCCCGAATCATTCCAACGTTTATTCCTGTATTATATCAAAAGGACATAGCCTGTTCCGAAGAACAGGCCATGAAAGGTTATCCGTATACATTTCCTTACGTGATTTGTCTTTCAGTTCTACACATTTGCCTCTGCCAGATCTACTCTGGACTGCACAGCTTTGGAGCATTTTTTACAAACTTTCAGACTCGTACCATCTGTTTTCGTCTGCGTATACAACAATTTGATTCGTGTACTCTGGCATATTGGACATGTTCCCCGTCCTCTGGACGGAAGACTCCACAGAACGCGACCTCTTTTCGTTTTAGCCAATGATTGTGAACCTCTTTTCAATAGGGTTTATGTGTTTTTGTTCACCATCATTATAGAGGCATTGGGACGACATAGAATGTCGCATCAGGAGCAATCTTTTATCAAGTCAATATGGAGTCATTCATTCGCATCTATCCAAAAAAAAATGCCCCCTCTTCTTATCGAAGAAAGGACAATTATTCAGCCGATTCTGTGCTTGTCTGTGCTGCAGCTTGGAGAAGAGGTTGTAGCAACCCTGGAAATCGCTCTTCCAGATCCTCCGACCGCAATGTAATAAAATGCTGTGTACCCTGTACTCGGACTCGTATGACACCCGCCTCACGTAATGTACGAATATGGTGCGACATCGTAGATTTCACAACACGAGCATGAAAATGACTACACGGCTGCTCCCCGCTTCTAGCCGCTTCTGCCACTATTCCCAGCCGTGTTGGGTCGCTGAGTGCATAAAGCACTGAAGAAAGCTCGATATCCCCCACTTGAGGATGATGTAAAATTTTCATAGGGAAGTCTCCTTTTTTAAGACTATGCATTGTATTCTAACATACATCCATGATATATTTCTAATGTTCGACACCAATCGAACTTATAAATTTCGCATGCATCCCTTGTTGTGAAACACAGGGGCTGACATTATACACCATTTTGCAAATGTTACACACCGTTTCTGAAATGTTGCGAAATACACATCATGATAGGAGGTTTTTATGAACAACACGGCTACGGCAACTCCGATGGAACGGACTAGCATACGAGAAGGATTAATTGTGGCCTTACTTGGCTTCACCGTTGTGCTCGTTGTGATGAACACGATGATGTTTAATCTGGCTCTGCCCAAAATTGCGGCTGAATTCAAGCTGACCTCTGTCGCTTCGTCCTGGATTGTTACGGGTTATTCCATCGTATTTGCGATTTCCTCGATTACATTCTCCCGTTTATCCGATTTTGTGCCGATACGCAACCTGTTTACTACCGGGCTTACGTTGCTTGGAACTGCATCCGTATTGGGTTTCTTCAGTGATCACTTCATTGTTCTGCTCGTTGCCCGTCTGGTTCAGGCCGCAGGCGCAGCTTCCGTTCCGGGACTCGCGATTGTGCTGATTACTCGTTACATTCCGAATGACCGCCGGGGTAAATCCATGGCCGTCATCATGTCTGCCAGTTCGCTGGGACTCGGACTCGGCCCGGTGCTTGGCGGCAGCATTACTCAGTTTTTAGGATGGCATGATCTGTTTATCGTCACAGGTTTGGCGCTATTTTTGATTCCTGTTTTTTATAAACTGTTACCGCGAGAAACGCCGCAAAAGGGTTCCTTCGACATGCTCGGCGCAGTCTTGCTTGCCATCGGTACAACCGGGATTCTGTTATTCCTGACTTCGCGTCAGGTCATTACACTCATCATCGGGGTGAGCGCACTGCTGCTGTTCTGGTTCCGCATTCGCCGTGCAGCTGACCCGTTTGTGCAGCCCGCATTATTCAAAGACAAAAAATATATGATCCTCAGCTCGCTGGGTATTGTATCTTACATTAATAACTTCGCCACATTGTTTCTGCTTCCGCAGGTTTTGGCACATCTCTATGGACTGACACCCGCACAATCAGGACTTGTCATCTTCCCAGGTGCGCTTGTGTCGATGCTATTGTCCAACCGCATTGGGCGTATGATTGATCGTCATGGCAATACGTTGCTGCTGAAGTTTGCACCTTGGCTGCTCCTGGTGGCTGCTGGACTGTTTGCTCTGTTTGCAGATCAAAGCATCTATGCCATCATGGTTGTATACATGCTGCTCAGCGTTGGTTTCTCTTCCTTGACGACCAGCGTATCCAACGAATTGTCGGGCAATCTGTCCATGGATCAAGTGGGCGCAGGCATGGGACTGTTCCAGCTCAGTCAATTTTTCAGCGGTGCATTCAGCGTAGCCGTAACCGGGGTTGCTTTGACCGCGATGCAGAACATGCAGCTATCTTCAGCGTATAGCTTCATTTTCTGGGGTATGACTGCGGTTGGCATCGCTTCGGTTATCTTTTCGCAAATCTATCTGAGAATGCAGTCACGGAAACATAAGGTCGCCTAATTCTAAACAGATTGAGCAAGCCAGAAGGTACTGTCATCCGACAGGACTTCTGGTTTTTTTATTTTCTCGGGGTGATTTTGATATCATCGATAAAAGGAAAATAAACAAAAGAGCCTGATCATGATCAGACTCTCCACGTAAAATGTATAATCATTTAGCGGTTGTTTATTCAAACAGATCCAGGCGCAGACGTTTCAAGCTGGTATGCTGAATGCGCCACTGTCCATCGATCTTGACAAATGTTTCGTGATAATGCCCAAATCCGTGGAAGGATTTGTTCTCATTGCCTTCCGGGAACGTCACCCAGTCCTCCATCGGAGAAATGACCTTCGCTTCGGTCGCAGATACGAACTCCACCTCTGCACTATGTACATGATGCACAGTTACCGCCGGGTCTACAAGGTCACGGAACACTTGTACAATCGTGTCACGTCCAGTCAGAACGGGAATCGGATTGCCTTCCGTACTGAAATCAGCAACGGCATCCGGGGCAAATACATCACCGAGTTCGTCCCAAGCTTTCGTATCAATATAGCGGCAATAACGCGCCTTGGTATTTCTAATATTTTCGAGTGCAAGCAGTTGCTCCAGTTCCGTCATCGTCGTCGTTTGGCTCATGTGTTTGTTTTCCCTCCAGAGGTGTAAGATGCGATTAAGTATGTATTTATAGTATCTTCCTTATTGTAGCATTGCCCTTCTGTCAGGCACAACGCCAAACCAAGTGAGAAACCCAAAAACATTACCCAATCTTACTGGAATAGAAACATACAAGAGCCACACTAGAGCGGTAAAGACTATAGCGAATGAGCTTCCCTCATCTGGGATGCCAGTTCTGACATTTTTTTGTGATGCAAGAAATTTTCCATCTCTTCCTCAGCCTGAACCATAACCTGCTGGATTAAACACGCTGCATTATGATTCTGTGAGCATTCAAACAAGGAAGCCTTGCCTTCGATAGCATGAATGATTTCAAGAAAAGAAGGATCAGGGTTCCTGCGGCTCAGTCGATAACCGCCATTCGCACCGGAGGTGGATTCAATCATGCCAGCCTTGACCAGTTTAGTTAGTATTTTGGATAGGTACGTTGGAGAGACTTTCTGAAATTCAGCCAACTGATGTACGCTGATCAGCTGCTCAGGCGCAGTGCTAACCAGATATAACATCGTGTGCAGCGCATAGTTGGTCGCTTTGGAATATTTCATGAGAGGACACCTCATTATATACGGATTTAATTTATCCATAATAGACCTGATTGAAGGCTCTGTCAAACGAATGTACATGAGAGTTACAAGGTAGATGGCTCTGCCGGAAGATTGCTTCATCCATTTTTCTTCCTTATTTATGGTACAACCCACGGTAATCGGTAGGTGTCATGCCCTCATGCGCCATAAACTGACGGTTAAAATAACTAGCATTGGGATATCCCGCTTCCTCTGCAATCTGCCCAATGTTGGCCGACGGGCGTTCAAGCAGCCATTGCTTGGCCATCTGAAGCCGTGAACGTGTGATAAACTCCATTGGCGTCATCTCTACGGCATTCTTGAATATTTTGCAAAAATAATACGTACTTACCCCTGCCCGATCCGCCCAGTCTTGTAACAGAAAAGGCTCACACGCCTCCTGCTGCATCTGCGGCAATAGAGAGAGTACTCGGCTCTCCGTTTTACTCGTGGTACGTGTGTTCTTGAGTGGCACCGCATGTTGTACAAATTCCGCCAGCAAAGCATAGGTCAACGTGGATAACTGGGCTGGACGAAGCATCCGGTTCTGTTCCACCTCTTCAAGCAGCGCCAGATGAGCGTCTTCCCAAGAATTGCGCTGTCTCAATGTCCATAAAAGGTTGCGGTGCAAGCCCCGCTCCAGCATATAATCATGCAGCCGTTCCCCGTAAAAATGAACCCAGCGCACATCCCACGGTTCATCTTCGCTACTGTAATAGTGCTGCCGCTGATGCGGGAAATAAAGCACCGCTTGACCTGCCCTGAGCTCATGCACTACCCCATCCGCTTCCACGTATCCTTTACCTGCTGCAACATAGTGAATGTTAAAATTGCCCAGTACCCCTGCCTCCCGCAATACGGCGTGCTCCGCATGATTTGTATAATGTCCAACGGACTCGGGGTAACAGAAATAGGGGATATCCTGCAGCGTCAGCAATACGGTTTGTCTCATCACGGTTGGTTCACTCCATTAAGCAATATTGTGTTAATTCAATTCAATATATTATCATTTTAATTCATTCATCTATTCTTTATAATCACAATATACATTCAATTACAGGAGGAAACAAGTTATGAATTCTGTTCAAAAGTTACGCTGGGGCATTCTCGGCAGCGCCAACATTGCGATAGGTTCCGTTATTCCTGGCTTGCAGCAATCGGAGTTGAACGAGGTTACCGCTATTGCCAGCCGTGATCTCGATAAAGCACAGCAAACCGCTGATAAACTAGGAATTGAAAAGGCTTACGGAAGTTATGAAGCCATTTTAGAAGATGATTCAATTGATGCCGTTTACATTCCACTTCCGAATCATCTGCACCGGGAATGGACGATTCGCGCAGCACAGGCTGGCAAACATATTTTATGCGAAAAACCACTCGCTCTCACGGAAAAAGAAGCGCTTGAGATGGTTGAAGCTTGTGCAGATGCAGGCGTGCATCTGGCTGAAGCATTTATGTACCGCCATCATCCGCGTTATGACCAGATTCGGGAGATTATAGCCAGCGGCGAGATTGGTGAAATTCGTGGCATCCACAGTACATTTTCGTTTAACAATTCCGGTTCATCCGGCAATGTACGTTTCCGTAAGGAATGGGGTGGCGGCGCGCTGTACGATATCGGCTGTTATTCCATTAGTGCGGCTCGCCTTCTGCTGGGACAGGAGCCGAAGGCGGTAACCGTTATCGGTATGTTCTCACCAGAGCATGATCAGGTGGATATGATGGCTTCCGGGTTGCTTGAATTCGATAACCATGTTGGCGTTACGTTTGACAGCAGTATGTGGGCAGCCTTCCGTAATACGCTGGAGGTGCTTGGATCTGACGGTATTATCGAAGTCCCTTCTGCTTATATCGCTCGTACAGACAGCAGCTCTAACTTCTATGTTACGGCAGGCGGTGAACGCCGTGAAGTTGAGGTGCAACAGGTCAATCATTATGCACTACAAGGTGACGATATGGCTCGCGCTGTACTTCAGGGCAAAGAGCTTCGTTTCGCTCCTTCGGATGCGGCAGCCAATATGAAAGTCCTTGAAGCTTGTCTTCGCTCGGCAGAAGAACGTACACGAATTACGCTGTGAGGCGCGAACTAGAGACCATATGCTCTACAAGAAATTGCAAAGAACGGTAAAACTTCAAAACGAATTGTACCCTTATATAAGAGAGGACGGTTTATCTATGGAATCCATTGAAATCGCTGGTGCTGGGAAAAAAGTCTCCCGACTAATCAAAGGAACAGATTATTTCTTCCATGATACGTATGAGAAAGCTGCAACAAATCTGGATGCATTTCTGGCGATCGGCGGTAACACGGTGGATACAGCGCACATCTATTGCGGCGGACAGAGCGAAGAGGTACTGGGGCGATATATGAAGGAACGCGGCAATCGCGACCAGATGGTGATTCTCACCAAAGGGGCACATCATGACCAGAACGGACCTCGCGTGAACGCCGATGCAATTCGCAAAGACCTAAATCAAAGTCTGGAGCGGTTGCAGACGGATCATGTCGAGCTGTACGCACTGCATCGGGATGATCCCAACATGCCTGTCGCTGCCATTCTGGAGGCACTGAACGAGCACATCGAATCTGGAAAAATCGGCGCCATCGGCGCCTCCAACTGGACTTGGCAGCGGTTAGAAGAAGCTAACGCTTATGCCGCCTCCCACGGTCTGAAAGGATTCACGTTCAGCAGCCCGAACCTCAGTCTCGCCAAAGCGAACGAGCCATTCTGGGCAGGCTGTGTATCAGCAGATGCCGAAACGCTCGCATGGCATGAGCAATCACAACTGCCGCTTCTGTCCTGGTCTTCCCAGGCTCGTGGTTTCTTTACTGGTCGATTCACACCTGAGGTACGCGACAATGCGGACTTGGTACGCGTATTCTACAGCGATGGCAACTGGGAACGACTACGTCGTGCCGGGGAATTGGCTGCATCCAAGAATACAACGGCGATTCAGATCGCCTTGGCCTATGTATTGAATCAGTCCTTCCCAACCTGTGCCTTAATTGGTGCACAAAATCAAGCAGAGTTGCTCTCCTGTGACGAAGGCTCCCGCATCACACTTACGCCAGAAGAGATCGCCTGGATCGATCTCGCGAGTGAGGTTAAGCCAGCAGGTGTCTGAGGATCACACCCTGAAGTTCTAAACTTTTCTGAATGCAAAAAAACAGATCATGAAATAAACCACAAATATCAAGCTAAAAAACGGGATCAAGGTCACGGAATTTCCGCCTTGTCCCGTTTTTTTCATAGCTGTGCAACTGAACTAATGTAGGGACGTCAGATAAACGGCGTGCTCCAAGCAGCTGAACGTTAGCTTGGGCCTGCTGTTTTGGGCAATTTCACCTCAAAACCGCAACCGCAACCGCAACCGCAACCGCAACCGCAACCGCAACCGCAACCGCAACCGCAACCGCAACCGCAACCGCAACCGCAACCGCAACCG
>NZ_JBNDJR010000025.1:0-35962 GCF_050435065.1 Paenibacillus sp. 4624
GTGAGCGGCACGCTTGGTGCGGTATCTGTCGTCACGTTCGAGACCACATTCGATGTACCGGCATTCGTACCGCCAGTGACCACAAGGCGGAAATCATATGACGTTGCCGGGTTCAATCCTGTTACGGTTGCACTTGTGGCATTGGCCGCAAGGGCTCCGCTTGTTTGTGCCGTTGTCCACGTGTTCGTGCCCGCTAGGGATTGTTCGATCACGATCCCAGTTGCCCCGCTCGCTGCTGTCCAGCTAAAGCTTGCCGTTGTACTCGTCTTCGCCGTATTCGCAAAGTCGGTGAGCGGCACGCTTGGTGCGGTATCTGTCGTCACGTTCGAGACCACATTCGATGTACCGGCATTCGTACCGCCAGTGACCACAAGTCGGAAGTCATACGACGTGGCCGGGTTCAATCCTGTTACCGTGGCACTTGTGGCATTGGCCACAAGTGTTCCACTTGTTTGTGCCGTTGTCCATGTGTTCGTGCCCGCAGGGGATTGTTCGATCACGATCCCAGTTGCCCCGCTGGCTGCTGTCCAGCTAAAGCTTCCAGTTGTACTCGTCTTCGCCGTATTCGCAAAATCCGTGAGCGGCACGCTTGATGCATTATCCGTCGTGATGTTCGAGACCACATTCGATGTACCGGCATTCGTACCGCCAGTGACCACAAGTCGGAAATCATATGACGTTGCCGGGTTCAATCCTGTTACGGTTGCACTTGTGGCATTGGCCGCAAGGGCTCCGCTTGTGGACGATGTTGTCCACGTGTTCGTGCCCGCTGGCGATTGCTCGATCACAATCCCGGTTGCTCCGCTGGCTGCCGTCCAGCTAAAGCTTGCGCTTGTACTCGTCTTCGCCGTATTCGCAAAATCCGTGAGCGGCACGCTTGGTGCATTATCCGTCGTGATGTTCGAGACCACATTCGATGTGCCAGCGTTCGTACCGCCAGTGACCACAAGGCGGAAATCATATGACGTTGCCGGGTTCAATCCTGTTACCGTGGCACTTGTGGCATTGGACGCAGTCGTTCCACTTGTTTGTGCCGTTGTCCACGTGTTCGCGCCCGCTGGCGATTGCTCGATCACAATCCCGGTTGCTCCGCTGGCTGCCGTCCAGCTAAAGCTTGCGCTTGTACTCGTCTTCGCCGTATTCACAAAGTTAGAAATTGGTGCCATCCTGTTGATACTAATCTTGTAGTACAAGGTCGTATTGTCTGCCGCAACGACTTTGATGTATACATCTGTTCCTGAACCCGATGTAAGGTTTACACTGCCGACATCAGGCGTCACGAAAGTACTGTCTGTTCCGTAGAAAGTCACCGTTGCTCCTGCGTCGTGCTTGACGATATCCCCGCCCGATACAGTGGATTCTCCATTTGCTACGGTGATGCTTGCCGTCTTCGGCGCCGCACTTGTTCCCGCTTCCGAACCTGTCGTTAGGGTCTGCCCCAATACGCTGGTCAAAGTTGCGTCGTTACTCGAACCAGAGGAAGCAAAAAAGTCGGTTTGTTTGCCAGAAACATAACCTGCCTCCATGTTAGTCCCATCAAAATACTGCAGCATCAGATTTCCAGTCGAAGGAGCGAACGGATAGAGGACATTCAGACTCTTACCCAGCAGGTTGCTTAATTCAGGAATATCAACCAAACCCTTATTCCATGTATTGCTGCCTGAGAATTTACCGTAATAGTAGAAAGAGCTCGGCTGATAGGTACTTGTATCAACAGAAGCTGCAAATATAAACATATTGTCGTTCGCATCAATAACTAAAGACCCGCTAGGCTGTCCACTCGGTATCGCAGCTGCTGCTGCAACATCAACATTATCAATTACTGTTGTTTCCCATGAACCACCGCTCCCCGTATTGGACGCAATTCCAAAACTGCCATTAATAAAGTCACTATATAGAATGTAAATGCGATCAAATGAATCTATCACCGACCCATAATAGGAAGAATTAGCATTTCCATCTATCACCTGTGTGGATGAAGTATAGGGAGCGCTAGATATATATATATTAGCTCCAGTTGCTGCATTAACCGAATAAACAATACTGAGATTTCCGTTTCCATCATTTAGAAGATTATTAATTTCTCCCTCATTCGGCATACTGATTCTCGTATCGGACCATGTGGTATTTGAATTCGAGCCAGTTTGTATTTTCACATGTCGATCTGGCAAAGTAGTATCGTTTTTATGTTTGATATACGCAACGGTAGCCACATTAGATGAGTTTACTTGCAGATGCAGTGATGCATAATAATCATGGACTACCGACATAGGCTGATTAGGAAGAGTCTGTGTCTCGATTCCGGTAAATCCACTTGACCATGAACTACTGTTCGTATTGTATGTACCATAATATACTCCCTTGGAGTAGGAGTACCACGTTCCGTCATTTATAGAGCCGGTCTTTAAGAAAGCAACATGCAGCGTTCCAGTTGAATCAACTGTCATATTCAATTCCTGATAATAATCATTAAGTTGATCCAGTCCCACGACTGCGTTAATACTCGTTTCTAATGAAAAAGAATTGCTCACTGAAGTCCATTTATATATCTTAAAATCCCTAATCCCCTGGTTTCCACCTTGAATAGTTCCCATTTCAGGATATGCGAGATACATATCTCCATTCGGGGCTTTGGCCACTGCCGATGGTATGCCATTGAATTCAGGATATGAATTGCTTGTAATCCCTGAAGCAGCCGATACAGGAAAAGAATGCAAACTAACGAAAAGTACAATTGCCATGAATGAAGAGAACACCTTATTAAGGTAGCTCTTCGCATTTTTTTTTGGATGGGATAAATGTCTTTGCAGCCCGATTTCTTCAGCTGTGGCCTTTTTCATCGCTATTCTCCTTTTTATTGAACCGTAGATTATGCAAGAGTTATTACAAACCTTATTTTGCTCGAGATCGTATCATGAATTTTAGAATCATAAATTTAAAGTTTCACCTCAGCCCCTTCCCAAATCATCCCTATAAAGTCTATATCGGTATGTAACCATACCGCCATCAGTCCTAATTGAAAAAAAAGAACCTTCTCGTCTGAAATCCAGACAAGAAGGTTCTCGTTAAAAACTATTAATGTGCAACTGCGTTGTTCAGCATGATCCAGATCGAACCAATGACGATAGTCAACATCATCAGCAATCCGAAAATGAGAGCCATCACGTTCCAGCGAGGTTTCTCCGTTTCACGGATATGCATGAAAAAGAAGAGTTGAACTACAAACTGCAGTGCCGCAGTTCCCAGAATAACAATCATCGTTCCTGTTTTGCCCATCATGTCGTTCAGCACCACTACCAGAGGAATGATGGTCAGAACGATGGACAGTATGAAGCCGATGACATAAGACTTCAGGGAACCATGTTGTTCATGGCCATGAGAATCATGTGCGTTGTGCTGTGCCATCTACATCACCCCCATCAGATAGACGATGGTCAGGAGGAAGATCCATACAACGTCCAAGAAGTGCCAGTACAAACTGATTACGTTGATTTTACCGCGAGTGACATCGGTAATACCCCGTTTTTTCAGTTGGAACATCAGGCCGATCATCCAGATCAGACCGAGCGATACGTGAAGTCCGTGAGTACCTACAAGGGTAAAGAACGCGCCGGATGCTGCACTTGTTGTGTAGCTGAATCCTTCGTGAACCATCTCAACAAACTCATAAATCTCCAGGGCAAGGAAGCCTGCACCCAGAACGGCTGTAACGATCAACCAGTTAATCAATTGTTTTACTTTGCCTTGGTTCATTGCCAGAACTGCAAGTCCGCTCGTAAATGAACTTGTGAGCAACAAGAACGTTTCAGCAATGACACCAGGCATTTTGATCAATTCAGACAAAATCGGTCCGCCCGCCGTATTGTCACGCAACACAATGAAGGTTGCGAACAATACGGAGAACAGGATAACGTCGGAAATCAGGAAGAACCAGAATCCGAGAATTTTCATTTCCTGTGGATCATGGTGGCCATGGTCATGGCCGTGTGCATGATTCTCACCGTGCTTAGCGGCTGCTTGAGCCATCTATACCGACCCCCTTAACGACGCTTCGGTACGCTTGATTTCATCGACCGGAATGTAATAGTCCGTATCGTAAGAGAAGGAACGAGCAATCATGCAGATACCCACGCCAGCGAGTCCAAGGATTGCCATCCACAGCCATCCAAAGACGAAGCCGAAACCAGCTACGAACCAGAAGACAGACATAATGAACGGAATCGAGGAATTTTTCGGCATATGAATTGGCTCATATACAGGCTCAGGCGGATAGATGCCTTTCGCACGACGTTCTTTCTCTTCCCACCACTCATCCACATCATCTCCGCGAGGTGTAACAGCGAAGTTGTATTCTGGAGCTGGTGAAGGAATCGACCACTCGAGCGTACGACCATCCCATGGATCGCCAGAAGCTTTGAGTGTTTTATATTTGCGAATACCGTCTGCAATTTGTGCAACTTGGAACAAGAATCCAACGCCCATCAGGAAAGCCCCGATTGTGGATACGAAGTTCAGTTCCCACCAGCCGGTATCCCAGCCGTAAGTGCTCAGACGACGAGTCATACCCATCAGACCGACAGCATACTGCGGCATGAAGCACACGTAGAAACCAATATTCCAAGTCCAGAATGCCCATTTGCCCAGTTTTTCTTCCAATTGGAAACCGAACATTTTTGGCCACCAGTAGTACAGACCTGCAAAGTATCCGAAGACAACGCCACCGATCAATACTTGGTGGAAGTGGGCAATCAGGAAGTAACTGTTGTGGAACTGGAAGTCAGCAGGAGCAACAGATAACAGAACGCCCGTCATACCCCCGACGATAAAACACGGGATAAAGGCAAGTGTCCACATCATCGGAGTGGCCATGCGTATCCTTCCTTTATACATCGTAAACAGCCAGTTAAATATCTTAACCCCTGTTGGAATGGCAATCAACATCGTCGTAACCGCGAAGAATGCATTAACGTCCGCTCCGGAACCCATCGTGAAGAAGTGATGCGCCCACGTGAAGAAGGACAGGAAGCTGATGATCAGCATCGCGAATACCATCGATTTGTAACCAAACAGTTTTTTCTTCGAGAATGTACTTACAATCTCGGAGAACACACCAAATGCCGGCAAGACGACAATGTATACCTCAGGGTGACCCCACATCCAGATCAAGTTGATATACATCATTGGGTTGCCGCCCAGATCAAGTGTGAAGAAATGCGCCCCGGCAAACCTGTCCAGGAAGAGCAGTGCAAGTGTCACCGTCAAGATCGGGAATGCAAACAAGATAATGATACAAGTGGAGAATACTGACCATGTAAACATCGGCAGTTTCATCCATTTCATGCCTGGCGCACGCATTTTAATGATGGTAACCATAAAGTTGATACCGGTTGCCAGGGAACCGATACCCGATATCTGGATACCCCATATATAGAAGTTTTGTCCTACCCCCGGACTGTGCGACAGCTCCGATAGAGGCGGGTAACTCAGCCATCCTGCATCCGGTGAACCACCGATAACGAAGGACAGGTTGAACAGCATTGCGCCCAGGAAAAATAACCAGAAGCTCAGTGCGTTCAGGAACGGGAATGCAACGTCCCTCGCTCCGATCTGTAACGGCACAATGACGTTAAACAAACCGAACATAAATGGCATCGCCATGAACAGGATCATGATCGTACCATGTGTTGTGAAGACCTGATTATAGTGTTCTGGATGTAAGAAATCCATATTAGGCATAGCCAGCTGCAGACGCATCATCAATGCATCCACACCACCACGGAACAACATGATAATGGAAGCAATGATATACATAATACCGATCTTTTTGTGATCGACAGTAGTTAACCAGTTACGCCAGAGCCAGCCCCATTTTTTGAAATAAGTCAGCACCGTTACGATGGTAATCATCGTAATTCCGATCGCCACGTCTGCTCCATAGATCAACGGATCGCCGGTAACGAAAAACTCCGATGCAAACTCTTTTAGTCTCTCTAACATTGGGGGCCTCCTTTCGAATCTTTAATTCGTACTTGTATTTAATTTCGGTACAGATAAGGATTTGTCTCCAGCAGCAGACTCGTTCGAGCTTGAGCCTTCATGCTTGCTGTGAGCACTTTTACCGTCAACAACGTATTTGGTTACGATTTTCTGGAACAGACCTTCAGGAAACGCAGAGTAGTAAGCAACGTTACTTGTTCCTGGCTTAGCCAGTGCATCATACGTATCTTGTGTCATTGGCTGGGATTGTTGCTTCACTTCATTCACCCATTTATCAAACTCTTCGTCCGAAGTTGCATTAACATCAAAACGCATCTCCCCAAAGTGTTCACCAGTGAAGTTCGCGCCTGAACCCCAGTATTTACCCTCATGGTCAGCTTGCAAATACAAGGTCATTGCCATTCCTGACATCGTGTAAATTTGTCCACCCAATTGCGGAATCCAGAACGAGTTCATTGGTGAATCCGCAGTAAGTTCAAATTTCACAGGCCGGTCTGCAGGAATATTCAGTGTGTTAACTGTTGCAATGCCCTGCTCAGGATAAAGGAACAACCATTTCCAATCCAGTGAAGATACCTGAATCGTAATTGGTTCTTTCTCATGTGCCAATGGTTTGGAAGGCTCCAAATCATAGGTGTAGCGCACAGTAACGATGGCCAAAAGTCCGATGATGACAATCGGAATTGTCCACCAGATGACTTCCGCCTTTGTACTATGAGACCAGTTTGGCTTATACTCATTTTTGTTTTCTGGCTTGTCGCGGTAACGCCAAACGATTACAGCGGACATAATCAACACAGGGACGATGACAACAGCACACAGAAGAGTTGAAATAAGTATCAAATCTTTCTGTGCGGCGCCGATAGGCCCCTTCGGATCCAGAACAACATACTGCCCGCCTGCCAGCATTGGCCAGACAATCAATGCAATTGTAACCAACGTCAGGACAACCGGAAGGATAATCCGGATAAGCGACCTAGGTTTCTTGTTCATTTTGATCCCCTCTCCTTAAATATTCGCTAATACTAAAAAATCAGTATACTACTCTCTTCCTACTAAAGATATCAGAAACGAGTGACTTTTTTGTTCATGTTAACAAATTTGTCGATTTTACACCCTAAATGTGTGAATTTTTTCTCACAAATCGCTTGATCGGTTGATATTTGTACATTGTAATCTTTACACTTCAGCTCACAAAACAAAACCCTTTGCAGTCCCGTTGAACGATTGTCAACGAATCCGCAAAGGGCTTTATTGACTGGATTTCCGGGGAATTCTCCAGTCTTATTATGGACGATATTACGCAAGATTATAATTAATCTGCACCTTCATCTTCATGCCGTGTATGAACCAAACCAATCGATTTAGCAATAACGTAGATAAATACGCTGCCTACAAGAAAGCCAATGCCGACCATTAATCCTAAATTGCGATCATTAAATTCATTCAAATTAATCAGGCACAGTACTACTCCGGTGATGAGCGCAACCCATGCCAGAACTGTCATCGTCAAAACTGCGCGACGCATATTTTTATCTTTACGCTCTAATTGGCTGACCATTGCTGTTTTAGATGCCATAGTAAACACTTCCTTTTCCCTTTTTGTAAGTGCTTTCCTAATACCAATATACCACATCAGTATGAATTTTAGTCAATAAATGTTCAAATTTATTTCTCATTTTTGACACTTTATTTCTTAAAAACATATTGACAAATACATCTTCACCATCACCATACTTCTTATAACCCAAAAACGATCATTTTATAACAGAAATTAAGTTAAAGCTTATGAACAGTTTAGAAATTCTAATTTTACTTGTGACAAATAGAAAAAGACGGTCTATCGGAGAACTCCGACAGAACCGCCTATATATAGTAGAAAAAAATAATTTCTGTTAATGAGGACATTCGCTCAAGCTTAGTTTCGGATCTCAAGCCAATTATTTTTAATCACGCTCTGATACCAGTAAAAGCTTTCCTTAGGTGTTCTTACAAGCGAACGAAAATCAACGTGTACCAAACCAAAGCGCATCCGGTAGCCTTCAGCCCATTCATAGTTATCCATCAGCGACCAAGCCATATATCCTTTCAGGTTGATGCCGTCATTGATAATGCGGTGGATCTGCGCCAAATGCTGCTCATAATACGAGATGCGGCGATCGTCGTTAATTTTGCCGTTCTCCAGATCGTCGTTAATGCATGCACCATTCTCTGTAATATACACATCCACGTTACCGTACTTTTGCAAATAATGCATAAACTCATACAAGCCGCGTGATTCCACAGGCCAGCCGATGTCTGTTTTAATTAATCCCATGTTCATTTCTTCCGACTGAAGCACACCCGCATCCGGATTATGACGGTTAATGCCCATCGTATAGTAGTTAATGCCAAGCAAGTCAATCGGCTCTGAGATAATTTCCATATCCCCATCTTGAATCGGTACAGTTGCTCCTGCTTCTGCAAACCAGTCCACCAGAAACTGAGGATAGGAGCCTTTATAGATTGGATCAAGGAACCAGTCTGTGTTCAGTGCGATAGAGCGGTCACATGCTGCCTGATCCTCAGCAGATTTGCTATACGGCTCAGCCCAGCATACATTCGGAGCGATACCGATCTGCCCCGTAATGCCCATACGGCGGAAAGACTGTACAGCTTTGCCATGTGCCACGAGCAGACCGTGAGCCACATTAATAGCCGTTTGTACATCTTTATTACCTGGCGCATGAATGCCAAGCATGTTGGACAGGAATGCAATACACCATGGTTCATTAAAGGTCAGCCAGAAGTTGATTTTGCCTGAAAATTCTTTGAAGATCACTTCAGCATATTTGACAAAAGCATCCACCGTTCTGCGGTTACCCCAGCCACCGTCATCCTCCAGCGTCTGCGGCAAATCCCAGTGGTACAGTGTGAGGAACGGTTCAATACCAGCATCTAGCAGAGCATCTACAAAACGATGGTAGAAATCCAGACCTTCACGGTTGATCTCCCCATCCCCATCTGGAATAATGCGCGGCCACGCAATAGAGAAACGATACGTGTTAATCCCGAGCTTTTTCATGAGTGCAATATCTTCTTCATAGCGGTGGTAGCTGTCACACGCAACATCGCCATTGTCACCGTTAAACACTTTACCAGGAGTACGTGCAAATGTATCCCAGATGGATACTCCACGTCCTCCTTCTTGCGCAGCCCCTTCAATCTGATAGGAAGCCGTTGCGGTTCCCCAGCGGAAATCTTGCGGAAATTGAAAAATGGTCATTGCTAAATCCTCCATTTCAGATGACGTACGGATCGTATATCCCACGGCATTCAATAGTAATAGGGTAGTGCATGTGAGGCATCATTCCATCTCGCTTATCGCTTCATTTTTTCATTGCTGAAATACTTCAATTGCAATTAGCGAAACCAGTTTCCTAAAACGTTTTCGAAAAAGCGTAAATAAAAAAGATCCAGACATGTAAACATGCATAACATAAAATCCATCCAATTGCTTGACTGGAAGTGCTTACAATAAGAGGATTATATGCGATATCAAAAATGTCGTCAATGCTTCTCGTTACAGAATTCTGAAAAGCTACTAATATAATAAAAGGCCCTCATAAATGAAGGCCTTTTCCAACTACTCCGATTTGAAACTGGAATATAGATGAACTCAACTTATTTCACATCTTTACCTGTCCACAGGGATACACGATCTTTGATCCATTCCGTGTATTGTTTCTCCATCTCCACTGCACCGGCTTTGTCCAGTTCAGCCAGGAATGAATCATAGGTTGCATCGAAGTTCGCTGGTGAAGTCAGAACAGCTTCCGGAATACGTTTGCGCACGATATCCTGTGTTTTCTGGAATTTCACACTGTAATCTGTACCGGAAGGCACGGGCATATTATAAGCTGCCCCCCACTCTTTCAGCTTCAGATCATCTTCGGCAGGATAGAAATCCTTCCACGTGTTAATGCCGTAAGCTTTCAACGTTTCCTTCTCAGCCGCCGTGTATCCGGCCTGAATCTGCTCAGGGAAGTTGGTCGTGTAGTAATTGTCGGTTGCATCCTTCACGCCATCACCGTATCTGGCACTGAAAATGTTGTACATGCCAATACCCGTTTCTTTGGTGAATGCGGCGTTATCGTTTACTTTACGATCCTGAATATCCTGCGGAACGACACGTTTGCCATCCTCTACTTTGTAATGCTCATTTTCAATGCCCCAGTTTCTCAGGACTTGACCTTCATCGGATGCGAGCCAATCCATGAACTTGATAATGCGAACCGGGTCTTTGGCAGACGTCGTGATTCCGATGCCGTAACCGTCAAAGCCGGTTGGCTGGAACGTGTGGTCTACGATGTCCTTGTTCAGTGAGACGGAGAAGTGAGCATACGTGCTGTCATCCTTACCTGCGGACTTGAGAGCATTTTCGGCTTCACCATAGTTCCACTCCTGATCAATCAGACCTAGAACACGGCCGCTGGCAATTTTGGACTTGTATTGGTCATCCTTCTGCACAAATGTATCTTTGTCCAAGAGACCTTCGTTGTACATTTTATTCAACCAGCGGAAGTATTCTTTCTCCTCTGGACGTTTGTAGTGGAGCATCGCTTCATACGTTTCAGGGTTAATGTAGTATTCACCATCGTCCGGTGCTCCTGTAGCCTGGAAAGCCGGATTCGTAACGGTGATCATGATTTTCCAGTCATCGGCATTCAGCGTCAGTGGAATCGTTGGCTGACCATCGATCGTAGGATGTTTTTCATAATATGCTCGAAGTACATTTTCGTAATCTTCCAGTGTTTTTACTTCAGGGTAACCTAGTTCTTTCAATACCTTTTGCTGAATTTCGAATCCGCCTGTAGCGTCAAAGACAACGTTATCTACCCCCATATTGGTCGGGATGGTATAGATTGCTTGATCTTCGGTGCTGTATTTCAGACGGTTCATCTGATCACCATAAATTTTTTTCAGATTGGGAGCGTGCTCTTCAATCAAATCGGTGAGGTCAATCATTGCACCTGCATCCACCAATTTTGACAAGTTTCCTTTTGGGAAAATGATGTCTGGATAGTCACCGCTGGCCGCCATCAGCGCAACCTTCTGGTCACCGCCATTGTTAACATCATACTCGGCCTCAATCGTAACGCCGGTTTGCTTTGTGATTTCTTTACCAACGGCATCCTGCATGTTGTTCCAGGTTGGACTTGGGTCCGCGCCAAAGAACGAGATTGTAATCGGGTCGGTACCGCTGGATTCGGTAGTCTCCTTGGTGCCGGAGTTACCGCATCCAGCCGTAACCAACATTGCACTAGCCAACATTAACATTGCAAACGTCTTGGGTGTTTTACCTGTCATTCTGCCTTTCATTTTGCCTTTCATTTTGCCTCTCATTTGTCTATCTCCCCTATTTATGAAGGTTTTATCTGTATAACAGGCTTGGTGCCTGTGAATACCACATCATATTTGAGCCAAGCTTATTCCAGAAAAATATAATCACAATTTTCCTTTAATCATTTATCTTGCTTATTTCACATCTTTACCTGTCCAGAGGGATACGCGATCCTTGATCCATACGGTGTACTGTTTTTCCATCTCTACTGCGCCTGCTTTATCCAGTTCAGCGAGCAGTCCGTCATAGAGCGTGTCAAATTGATCCGGCTTTGCCAAGATCGCTTCTGGAATGCGTTTGCGGATGATATCCTGTGTTTTTTGGAAGGTCACGTTGTATTCGGTATCGGAAGGCACCGGCATGTTATATGCTGCACCCCAATCCTTCAGTTTCAACTTATCCTCAGATGGGAAGAAGTCTTTCCATGTCGTGATGCCATACGCTTTCAACGTTTCTTTCTCCGCCGCTGTATATCCAGCCTGAATCTGTTCAGGGAAGTTCGTTGTGTAGTAGTTATCTGTGGAATCTTTCATACCATCACCATATCTGGCACTAAAGATGTTATACATTCCAACTCCTGACTCTTTCGTGAAGGCCGAGTTATCGTTGATTTTGCGATCTTGGACATCTTCCGGAACGATGCGTTTTCCATTCTCTACTTTGTAGTGCTGGTTCTCAACACCCCAGTACCGGAGTACCTGGCCTTCGTCAGAAGCAAGCCAATCCATAAACTTGATGATACGAACCGGATCTTTCGCAGACGTTGTAATACCAATACCGTAACCGTCAAAACCGGTTGGCTGGAACGTATGATCTACGATGTCTTTGTTCAGGGAAACGGAGAAGTGAGCATATGTGCTCTCGCCGTTGTTTTTGGATTTCAACGCATTCTCAGCTTCGCCATAGTTCCACTCCTGGTCGATCAGACCCAGAACGCGGCCACTGGCGATTTTGGACTTATACTGATCATCCTTTTGAACAAACGTATCTTTATCCAAGAGCCCTTCGTTGTACATTTTGTTCAGCCAGCGGAAATATTCTTTCTCCTCTGGGCGTTTGTAGTGCAGCTTTGCTTCATACGTCTCCGGATCAATATAATACTCACCATCGTCTGGTGCTCCTGTGGCTTGGAAGGCCGGGTTTGTAACCGTAATCATAATCTTCCAGTCATCGGCATTCAGCGTCAGCGGAATGGTAGGCTGCCCATCAATGGTTGGATGTTTCTCATAATAAGTGCGAAGCACATTTTCATAGTCTTCAAGGGTTTTCACTTCGGGATAACCCAGCTCTTTCAACACTTTCTGTTGAATCTCAAATCCGCCGGTCGCATCGAATGCGACGTTACCTACACCCATATTGGTTGGAATCGTATAGATGGCCTGATCTTCCGTGCTATACTTCAGACGGTTCATCTGATCACCATAGATTTTCTTCAGGTTAGGCGCATGCTCCTCAATCAGGTCGGTTAGATCAAGCATTGCACCTGCATCCACCAGCTTCGACAGATTTCCTTTGGGATAGATAATATCAGGGTAATCACCACTAGCAGCCATCAGCGGAATTTTCTGGTCTCCGCCATTATTCACGTCAAACTCTGCTTCAAGCGTAACACCGGTTGCCTTCGTGATCTCTTGCCCAACAGCATCCTTCATGTTATTCCAGTTCGGACTTGCATCGGCTCCGAAGAATGTAAAGGTGATTGGCGTGGTTGTATCCCCCGTGTCCACCGGTTTTTCTTCAGCTGATTTCCCTCCGCTAGTTCCGCATCCTGCTGTGATCGCAAGAGCGCTCGCTAACAAAAGCATTGCAAATGTTTTTGGTGTTCTGCCCTTCATGTATAATCCCCCTTTGGATAAAATGAAGCTGTGTATTTGTATAACAGGGCACGCCTGCTCATACCATATCCGGGTGAATCCAGTGTACTTTCTCAGATTCAGTGACATTAAAAGCGCTTACTTATTTTCCAGTCAATAAGGGATATAGAACTGACCTAACCAAGCTTTGATGACTCACATGTTTACTCAATTTGGTACTAACGTTTAAGTCTATCAAGCAGCGTACAAGTTTTTGTAAGTGCTTTCACAGTTGAATCATAATATCTAAAAAATACCTTGTCAATAGCTAATTACAAAAATCTAAAACGGTTTCACTAAAACGTTTTCTGTATAAAACAAACCCGATAGTTCAGGTTTGATTTCATTTTTGAAGTGGACAAGTCTGTACTACTTCAACACTAATCAGCGTTCCACAAACGAACGCGATTTTGAATTAAAACGGTATATTGTTTTTCCATTTTTTCTGCTCCCGCCTGGTTCAGCTCAGCGATCAAGCCATCATAAATGGCATCAAATTGATCTGGAGAACTTAGGACAGCTTCGGGAATCCGTTTGCGAATAATATCCTGTGTTTTCTGGAAAATGACATTATAATCCGAGTCCCCGGGTGTAGGCATGTTATAAGCTGCTCCCCAAGGTTTCACCGCGAATTCCTCTTCATTTGGAAACAGGTCCTTCCAAGTGGATGCCCCATATGCCTGTAAGGTTTCTTTCTCCGCTTGAGTATATGAAGCCTGAATCTGTTCAGGGAAATTCGTCGTATAGTAATTATTCGTCGAGTCTTTTACACCATCCCCATATCGTCCAGACATATTTTTATAAAGTCCAATGCCAGACTCTCTCTGGAAGGCAGAAGCATGGTTTGTTTTTTGCTCCTGAACTGCTGCAGGAATTACACGTGTGCCATCCTTGATCTCGTAATGCTGGCCTTGGATGCCCCAGTTCATCAAGATCTGGCCTTCTTCGGAAGCCAAATAATCAAAAAACTGGATGGTACGCACCGGATCAGGGTTTGAAGTCGTTATGCCTATCCCCCAGCCCGATACAAATCCTGTATCCTGAAAAGAATGATCTTTCATGTCTTCGGACAACGTCACCGGAAAATGAGAATAGGTTGCTTCCGCTTTACCCGCTGATTTTAATGCGTCCTCAGCGTCGGCATATCCCCAATCCTGATCAATGAGACCCAGTACGCGTCCACTCGCTATCTTGGATTTATACTGATCTGATTTTTGTACAAAGCTTTCCTGATCGAGCAAACCTTCGTTGTACATATGGTTCAACCAGCGGAAGTACTCCTTTTCCTCTGGGCGTTTATAATGCAGCTTCGCTTCATAGGTGACCGGGTCAATGTAGTATTCGCCGTCATCCGGCGCGCCTGTTGCCAGAAACGCAGGATTCGTAACGGTGATCATGATTCTCCAGTTGTCAGCATCCAGCGTTAACGGAATGGTCGGCTGACCATCCGTCATGGGGTGTTTCTCGCTGTAAGCTCGCAATATATTTTCATAATCCTGAAGTGTACGAACCTTGGGGTATCCCAGCTCTTTGAGCACACGATGCTGAATACCGAATCCCCCGCCGGCATCAAAATACTTCTGGTCCACCGCATAATACGTTGGCAATACATAAATAGACTGATCCTCGTTGCTGTATTTCAACCGATTCATGGAATTACCATATAGCTTCTTTAGGTTGGGAGCGTGTTGTTCAATCAGGTCTGTCAGGTCGAGCATCGCTCCAGCATCAACCAGCTTGCTGAGTTCCCCTTTGGGAGAAACGATATCTGGATAGTCTCGACTTGCTGCCATCAGGGATATTCTGTCTTGTCCCCCGCTAACGGCAAATTCACCGTTCAGGGTGATGCCTGTTTTGGCTGTAATGACCTTGCCCACTTCATCCTTCATGCCATTCCAGTTCGGACTCGGATCAACACTGAAAAAATCGAACGTAAGTGGAGATGGCGCTCCGCTTGTATTCGTAAGTGACGTTTTACCGTCAACGCCTCCATCACAGGCTGTAAGCAAAAGTAAAGCCAGAACAGGCGCCAGTGCGACCTTCATTTTGAAACTGGACATAATGGTATTCCTCCCTATTTCATACGTCTGTCTTATACGGAACTGTTCTGTTCCTCTCTTAGCTTCATGAATATCCCTGCGCTGCCGCAACAACTTAAAAAATTATAGCGTATGGCAGCAGTCGGGATACCCTGAGCTTCTCTATATAAGTACTCTATTATAGGTTTACAATCCATTATTAGGCCAGTCTTTACATCTGTACCACGGTCTATGCTTTTACTGCACCAAGCGTCATCCCGCCAACAAAATACTTTTGCAGGAATGGATACACAATCAGAATTGGAACGGTAACGACGATCGTAATCGCCATTTTGATCGACTCTGGAGAGATTTGAGTCATTTGCTGTGCCATATCATTCGCATTCCGTCCGGCTCCCGAACCTTGTTGTGTACTTTGCAATACTTTCATCAACTCATATTGCAACGTCGTCAGATGTGCTTTCGAGCCGTTATACAGATACGTATCGAACCAAGCATTCCACTGACCTACTGCCAGGAACAAAGCAATCGTTGCGAGTACCGGCTTACACAGCGGCAGAATGATCCGGTAATAGATTTTGAAATCATTCGCACCGTCCAGCTTCGCTGATTCCTGCAAAGCATAGGGCAGACCGTCAATGAATGAACGGATGATAAATACGTTCCAGGCACTGATCATACCAGGCAATACGTATACCCAGAATGTACCGATCAGGTTCAGGTCACGCATCAGGATGTATACCGGAATCAAACCACCCGAGAAATACATCGTAAGCGCCAGTGTTGTGGATACAAATTTCCGAAGACCGAAGTCAGGTCTACTGAGCGTAAAGGCAATCATGGAAGAACTGATCAGACCAAGCAGTGTACCTACGAGCGTACGCATAATGGAGATTTTCAAGCCTTGGAGCAAACCTTCATACTGGAAGATCGTCTGATAGTTCTGTAATGTAAATTCACGAGGCCATAAGTAAATTCCGCCGCGTACCGTATCTGCTGAGTTGTTCAGTGAGATCGCCAGTACGTTAAGGAATGGATAGAGTGTTACAATCAGCACCATGGTCATCGCGAGGATATTGAATATATCGAACACTTTATCGCCCCGTGTGGCATTGAATGTTTTGTTCGCCATAATGTCTCCCCCTCCCTACATGATGCTTTCTTTGGTGAATTTTTTGAACAACCCGTTAGCCGTAAACAGAAGGATGATACTGACAACAGAGTTGAAGATACCTATCGCTGTACCGTACGAGAATCGACCCATATTCAAACCGTAATTGAGTGCGTAGAGGTCGAGGACTTCCGAGTAATCCAACACCAGACTGTTCTGTAGCAAAAATTGTTTCTCAAACCCGATACTGATCAGATGTCCGATCGACATGATGAACAATACAGAGATCGTCGTCCGGATACCTGGCAGTGTAATATGCCACATCTGTCTAAAACGGTTTGCACCGTCTACACGGGATGCTTCATACAATTCTTGGTCGATACCCGTGATGGCCGCCAGATAGATGATCGCATTCCAGCCCGTTTCCTTCCACATATCTGAAGCGGTTACAATGTACCAGAACAGATTCCCTTTGGCCATAAACTGAATAGGCTGATCAATAATATTGAGACCGATGAGCAGGTCATTAATAATGCCACCATCCGTGGACAGCATCTTGGTAATAATCCCCGCGACAACAACCCAGGATACAAAGTGAGGCAGATACGATACGGTTTGCACAGCCCGCTTGAAAAACATACCTTTCATCTCATTCAAGAGGATCGCGAAGAAAATCGGCACGATAAAACCGACAACCAGTCCCATCAAGCTCATCGCGAGTGTATTTCGAAGCACCAGATAGAACCTGTCATCACTGAACAATTCTACAAAGTGTTTAAAACCAACCCAGTCCTGTTCACCGAACGATCTGGCCGGTTTATAGTTTTGAAAAGCCATCGTCCATCCCCACAGCGGAAGATAGTTGAATACAAAAACCCAGGCAACGAATGGCAATGACATGAGATAAAGATATTTCTGTTGTTTCATTCTGTCCCAAACTCCGTTCCGCCTTGGCTTCAATGGCGGTTTGGGGTCACTGTTTCTTTTCGCGGAAGCGGATTTTTTTGTTAGCGTTTCCATCTCCGTTCCCCCTCCTCTGTTTTTATAAAATAATCATAATCGATAGAGCGTTTTCAAAATACCATCTGGATTTTAGAGAAAATCATATAAAAATTAGATATCCCCCTCTAAAATAAGACATTTATCCGTTAAAATTAGAGATATTAAATACTTATTAGTGTTACAAAATCTATATGAAGTAAAAAATAACTTTTTTAACTAAAATCCGAAAACGTTTTTTAGAAATCGTTTACTTCACATGTTACACATCAAAAAAAGAGACCTGGATAGGTCTCTTGAGTGTCTTGATTCGTGCAGTCTACAGTGTACAGCATGGACAAACCTTTGCTTATACGGGGAATTACATGGACTATCTATAATTTGCTCCCGTACCATCGCGGGTTATTCATCTTCATTGTCATGGTGATTCGTTACTCTCGTGTGAGATTGCGATCTGGATTGTTTATATGCCGAAGGGGATTCGCCGACGTATTTCTTGAATTTACCGTGAAAATAGTCCACATTGGCATATCCCACTCTTGAAGCCACCTGATGAACCTTTAACCCTTCATCAAGCAATACTTTTGCTTTCTCAATCCGAACTTTATCCAGAAAGGCGTTAAAAGATTCGCCCGTGTGATTCTTGAACAATTTCCCCAGATAACTGCTATTGTAGTTAAACACCTCGGCCAGAACCTCCAGCTTCAGATTCTCCCCCGGATTACGCTGAATAAAATCAATCATCTGTTTCATCACCGTATCCGTACTGCCACCACCCATGCGATGAATCAGACGATTCAAATGCTCCGCCGCCATCGCTTTCAGATCAGCCATCGTGAACTGATGATAGACTTCATTAATCAGCACGGAATGATCCTGCATAATGGATTGCATGTGCTGATTCGCTGCAGCAAGTTTGTTGAAAGCGAGCGAGAACACTTGAGAGAATGCCGTTTTGATTGCCTGCTCCGTCCAATGATAGGGAATCAGGCGCTCCTCCATCTCTCCAAGCACACGCATAACAGATTCACTGCTGCGAATATCCAAGGCATAATACAGCTTGTCCGCCAGTTCAACTTCATCAGGCTCTTGAACGCCGTCTGCTTCGACTCCCATACCGTTACTCTCCGCACTTGAAGGAGAAAGCCTCCCTTCATCCCAGCGTTTGATCCGTTGCTCTGTGAACAGGAACCGTTCTGCCATAAGGCTGCTTGCCTGTGTGTATGATCTGGCAATCTCCGCAGTAGACTGTACCGGTTCTCCAGCAGAAGCGTACATGTGAACATTCCATTCTTCGAGTAATGTTTGCAGTTCATCATAGAGATTCTGTGAAGAGGTATTCTGTGTAACCGCTTCTTTGATCAGTAACCCCAAGCCGGAATGATATGAAAATACGATACCTCTATTCTTCTGATCGAATGCTTCAATCAGTTTGCGTTTCATTTCATTCCCCCGCTGCAGATCCAGCGTTGCATGAATTTCCAGCAAAATCACTTGATACTGTGGCCAATGAAGTCCAAGGCCGTCCTCTTCCTTGCTCCCCTTACCTTGTAAAGAGTCATATAACAGTGCCTCGATCTGATGTTCTCTGTATGCCGTATCTTCTCCGGCGTAGCGAGCCTGCGTTTCCTGTTCCTGATGAAGCTGTCCCGCAATTCGCTCTAGTTCAGCGATGATCTCTTCTTCGTCAACCGGCTTCAGCAGATAACCATCCACGCCGAAACTAATTGCTTTCTTGGCATAATCAAAGTCAGCATAACCGCTCAAAATCAGAAAATGTGCGTCAGGTTCATGCTGGCGGATCTCTTCGATGACTTCCAGGCCAGTCATGCCTGGCATCCGTATATCAATAATGGTCAGGTCCGGCTTGATTTCGTTGAAACAGGCGATGGCCTCGCGCCCGCTTCCGGCTGTAGCCATGACCTGGAAGCTGTATTTTTCCCAATCGATAATCGTGGTCAATCCCTCGCGAATGCTTGGTTCATCGTCTACCAACAATACTTTATACATGCTGGTTCCCTCCTGCTGGCAAGGTGAAAGAAACCTCTGTTCCTTCCCCGTACACACTGTTAATCTGTAATCCGGCATTTTCCCCGTACGTCAACGTCAAACGCTGATGCACATTGCGCATGCCAATCCGGCTCTTCTCCTCTTCTTCAGGACCGCTGACAAACTGCATCACTTCTGCAAGTCGTTCCGGCGTGATGCCCGCTCCATCATCTTTCACTTGTACCCTGACCATGCGTTCTACCATACAAATCAGAATATGCACCCGCACGGTTCCTTCTTTGTTTTCCAGTCCATGCACAATGGCGTTTTCCACAATCGGCTGAATAATCAAAGGCGGGATATACATCCTCTCCACCTCAGGGTCAAGATGAATCTCAAAGGCTAATCTATCCCCGTACCGAAACTTCTGAATCTCCAGATAGGAACGCACCATTTCCAGTTCTGCCCGAAACGTTGTTTTGCCGCTGCCAATCTCCAGGCTTTTCCGCATCAGCTTGCCAAGCAACCTGACAATATTCGCAATCTCCGCTTCTCCCTTGATATGAGCCTTCATGCGAATGGATTCAAGCGCGTTAAACAAAAAATGAGGATTAATCTGGCTGGCCATCATTTTCAGTTTAATCTCTTTTTGGGCGATTTCCAATTGGTTGTTCTGCTCCGTTGTCTCGACCACCTGGGTCATCAGTTCGTTGATGCTTTTCACCATGTAGTTGAACTGACGTGATAATTGTCCAATCTCATCGTTCCCGTCAATGCGCGAAGTGACGTTCAAATCTCCAAGAGCCAGCTTGTTCAGATGTTTACTGAGGCGCAGTAGCCGGTTCGAGGTGAGAAACGAAATAATGTACACCAGCAGCAGCGCAATCACCAGCACCATAGTAATAAAAATCATGCCGATCTGGCTAATCTGGTTGGCATCTTTCACGATATTTTTGGTCGCAAACACCGAGATAACCTTTAGCTTGTTAAAGCTTGATCCCGGCCCCAGTTCATCAATGACAATATTCGAGGGTTCCCCCTGAAAATCAGCTTCAATGGTGCCCTTAGGTTGACTCTGGAGGTCTACACCAAAATCAAGCTCATCCAGCGTTTTCCCGACCAGGTCGGTATTTTTGGCTGCAACAACGTAACCCTGCTCATCCGTAATCAGTGTCTCGAACTGTTCCTGACGCAGCAAACCGTTAAGTTCTTCCTGATTGATTACGATCATGAGCACACCTTCGGTCTTATATTCGGCAAAAGGAACTTTACGCACCAGACTGAGCCGGTGAACCGGATTGTCTTCGTTGCCAGGGATATAAAACCAGCCAATGCTCGTTGTTTTCAGCGCTTCTTTATACCAGTAACTCTGCTTGGTTCGTTCATTGACCGGAATAAATTCAAGATTGTTGATCAATGTCGGGTTCGTCGAGTAAAAACGTATCCCTGCAATTTCCCGATAAAGCCTTCGATATTCCTGAAAATCTTTATACGCGAGGTAAGCCGAGGTCAGTTCCACCACACTCTTGTACTGTCGATTCACGATCTCCTTGAGATCGGTGTTAAACATGAGCAAGTTGGATATGTCTGTAGGCACGCGAAGCATCGTTGCCGTCTGGCTTTTAATTTTATCCACATTGATGATCGTTTGCCCAATGGCATTATCCAGCGCTTGCTGACGAAAATAACCGGTCACTGCGAGACCGATAATCAGGACGGGAACCATGACAACAAGCACGTAGGAAATGAGCAATTTATGCTTTAATTTGAGATCATTTGTAATACGAATCAGCCGTTTTAACATATCCGCACCTTCCGTCATCTTGTATAAGCGCTTACAACTTGCGATCATCCGATGCAGATCATTCTCACCTGCGCATCCATCATACCACATAAATGCAGCGTTCGATTTGACATTAAAGTGGAGATATGGATTGAGTTCCTATTGATTAGAACCATGGATGGGATTTAATAAAACATGGTCTACGCTAAAAAGACACTTCCATGATTGGAAGTGTCTCTTCATTAAATCTAACGTTAGATTTAACATTTTTATCTGATATTGTTCTTAAACTTTAAGTTATATTAAAGCTTTTTAAGGACGTGGTGTGCTTACGCCGTTGAGAATCAACTTCGGATGAATATCTGCGCTCAGTGATGCGGAAACGGCGCAGTATTTCTCTTCAGCCATTTGGATGGCTTTCCAGATCCGGTAATCCGGGATGTCCCCGTCCACTTTGAAGATCAAGTCAATGGACGTAAAACCTTTGGGCATATCCTCGCTCCGTGTGCCTTGTGCTTCAATCTCAATCGAATCGATCTTGTCCAGAAAAGCATCCAGAATCATCGTAATATCGATTCCCATGCAACCGCCAAGGCCAGCGAGCAACAATTCCATCGGCGTAGCGCCTTGGCTGTCACCGCCATATGCCGCTGTGGCATCCATGCCTACAGCATACCCTGAGGGTCCTTCGGAGGTAAACGCGCGTTTTCCCTTCCATACTGTTGTTACATTCATGATGTTTTCCTTCTTTCTATATAGTGTTTACACACACGCTCCGATGACAGAATAACCTTCCCATCACCGGGCAATTTAAAACTCGGTAATCTGCCGCAGGAACTGGCGTGTACGCTCTTGCGCCGGATGTTCGAAAAAGGCCTCCGGGCTTGCCGTCTCTACAATAGAACCGTCCGCCATAAAGACAATTTTGTTCGCCACGTTCCGGGCGAATTTCAGCTCGTGTGTCACGACCAGCATCGTCATGCCTTCCTGCGCCAGCTCTTTCATCACCGACAGCACCTCTCCAACCAGTTCGGGGTCAAGGGCTGAGGTCGGCTCGTCAAACAGCATCACTTCCGGTTCCATCGCCAGTGCCCGTGCAATGGCTACGCGTTGCTGTTGTCCACCGGATAAACGGGAAGGATACGCATCCTGCTTATCCGACAGACCTACACGATCCAGCAAAAGCCGTCCGCGCTCGGCGGCTTCGTCCCGTTTTATTTTTTTCACCGTCACAAGACCTTCCATGACATTACCAAGCACGGTCTTGTGCGGATACAGGTTAAACTGCTGGAATACCATGCCGGTCTGGCGACGAATCTCCAGCACCCGGGCACGCTGAACGCGTAGCGGATCTGCGCTGTTTACCACAATGCCGTTTACTTCGATCTGTCCGCCGGACAACTGTTCGAGTCCATTAAGACAGCGCAGCAGTGTACTTTTGCCTGAGCCACTGGGACCCAGCAAGACAACTATATCTTTGGCATCCACATGCATGTCGATATTGGTGAGCACTTCATGATTTTGAAAACGTTTGGTTAGTCCAGTTGTAGTAATCACCCGGTTCTCTCCCCCTTTAGTAAGCCCGGGCCAGCCGGCGCTCCACTTGTTCCAGAATGGCCGAGAAGCCGATGCTCATGATCCAGTAGATCACGCCGATTGCCAGATAAAATGGCATATTGAGCGCATACTGCGAAACCAAAAGCTGTGCAGAACGCAACAGTTCGGTAACGCCAATAGCAGCAACTAGCGATGTTTCCTTGAGCATGCCAATAAAGGTATTCCCCATCGGTGGAATGGCAATGCGAACAGCCTGCGGGAAAATGATCCGTCTCATCGCCTGAGCCGGAGTCATACCCGTAGCGTATGCCGCTTCTGTTTGCCCTTTGGGTACAGCTTGAATCGCACCGCGGAACGTTTCCGACAGGAACGCTCCTGCGTTCAGACTGAGACCAAGACAAGCGGCCGTTAGCGACCCGAGGGTTACGCCATAATCTACAAGCCCGTAATAGATAACGAATAATTGCACCAGCAGCGGGGTTCCCCGCATAATGGATACATAAAATCTGGCGATCAGCCTTAGCCACATCGGTCCTTTAAGCCTAGCAATAGCTACAAGCACCCCGATGATAAAGGCAAAAAACATGGAGATCACCGTAACATACAGCGTATAATAAGCCCCCTTCAGAAAGAAGGGGATATTTTCGAATATCAGTTCCATGGATCAAACTTCCCTTCGCCTTGCCGGTTCATTATTGCGCAGGCTCTTCACCAAACCATTTTTTGAAGATTGTATTGTACGTGCCGTCATCCTTCATGCCTTTCAGTGCATCGTTCAGTGCCGCTACAAGTTCAGGGTTGTCCTTACGCACCGCGATACCTGCCTGGTCACTCTTGATTGCTTCGCCAACAGCTTTAATTTTGAATCCATTCGCATCTACAATGGGCTTCAAAGCATACAGGTTGTTGATCGTTGCATCGATCCGTCCCGCGTTCAGGTCTTTCAGAGATGAGATAACATCATCATACGTTTTGATTGTAAAATCTCCGACTTTGGGCAACACTTCGTTGCGCAGGTACGTTTCATCGTTTGTGCCCAAACCTACACCGATCGTTTTGCCTTTGAAATCTTCCAGTTTCGTAATATCGTTGTTGTCTTCTTTGACAATGATTTTGACTTGGTTTGTGATGTACGGATCACTGAAATCCAGCACTTTTTTACGATCGTCCGTAATCGTCATTTGGCTGATAATCGCATCCAGCTTTTTCGCTTGCAGACTTGGTGTCAGACCGGAGAACTCCTGGGATACAAATTCAACCTTAACGCCGAGACGCTTCGCCACTTCACGTGCGATATCCGCATCAAATCCGTCCATTTCTTTCTTGTCGTTCAGGAAGTTGTATGGACGATACGTACCCATCATGCCGACCTTAATGACACCTGCTGATTTGATCTGTTCCAGTTCGTTGCCACCAGACTGTGCTGCATTATTTGTGTTGCCATTCTCCGCCGCTGGTTTGCTGCCGCACGCACTCAGTACGAGCACAACCATGAGCAGAATCGCGGTGATAGACCACCCTTTGCGGATTTTAGTTCCATATGTGTTATTCATAACGTTAACTTCCTCTCATTCATCTTATGTTCTCTTGGTGATTCCATTATTCCCTGTGGCTGGCTTAATCATGTGAAGAAGTGTATAACTGTGAATCCTTCCTGTCTCTTTTGCCTGAAAAATAAAGCCCCAGGCCTTGCCTACATTATGTGCCGAGCAGTCCGTAAAACTCAAAACTCGCCGCTTCAGCTGCCAACGCAGCAGCGCTCATCTCCGCGAAACGGCTGTGCAGCTCCTCTGAGCCAAACAACCATCGCGAGATCATGCCCTCGATCATGCTTACAAGCAGTGCCGCACGCAGGGGTACATTCATGTCTGCCGGCAACATCCCCAGCTCGATAGCTCGCTCCATATTGTGGCGGAACGCTGTCTCCACCGCATTACGGGTCTCTTCAACTAGCCTCTGGACGGATTCCTCGGTCACGATCCCCTTAAGCAACAACTCCATGAAATATCGATTCTGCGCAGCAAAGGTGAACAAGTTTGTAAACAGCTTCTCCGAGGCCTTCACCATATCTTCAACCGAACCGGCATCCTTTCGATACCCTTGCCCGATTGCTTCAAGTAGTTGTTCTCTGCCCGTTAACAAAATCTCGGAAGCAATGGCTTCCTTGCTCTTGAAGTGCCAGTAAAAGGTGCCTTGAGCGACTCCAGCTTCGCGAACAATATCAGAGATTTTCGTCTGATGATACCCTTGAGTTGCGAATCGTTCCATCGCTATACGAATAATTTGGTCCCTTCGTTCTTCTCCGGGTCCCAAACCGTTAACTTTGGCCATGCTTTTTACCCTCCCGATTGATCAGTCAGTCAGTTAATGTATATCCTATGGGATAACTAGGTTTTTGTCAATATAGTTTTAAACAACAGGTTACAAGCATAGAGTTGAAGTGAGAGGCAATTCTGAGCATAATAGAGAATAGTCTTGTTCGAAAGGACAGACATCGTTATAGCAGGACAAGCCTTATGGCTGTCATCTGCATTTCAAGGAGGAAGAGAATTGGACTTTATATCATCCATTATTATGGGCATCATCGAAGGTTTGACTGAGTTTTTGCCCGTGTCCTCTACCGGACACATGATTCTGACAGCTCACCTGCTGGGTCTATCAGAGGACAACGAGTCAGTCAAAACGTTTGAGGTGGTTGTCCAGCTTGGTGCTGTACTGGCTGTTGTTGTACTGTACTGGAACAAATTCATTGATATGTTTCGCTTCACTGGGGGCAAACGGCCGTATTCCCGCCGCCTCAATCTGGGACATATCATTCTGGCGATGGTTCCTGCTGTTGTCATCGGACTTGTGTTCCGGGACTGGATCAAGGCTCACTTGTTTGGTCCGCAAACCGTACTGTACAGCCTTGTTATCGGTGGTATATTGATGATCGTAGCTGAACGCTGGAGCCATAAGAGCTCACGGATTACCACACATGACGTTGACGATATTACCTACAAACAAGCTTTTGCTGTGGGTATGTTTCAGATTTTGGCGTTGTGGCCAGGCTTCTCCCGTTCCGGCTCTACGATCTCGGGCGGCTTGTTTGCCGGAATCAGCCGGGTGGCTGCGGCAGAGTTCACCTTCCTTGTGTCCGTTCCAATTATGATTGGTGCCACGGGATATGATATGTACAAGAGCATCGATCATCTGAACAGCGATGATTTTCTCATCTTTGCGATCGGATTTATCGCTGCGTTCATCGTTGCCATGCTGGCGATTAAGACATTCCTGTCTATTTTGAAAAGATTGAGCCTGACTGTCTTCGCTGTGTACCGCTTTGTACTGGCAGCTGTATTCTTTGTGATCTTGATGATGTAATGGATATCCATTGAACAAACTGAGTTCAGTTTACACCTCTCACTCCGATGACAGAATAACCTTCCAACCGCTGTTATCCCCAGATTTTTTGATTCCCTTTTCCCAAGGGGAAAATCCGGTGATAAGCGTATGCTTCCGATGTAGCTTTCTTTCAGAAAGCTTTCAGGCGGCCGCTTCGCTTTTCAGGTTTTTTCTGTCCTCTCCGTTTCTGTGTAAACACCGTTCAATTCTTATCAACCATCAAACAGATCCGTTGATTTAATTGGAAATGGCGGCCCTGTCTTCCTCACGGAAGTAGGGCCGCCATTTTGCCATTACTTATATGTACATGTACCATCATATTTCTATGGCATGTTCAGGAAGTTAGATCGTTACTCCCATCGATCGGCCTGAATGCTTCTTTGTCTTCTTCGCTCCTTGAGTCTCCCTAGCCATCGATATCTATTCAGCTTCTGTTCATGTAACATTTGTTTAACACCCATCATCAACAAGTGATATCGACGGTCGTCATTGTGGCTTAGTTGGTGCATCTCATCTATAATCTCTCTGCTCATGCGGCTCTTGTTCACTCCAATATTCAGTTTGTTCTATTAAGTATAACGAACGATACTGAACAAATTCTAAACAAGATTTTTACTGCTGCTGTCCAAACAATTGCAATGCCGTTTCCACAAATAAGCGCGAAGCTGGAGAAGCCTCCGTAAAGGAAGGTACAGCAAGCTGAACTGGACGATAGGCTTTTGGCTCCGTTGGCAGAGCTCTGACACCAGGTGGAAGCCAGGATAGCGAAATGGCAGGTAATATGGCTGTTCCCAATCCTTGTTCGATCATGTTTAGGCACGTATTGACATTATGAACAATAAAGCCGATGCTAAGCTCTGCTTCCGCACGGGCAAACAGATCTACAATAGGCATCTCATAACCACCGTTACAAATAATCATTGACTGCCCGCTTAGCCGTTTCACATCCAGTATGTCCTGATCAACAAACGTCTCGTCCTCACGAAATACCGCAAGCATCTCTTCGTTGTACAGCGGCATCGTTTCATAGTTTAGTTCTGCCGCCTCCTGCTCCGTTGCAATCATTAAAGCAACATCAATTACACGCGAATTCAGCCACTGCTGAATCTCCACAATATTGCCTTCGTGCAGCTCGAATTCGATCTGCGGATAACGATCACGGATAGATCGGATAATTTGAGGCAGTAGATGAGCCGAGGACATCGGAAAAGAACCGATGCGAATGGTTCCAATCTCCAGCCCTTTCTCCGCAGCAACGACTTGTTGTACCTTATCATATTGCTGTAAAATCCTGCGGAAAATGACTAATATTCGTTGCCCTACATCCGTCAGTATAATACCGTTACGTCGGTCTCGAATGATGAGCGAAACATCCAGTTCATTCTCCAGTGCGGAGATGGCACGGCTCACCGCAGGCTGCGTCATATTCATCTCTTGGCCAGCTCGTGTGAAACTTCTCGTCTCGGCTATTTTAATAAATAACTGCAATTGTGAATTGTTCATAACAGTTCTGGTATGCTCCTCATAAATAACATGCATTTCAATTATTATGTTTGTTATTGTATCATGGTGAACACGGACGATCAACGACTGGCAAATACAATAGCCAAAGAACATTCGAATGGGTTGATACAGATGAAAAGCTGTACTGTACTTTGCGGTTCAACAGACTTTTCCATATAACTTGAAGGAGAGATAATCTATGGCTTTATCACGTTCAAAAGCAGGCTGGATCTTGGCCTTTCTGGTTCTCATGTGGGGGATCAACTGGCCGCTGACCAAATACGCATTAAACTATACACCGCCCCTTCTGTTCGCAGGCATGCGGCTGCTAATTGCCGGACTGGTTCTTGGTTTTTATGCATTTCCGCGGTACAAAACACTTCAATTTCGGAAAACATGGTATATTTACGCCATCTCTGCCGCACTTAACATCATTTTCTTTTACGGTTTCCAGACGGTCGGTCTGACCGAAGTGCCTGCAGGATTGTTTTCTTCCATCGTGTTTCTGCAGCCTGTCCTGCTTGGTATTGGAGCATGGCTGTGGCTTGGTGAGACGATGTATACCATGAAAATAATCGGACTCGCGCTCGGCTTTGCAGGCGTAGCAACGATCAGCATCGGTGGCATGACTGGCAAAGTGTCCCCTGAAGGTGTCATGCTGGGATTGTTCAGCGCCATCAGTTGGGCAGCAGGCACGATCTATATGAAAAAAACTTCAGCCAAGGTGGACGGAATCTGGATGACAGCCATTCCAATTATCATTGGCGGTATAATCCTAACTTTAGCGGGAACCGCCACAGAGAACTGGAATGAGGTACAATGGGTTCTACCTTTTGTGATCGATATGCTGTTCATCTCCGTATTTGTCATTGCTCTCGGCTGGCTGGCCTTCTTCAAACTAGTCAGTTCCGGGGAAGCCAGCAAAGTAGGCTCCTTCACCTTTCTGATTCCACTGATTGCACTGCTGTGTAGTGTGTTATTTCTAGGAGAATCCATCACCATCAATCTGATTGCTGGACTGGTCATGATTATTGCAAGCATTTTGCTTGTAAACCTCAAGTCAAAAAGAAGTAAACTTGTTCAACTGTAACGCCAACGAAGCGATCACAATCAAAAACCCCTGCTTTGTCATAAGACAGGCAGGGGTTTTGCTAAGCATCAGTTTACACTTTGGATTCAAGGGTCTCCAGGTACTCCGAGATTTGTGCAGGGGTTTTTGCCCATTTGCTGTGAAGATGTGCAAGCTTCTTGCCGTTCTGGAACACCAGCAGGCTTGGAATGCCACGTACACCGTTCTCTTCAGCAAAAGGCTGGAACTCTTCTGCATCCAGCGCATAAAACGTTTTGTCTGTATGCTGATCAATCACGTCACCGATGAACCGATCCAGGTTTTTGCAGTCCGGGCACCAAGTTGTATCAAATTTAATGACCGTCATGCCGTCGGAGTTAATCAGGTCGCGGTATTGCTGTTCACTTTGAATTCTTTCCATATCTATTCTCTCCTTATGTCGTTCTAGTTAATGGTTGTTCTTTGTGTAGAAATGATTCAGTTCATTGTTCAGGCTTCTTATCTTGTACTGCTTCTACCTGTTTTTATTGTACCTTAAATAGTTACATTTGAAAACAGGCAACCCACCCATTAGCGATGCTGCGTGTAACGGTTGGCAGGGCTCTGTTCCCGTATGGCCTGAATCTCCGCAGTGGTGAGCGAAGCCGATGAAGCAGCAGCAATGTTATGCAGCAATTGTGTTCTGGAGCTGGCTCCGGGAACGACAGCAGCAACGGCAGGATGCGCAAGTGCATAACGTATTGCCGTCTGCGCCATGCTGCGATCATCTGTGACCAGTCCAGCCAGGCCTTGGCGAATGTGATGCAACTGCTCTGGCGTGTAATCCAAATATCCTTTATCCGCCTTCGCTGTTCCCGATGCTGCCAGTACACCGCTGGCAACCGGACCACGAGCGATGACACTGATTTCTTTTTGCTCAAGTAAAGGTAAAACTTCCTCTTCAGCACGGCGATCAAGCACACTGTATTGGTTCATTACGCTGACAATGGATGATTTCTCTACATACTCCCGAATCACGTTAGGGCGAATGGAAGAGATGCCGTAGTATCGGATAAGTCCTTCCTTCTTCAACTCCTCGAACGCTTCAATGGTCTCAGCGATTGGATCATCGAGCGTTCCTCCATGAAGCTGATACAGATCAATGTAATCGGTCTGCAGTCGTTTGAGGCTTTCATGCACAGCCTGTTTAATATAAGCTTTGGACGGGTCCCATGACCAGCCCTCTTTGCCAGGAATGCGGCGGTTCCCCACTTTGGTTGCCAGAATGACTTGATCCCGGCGCCCTTTGATCGCTTGTCCCACGATCTCTTCGTTCCGTCCGGCATCATACAGATCGGCTGTGTCCAGCAGATTAACCCCAAGATCCAGCGCTTCGTGAATCAGTTCCACCGCAGGTTTCAGTTCCGTTCCGAGCGACATACAGCCCAGTCCGATCTCCCCCACCATCAATTCCGTAGTGCCCAAACGATTTTTCTTCATAGAAGTGCCCATTTGACCTTTATCCACAAGCGCCTCTCCTCTCCATACGTTCTGCAAGTATTTATTGTATCATTCTTCATGGAAAAAATCGCATAGTGTGCAATCCCCCGTGACGCTCAGGCATCACATCAGAAAAACCCGGAACGATCGTCCCAGGTCTCTTTGATGTTGCTCGCCATATGCGTTTGCAAGTAGCAAGTACATGCAAGCACTTTTATGTTTACTTTTATGTTTACTTTTATGTTTACCTTTGTGTAACTCAAGTTATTCGAGGTATTGCTTAGTTTCTCCACTCTTGATTGCTAACCTCCACCCGCGGTCTAGCGGTACGGGCTGAAGATGATCCGTTCTTTTTCACCATATTTGATACGGTACTAATGACTTTGTCCCTTGCCTGTTTATTCCTCATCAGATACGTCACGCCAGCTCCAATCGCTGTCATGAGCAATTTGCGTTTCGACATGTAACTCTCCTCCTTCTGGATTCATGTACATCGTGTTCTTGTTTGAGTTTTACCCGATTTAGCGCAAACGAAACGATCCCCAAGCTCGCTTGTAAAAATAAAATGCTTCCTCCCAACTGGCACACCCTGATGTTTCGATTCGGCACTACAAAAAAAGATGATCACCGAAATAAAGAATGGTTCGGTGATCATCTTTTGCTTGGTTATTATGCTCCGTGACGTGAGCCTATATAAGCGATACAGGACTTTGTTTTGAATCCAATATGAGCTTATTAGGCATCAAATGGTTTCATATGTTTTATTAAGCTACTGTTGACCTAAACACTCGTCATCAATCAGATGGTCGGGCCACCTGACTCATCTCTTCATGCTTGTAAGTTGAGCCATCGGCGGTCAGATAAAAATGACCGGTCGGGTGCAGTTCTTCGTTCAACTCATAGACCAGCGGAATGCCTGTCGGGATGTTGAGCGCCATCACGTCAGCTTCGGACAATTGGTCCAGATGCATGACAAGTGAACGGAGCGTATTACCATGCGCGGAGATCAGTACCCTTTTTCCCGAAGAAACCATCGGTTTAATCTCTGCATCCCAGTACTCCAGTACCCGCTTGGACGTATCCATTAAATTCTCTGTACGCGGGATGGTGCAACCAAGGCGCTTGTACTTGTCCAGATCCTGCACATATCTATCGTCATCCTCACCCAGAGCTGGCGGGGAAACGTTAATGGAACGACGCCATTCGTGAACCTGATCTTCCCCATATTTCATAGCCGTTTGCTGCTTGTTTAGTCCTTGTAGCGCACCATAGTGGCGCTCGTTCAGCTTCCACGTCTTCTCAATCGGAATCCACATCAAGTCCATCTCATCCAGCGCTATATCCAGTGTACGAATGGAACGTTTCAATACCGATGCGTAGGCACAGTCAAAATCAAACCCCTGCTCTTTCAGGATTTTCCCGGCCTTACGCGCTTCACCGTACCCGTCCTCGGTCAGATCCACGTCCGTCCAACCCGTAAACCGGTTTTCCACGTTCCACATGCTCTGTCCATGGCGAATCAACACTATTCTGTACATCACGTGACCCCTCCCTTCCTTGGATACATCCCCCACAGAACCAGCATACTTATACATCCTTAGCAGTCTGCCTAATGGTGGATATAGCTCATTCTAAGCATTCTAAGCTCATTCATTTCAGCTCAGTTTTAAAATATTCATCATACGAATCCTTCATGGTATAAAAGAACTCAAAAATCAATAATACGGTGCCATCATCAAATAAACAACTACACCTGTAGAACTGACATACAACCAGATTGGCATCGTCCAGCGTGCGATTTTCCGGTGTTTCTGCAACTGGTTTGTCCAGCCCCATACGAGCGTAAAGAGCGCAAGTGGCACAATCAGGGCAGCCAGAATGCTGTGTGTGATCAAAATAAAGAAGTAGATCGAACGAACAATACCTTCGCCACCAAACTTGGATGTTTCCGGAGACAGATAATGGAACGTCAGATACGTCACCAGGAACAGCAACGTGGTTGAAAATGCTGCCAAAATAAAGCGTTTATGCAGCTTGACGTTACGTTTGATAATGGCAATCAGCGCAGCCAGCAAAAAGATAAAGGTGAAGCTGTTAAACACGGCATTAAAGCGTGGCAACACGGTGATGTCGAACGTAACCTCACCTTTGTAGCCAATCGAGGGTGCGAAAAACAATAACAAGATGATAACGTTAGCAAGAATGGAGATGGTAATAATGATACCTGCAAAATTTTTATTACTGGTCGGGGTGATCTGATTCGATGATGTGTTCAGATTCCCTCTGTCCTTTTTAGCCAATGCAAAATCCTCCTCATATCCTAACTTTCTGTGTTCTATATCATTATATCGCGGCAAATCAGGGCTGTTAAGTGACAACACTCTGAACAAAAACAGGTTGTCCTTACGTATAAATGCCCGTTTTAGGATGTTTTCATGCCTCTTCGAGCGAGTATGATTTTACCCGAGTCTTAAACTGTGGTATAATTAATGCACTTAATCACATACGCGTCGACTATGGAGGAGCCTGTCACCAAGGGCCCCTCTTTGTCTTTTACAGGCATGGAACGGTAACTTGTTATCGTTGTTCCGTGCCTTTTGTTTGTTCAAATTGGGTGGAACAGGGATGTTTTCCCTTGGAAAGGATATTCTAAGGTTGCCGCAATCAGAGAGGAGAAACCATCTGTGGAATTTATTTTAGTTCTTGCCCTTATTTTGATCTTCACCAAACTGGCCGGTGATCTCTCCGTTCGGTTAGGCCAGCCATCGGTGCTGGGTAAACTTATTGTGGGTGTTGTCATTGGGCCTGCCCTGCTAGGCTGGGTGGATAAAAGCGATTTTGTGCATTATATGGCCGAGATCGGGGTATTACTGCTTATGTTCATCGCCGGTCTGGAAACCGACCTGGAGCAATTAAAGAAAAACTGGAAGGCCGCTTTCGCTGTGGCGGTGGGCGGAGTCATTTTACCTTTTATCGGAGGATATGGTTCGGCAATAGCTTTTGGGATGTCCCAGACACACGCGCTGTTCTTCGGCCTGTTATTCTGTGCCACCTCGGTAAGCATTTCCGTGCAAACCTTGAAGGATATGAACCAGCTTGGTTCACGTGAGGGTACCACCATTCTGGGAGCAGCGGTAGTGGATGATGTGCTCGTCGTTGTACTGCTCGCTGTCATGATGAGTGTACTCGGAACAGGTGGCGGTGATGTTTCCATTGGCTGGCTTATTGGTAAAAAGCTGTTGTTCTTCGTCATCATCATTGCAGCAAGCTGGCTGCTTGTACCACGAATCATGAAATGGATGGCTCCGCTGCGGGTTACAGAAACGGTCATTACAGCAGGACTTATCGTCTGCTTTGGCTTCTCTTATTTTGCAGAATGGATGGGTGTTGCAGGTATTATCGGTGCATTTGCGGCAGGCATCGCAATTTCTCAAACTGGATTCAAGCATGAAGTGGAGCAAAAGGTGGAACCGATCGCGTACAGTATATTTGTACCTGTTTTCTTCGTTAGCATTGGACTGAATGTAACTTTTGAAGGCGTAGGCTCACAGATTGGCTTGATCATCGTCATCAGCATCGTTGCTGTTGTCACCAAGCTTCTTGGCGGCGGGGCAGGAGCCCGTTTGACTGGTTTTGATCGTTCTTCTTCAATTGCCATCGGGGCAGGCATGATCTCCAGAGGGGAAGTTGCGCTTATTATTGCCTCGACTGGACTTGCATCAGGTTTACTTGATGCTGAATATTTTACCAGCGTTATCATTATGGTCATCGTCACCACACTGGTCACACCACCACTGCTCAAAATCACGTTTGCCCGTAAAAAAGGTGAACAACGTGTAGAACAAGGGATTGAGGATTCTCATCTGAACGGGTGAGGTGCACGGTACGTGAAAGATATTAACCTGTGAAATCCTACTTGTGTCAGGCATAGGATTCCCCAAAAATGGTGATATTCCTGAATGCAAGTTTGATATACAGATCGTATGATTTGTGGCTAAATCATTTAATTTGTATAAGCGTTGCCCTTGATACTTGGTGTGAGCTATACTTGTGTGAGACACCGAATTTAGAGTCATCTGGATGCTCAGCCTTTTGACTGGGCCTGCTACTGTCATAGCATCTAATTGGTCGTGAAGCACACGCCGCTTTGTTCATTTTCTACTCTTCCTATGAGGATGATGGAAATGGATAGAGCGGCTTTTTACATTTCCTCTAACTTTTCTAGGAGGTTTTCATGCCATGAGTACAATAAGTCAAAATTTTGATGAGGCATATGAAGAATGGATCAAAGTGCTACTCGCAAAAGAAACCAACCCCCGCGTTCGATCGCGGATTGAACATGGGCTTGAACACGGTACATTGGAATTTTTGCGTTCCGTCTGGTTCCCCGTGATGAAAAATTTCAACCACTTACATCCCGAATGGGAAGTTCGAGATTTTCACAACGGCTATCGTTACTTGGATCTTGCATACTTACCAGGGAATGGTGTGAAGGGTGGTATTGAGATTCAGGGTTACGGGCCTCATGCTCGAGATCTTGATGTGAGACGTTTCAAAGATCTATGCTGGCGACATTGTCTGCTAACGTTAGATGACTGGATTTTTTTGCCGATTGCTTACCTCTCCATTCGAGACGAACCTAAACAGTGTCAACAGTTGATGCTAGCGTTTAAGGGTAAATTTATGGCTTCAGATGCGCCCGCCGCCCTGAACTGGTTGGATGCTGAGGCCGTACGGTATGCGAGACGTATAATACGGCCGTTTACACCTTTGGAATTGGCAACACATCTGCGTATCTCTGACGTACATACGAGAAGGGTTCTCCGCAACCTGTTGGAGCAACAAATAATATATGTCGCGAGCGGCAATCAGCGATATCGCACTTATGCTCTACGAGCGTAAAATGAGCAAGTGCTTGTGGCTCGGATGTGGCTCGGCTACGCAGTCGGATTTCCTGCGTGCAGTTTTAGCACGTGTCACGTAGACATAGTGAAAGCAGTTCCGTGGTGCGGTGGTTAGGCGTGTTTAGCAGACGTTATTCCATAGCGTGTGTAGTATTGGGACGCGCTTGGCGAGCGTTGTTTCGTGGTTTAGTTATTAGACGCATGTGGCGAACGTTATTCCATCGTGTAACGATTGCGTTTGATTCCGCAGCAACTAATAGTGGATGTGGCATCGCAGTATTTAGGTTTATGTTAATGATTACTTGCTCGTGGCTGATTTATGAGTAAATGGTTCTCTACTGTGTCACGTTAGACGTGTCTCATTATGTGTGAACGTTTCTTAGCAATGTGCTGAGGTATTAGTGCTCCCGATATCCTGCTCTCCACGTCTACATCTAAATGTGATTCCATAGTGGCTCAGTTGGCCATGGTCTCTGATGGCTACACATCATTTCAAAGTTTTTTAGCTGTGGATGATGAACCGGCCGTAGTCTTGCGCGAAACTTATGAGCAGAAATTTTCTAACGATCACCAGAGACGCTATTTGGCGTATATCGTACCTTTTTATTTTCTAACGATCTCAGGAGAGCTTATTTCGGTCATTTGATGTGAAAACAGGCCTACTTTATGTGTTTTTGCTGAAATAAGCTCCCTGGTGATCGTTAGAATTTCAAAGAGCTCAAAATCGTGCAAATAAGCTCATCTGTGATCGTTAGAAATGTTGGAGTATTGGTTGTATGGTTTTTAAGTAGTTTACACATACTTGCTCCACCACTGAGTTGGGTTGGGTTGGGTTGGGTTGGGTTGGGTTGGGTTGGGTTGGGTTGGGTTGGGTTGGGTTGGGTTGGGTTGGGTTGGGTTGGGTTGGGTTGG
>NZ_JBNDJR010000026.1:0-29855 GCF_050435065.1 Paenibacillus sp. 4624
CATGCCGCCAGCGTTCGTCCTGAGCCAGGATCAAACTCTCCAATAAAGTTATTGAAAAGAGCGATAAGCTCATTTTGAATCTGACGAGATTAAAATCTCATTTTGCTTTCAAAATCATACAGTCCGAAGACGTGTACCGATTTTTCCAGCGTCGATCTTGCAAGCAAGATCGTTACTCACTCGTTGTTCAGTTTTCAAAGATCAAACTTTTCTTGCTACCGAAACCAGTTCGTTTCAGCAACTCTTATATCATATCATCTCCGAACCAACTTTGCAAGCTTTTTTTCAAGTTTCTTTCGAAGCTTGTTTTCATTTACTTGCCGCACCGTGTGAACCGTGTTTTCTTGGCCGGAATTAGAATATACCATGTATGACATAACAATGCAACACTTATTTTAAAAATATAAGATTTCATCATATGGACCAGGACTTATATCATTATATATACGAACTTTAAGACATCCTATCCAATTATGAATTTGTATAATGCACTCACGATGTTGCTTTTATTTCACAACCCAAGAAACGAGATAGAAGATGTAATGTTACATGGGACAGTGTAGATCTTGAGCAGCTCATTATGCAGCTCGTTGTTAATCAGCTTCTAACTATGTCGTATACTGCACTCTATTATAACCTGAATAACATCATCACACGAACGGTTACAACTTATTAAGGACATTTATCAACCTACTTAAATACAGGGAAGCCGCGTAAATGATCAGCATAATGTTTCAGCTGACCTATAACACAACTCCCCGGCAACACACCTTATAGATCATACTTGTGCCCTCTGAGCGCTCTCTTCTTCCTTCTATAGAATAGACTTACCTAACAAAGATGCAATTAACCCAACACCCAGCCTCGCTGTATGCCGGTTTTGATCAAGTAGCGGGTTCACTTCAACCAATTCCATAGATACAACCCGGTTGTTCGCAGCTAAACACTCCATCGCAAAATGCGCTTCTCGATAACTCAGCCCACCCGGCACAGGCGTTCCAACCCCTGGCGCTTCACGCGGATCAAGGCAGTCCATGTCAAAGCTAACATGAATACCTTCCGTCCCATCTCCCGCAATCACCATTGCCTGATCAATGACGTGTTGCATCCCCATTCGATCAATATCATGCATCGTAAAAGCTCGAATGCCCAATGCTCTGATCTGCTCCTTCTCGTAGTCATCCACATCACGGAGTCCGATATAGACCAGGTTGGAAGGATGAACAAAGGAACCGGCACCTTTGATCTGTGACAGATTAAAAGTCGAATGCCCAAGAAATGCAGCCACGCTCATTCCATGCATATTTCCAGTCAAGCTATGTTCTTCCGTATTCAAGTCTGCATGGGCATCAAACCAGATCACCCCTAAATTGTTGTAATGAGCAGTTAACCCGGCCAAAGTACCGATGGCCACGCTATGGTCTCCCCCAAGTACAACTGGAAAAGCTCCCTCTTCGAGAGCAGATGCTACTTCTTGACACACATGCTCACTGACCTGCTGAACCTCATTCAAATACTTTACTGTCTTGCGCCCAAGTGGAGTTGCCGACTGTGCAGGGCAATCCACACGCACCTCTCTATTCAAGGGAAATCCCAAACTCGCAATTTCGCGTTTCAATCCGGCAGTGATCAGTTCATCAGGGCCCAACTCAGCCCCATTTCTTGCACCCGCTAACCCAAAAGGAACTTTAATCAGAGCCACTTCTTGTTGTTGAGTCTTTACATGACCCGTGTCCTGACCAGATACATTTCGCATCGCCTGCTCTCCAGCAGCCAAAACATCCTCATTCTTCATAAAGTATCGCTCCTTTTCATCGTTGTTGAACTACTGCCCACTGATGCACCTTACCCTTAAGATGAAGCATCACCAAGCACATTTTTAATGATCTCTATAGCCCAATCAATCTCTGATTCCTTTATGGTTAGCGGAGGAGCCAAACGAATCGTAGTTTCATGCGTTTCCTTACAAAGCAATCCTGCCGACATCAGACGTTCGCAATAAGGTCGGGCAGGACCATCGAGTTCAACCCCAATGAAAAGACCTTTGCCCCGAATTTCCCGTATAGCAGAGCTTTGAATACCTTGAAGTTGTTCCATAAAATAATTCCCCAGCCGCTCTGACCGCTCCGCAAGTTGCTCATCTTCCAAAACATCCAAAGCGGCAACTGCTACCGCACAGGCAAGCGGATTACCCCCAAACGTAGAACCATGTGATCCCGGTTCAAACAGATCCAGGATGTCTGCTTCGGCGGCAATTGCCGAAATCGGCATCACACCACCCCCAAGCGCTTTACCCATAATCCATATATCTGGTTCGACATTCTCCCAATCAGAGGCAAATCGGCGCCCCGTTCTTCCAAATCCGGTTTGGATCTCGTCCGCCATGGTCAAGACTCGCTGCTGTCTGCATATCGCAAACGCCTCTGACAAGTATCCAGCTGGAGGAATAATAATCCCCGCTTCACCCTGAATGGGCTCTACAAGGAAACCCGCTGTATTCGGTGTGATCGCTTGTTTCAAAGCCTCCAGATCACCGTAAGGGATAATTCGAAACCCAGGTGTGAACGGCCCAAAATCCTTTTTATACTCAGCGGACGAAGAAAAAGAAGTAACCGTCAGCGTTCTCCCATGAAAATTGCCAGAGCATACGATGATTTCGGCCTGATTTTCAGGTACACCTTTGCAACGATATGACCATCTTCGTACGGCCTTTACTGCTGTCTCAACCGCCTCTGCTCCCGTATTCATAGCTAATATTTTGGATTTACCTGTAAACATGGATAGTTTCTGATAAAATATTGCTGCAGCATGGCTGTGAAATGCCCGTGATGTCAATGTGACCTTGTCTGCCTGATCTTTCAACGCTTGAATAATGACAGGGTGTCTGTGTCCATGATTCAGCGCTGAATACGCACTTAACATATCCATATAGCGGCGGCCTTCAGGGTCCTCGACCCATACCCCTCCTGCCTGTTCAATGACGATGGGAAGTGGATGATAATTAGGCGCAGCATACGTCTCCGACCATTGAATGAACATCTCGGTATCTGGCATTCCTTCACAACCTTCCGCATAATATTGTATACAAAATACAGTAACAGTGTATGCGAGTTGATCTGCGTTTACGACTTGTTTCCTCTTTTTCCGCATCCGCCCTGTTTGTATACCAGCACTCCAACATATCACATTAACTTTATATTTCTTAAAGATGAACCATTAGTTCTCGGATGAAGACCAAGAATGTACCTATCGCAAATCTGTATACAATATACATAATATGATATGCACTTATTTATATTTTCAATAGTAGCAAACCTATAAGGGGATGACAACGCTTTTTTGATCATTTTCAGACTATAATTCCATAAAATGTTTCCCGTTCACTACCGCCGCTCATGTAGCTCCCAGCGTGTGAACTTTGCTTGCCCAACTCCCCCCTCGATGGTAAGATGATAAAAACTTGAAACACCCGGAACAGCGCGCCCTGTATGGCTTCATTAACCATTGATCGTCACTATACATATAGAAGGGAGAATTTGTATGGAGGTTCCTAAGTACCGTTCCTTGAAAGATCATGTCTACGATTACATCGCTCAGAAGATTCAGGACGGGACGCTACTTCCCAACCAGAAGATTAACGAAGCCGAAATTTGCAAAAAGCTGGATATCAGTCGCACCCCTACCCGGGAAGCTTTATTTCAGTTGACCTCTGACAATCTATTGCAATATATCCCACGCAGGGGATTTATTGTTGCTCCTTTTGATACAAGCAAAAAGCTTGAATTCTCGCAGGCTATCGGTGCGTTGGAGGCACTGGCCGCCACGCTTGCAGCGGATCATCTCAAAGCGTCAGAACTTTTAGAAATGGAAGCCCTGATCGCCCGCATGGATGAAGATATCAACCAACTTGATCTGGCTGCCTACAGCAAAAATCAGTATCTGTTCCACAACCTGTACATCCAGCGCTGCGGCAACGCCACCGTCATCGAAATGTTGAACACACTGAAGAACAGCTTTATCCGTCAATCCTATGTCAGTGATAACAAGCCGAAACTATCCGAGGTGCTGCATGAAGTCAATGAAGAGCACAGACAGATTTTAAGTGCGTTCCGTGCTAAGGATAAACCACAGCTGGAAGCACTGCTCAAACATCACTGGCGCATCATTGATAACGACATGCTGTAATCTATAGTTCCGTATTCATCTAGAACACTTGTTGTACTCAGGGCCAGATTGACTTGGACTTGGTGCAAAACTCTCCAGTCACCCTGCTTATAAACGTAAGAGGCAACCCACATCATAACGAATGTGGGTTGCCCCTTTTCAATTTGGCCCAGCTTCCGTAGCAACTCTCGCTGTAAATACGGCATACCCCAGCCTTTTTCCATACCTCAGAAGCAACCGGTCATTGGTGCGACTCATTCGCTGTATATTTTTATCCTCAAGCCAGTTCATATCCATTTCACGTAAAGGGTCGTGATCGACTCCCCACTTGCCCATAGTACGCGATTGTTCCCTCACTTTAACTTCAGAAAATCCACATCCACTCAGTCGTTTCTTCCAAGCTGACACAGTTACCAGTGAACGTATCCCATAGAATTGCTTCAGTCTGCGACTCATCAGTTCCGTTTTTCTTCCCGATAAAACCATCTCCCGATCAACAAGTAGCCCTCCAGGTTTCAGTACTCTCCCATACTCAGCCAGTGCTTTGCGCCATGGGGTGAAAATCGTTACCGATTCGATAAACACTACATCTACGTGGTTATCTGGCAAGGGTAATGCTGTAGCATCGGCTTGGATAAAACGCACATCAACCCGCTCTTTACGTGCACGCCTTACCGCTTTATCCAGCATGTGACGGTGCAGATCAACTGCCGTTACGTTGTACCCCTGCTGAGCCAGATAACATGCTGTTCTTCCCGTACCGCACCCAATCTCCAGAACATGAACCCGAGCAGGCAGCGATAATGAATCAAGCAGTTGCAGTGTAGCCGAAAATCCGCCAGGATGAGCACTTCCTTCTCCTAAACGAGCAAGTAAATCATGATAATCCATGACTCCCCTCCTTCCCTCTCTCCAGTCTATGGAACAAACCGAAAAACCGCTCCTGACTATGGAGATAACCGGGTACTCGTCCATACCAATCCACTCATTTCCTACTATGATATACAAACCGTTGATTTCAGGCGGCAAACCGCAACTATGAGGGGGATATGCATGCACAGAATTCATCCGGTATGTGAAGAAACGGTGTCACCGCATGTGGGACGCCCTGTCTGTCTTGTCATGAGAGACGGTACGCATATGTATGGTACACTTGGAGGTTGCCGGGATGGGAAGGTCTACTTGAATGAATGTTTCCAAGGTCCACGGCTGTCTTCCATCCAATCCAAGCAACAACTGCGTAGAGTAAACAAAAAGAAATTAACATCAGCCAGAAAAGCTAAATCTTCAGCTTATGGTGGCTACCCATATGGCGGTGGATACGGTGGTTATGGCGGTTACGGATACGGAGCTGGCTATGACGTTGCCCTAATTGCTACATTGTTCCTTCTTCCATTCTTATTTATCTAAATCTCAATAACAAATAGCTATTGCATCTATATTAGCAATCAACAAAAACCTCTCCTTGTTCGATTACGGAACAGGAAGAGGTCCTTTTTATGCAACAAAAAAGGCATTCGCCTTAAACGAATGCCAGGATGTTCTTATTTAATTCCCTACCTCAGTAACGGATGTTCATTTTCTAAAAAAAAACACCTCGTGAGAGGCGGGTAAGCTATATTAAATCCGATTTCCTTTAGACATCGTTTTCAGGTTACTATTCGAATTCTCAAGCAATGGTAGCATCCTAGTCGTGCTAACCATCTCAGAAGCACATATTGGACAAGTAGGCACGGTATCAAACGCAAAATTGTCCCGCATCCATCCTTTGCACGTATCACTCGTGCATTCCCAGATTGCCGCATCTGCTTGTGGAATTTCTTCCAACGGTTTTTTGCGATTATACATGACTTCTACCCCCTTTGTTATGGAAACACATCTTACTGACGTCATTTCACAAAAGCCACTGCTTAGCGGAAGTGTAACGTCCGCCGAACTTCTGCCTCGACAACGGTTGGGCAACTTCATCTATTTAAATCAAAAAAAAGAAGCTGCCTTTATCATTATAACATGTTAAAGGCAGCTATGCTTTAATTACAGTTTTACAACTTCTTCTGCTTGAGGACCACGGTTTCCTTGTACAATTTTAAATTGCACGCGTTGACCTTCGTCCAGCGTTTTGAAGCCTTCGCCTGTAATAGCGCTGAAGTGTACGAATACATCTTCTCCGCCTTCAACTTCGATGAAACCGAAGCCTTTATCAGCGTTGAACCATTTTACTGTTCCGTTTTGCATGTGAATTACACCTCCAAATAAAGATTAACATGTTCCTTTGTTCTTTGCAGCAAGCAAATAAAAATTCACACATTGAAAAAGGTACCAGTCATAAACTATAAGTGATCGCCCTTTACAATATGTGAATTAGGTTTTCCACTCTGCTTTGTACAACTTGATTCTTATTATACCTCTAATCGATCCAAAAAGCAAATCATTGTATTTTCTTTTCAAACAGCTTTGGAAATACCTGTTTATTATCTTCATGCCATAACCGGCCTGTGTTGTCCCCTTTGACCTATCGTCTGCATGTGTCTTATGAAAGGATATGCAGTTCCCATCCAACTTATACATGATTTGTGAAAATGTTCTGTTCTTGCATATCCATCATATTTAGGCAACTGTTCCAATCGTATTTAGAGTCAAAGTAACAATATGCCGGCACCCAGCGTAACTACAAGCTAAGTCCATGCCCACATAAAAGCATCGCGATCCCAAGCAACCCGCCCGCCATGAAGCTTGCGAAATGCTTTTTTCACCTCTTTGGACAAGGAAGCATTACCGTTCTCATTAACAAAAACAAAATGCTCTCCGTAATGGGTTCTTACATATTCTATTGCAGCTTCCTGACGAAGTGTGCCTGTAAACTTAATCTCAGAAACCATCCATTCAGCTACGTCCTGCGCTGTCTTTTCCATTATTATTTCACCTGCCGTTCTACAATTACACCATGGTCAAGCTTCTCTTTCCAAACTTCCCACTGTCTAAAGTATACCACGATTGCGGGAAATACGAAAAACAGGCAAGGATATATTAGAACGATAGGAAAAGTAAAAGTTCTACGATCCTTTTCATAAGCAAGTGTACCCATTCCAAAGAGAGCGTAATATAATACCTTGCATGAACAGCTTGAATGCTTCGTAAGGGAGATTCCAGTCCTTTGTAATTTCAGAATAGTAACATCTCTATCAAGACGATATGAATCTTTCGTCATAGAATAGTCATTTCTATCCCTATCTCGATATGGATAAAAACTTAAATAGTAACAAAAAAGAGATATATCGAATTGTTTTTTACCCTAAAATCAGGTATGGCTTAACCCTTTGCCTGTCCATTATAGTAAGACTTAAGTTTTATCTGCAGGGGCACTTCATTATTTTAGCGTCAAATGACTATAAAGCTTAGATGATGAATTCTATAATGTATATCGAATCAGGGAGGATTTTATGAAAGCATTTTTTCAACGATGGGGACATCTGCTGGCCATTCTATGTATACCACTTCAAGGATCGATTTATATGTTCCTAGGTAGCCGAGCGGGAAGTGATATATTCTACAATTATGCCTGGATTGATACACAGATTCCTTTCATTAAAGAATTTATTATTCCATATGTCAGCTGGATGCCTATATTATATCTAAGCTTTCTTTATCTTGGTCTAACGAATAAGTCGTTATTTTGGCGTACACTGCTCATTTATAACGTCGGGGTGATGGCAGCCAATGTTTGCTTTGTGGTGTTCCCCTCGTATGTACCACGTCCGGAAGTGACTGGAACAGATCTAAGCAGTGTGCTTGTGCAATTCATCTATTCCAATGATGCGCCTGTGAACTGTTTTCCAAGCGTCCATTGTCTAACAAGCTACATGCTGTTCATCATTCTCAACCGACATCTGAACGTTAATCCTGCAGTGCGAATCTTCGGCTCCATCTGGTTATGGCTCATTATTGCTTCAACCGTATTCGTCAAACAGCATTCCATGCTGGACGTCGTTGGTGGTATTGCTTTTGCTGAAGCCGCCTATTGGACAGTTCATGTCTTTGCCAAACGTCTGGGGCAGACTCGGAAAAACAGCAAGCAACCACTCCGGTCCACACAGCCAAGCCGAAATGCCTAACGTAGTTTTGGAACAAATATAATGGCTAAACAGGTGGCGACATGTTACATTTTCAACAATAATAATATTAATGAAAGAGGGCTCAAGTGCCCTCTTTTTTCGTATTCATCAGACCAAAGTTATTTATTAAAAATCCTACCAGATCAGTAATGGCTGTCATTCGTTACACAATTGGCGGACGCTCATGCAAGAGATCGGATGGCGGACTGCCCATGAGCCGTTTGAATATGCGGTAAAAATAAGACAAATCCCGGTAGCCGAGGAATTCGGCAATTTCCTGGATGGAGAGCTGTGACTCGGTGAGCAGGTACAGAGCCCTTTTCATCCGTTGATCATGAACGTACTCGCTAATCGTTTGATTCGTTACACTTTTGAACAGTGAGGCCGCATAGTTGGGAGATTTCCCGATCTCGTCACCAAGCTCTTCCTTAGTCACTTTCTCCCGATAATGCTGCTCAATATATCTTTTCATCCGTTCCACGTACCGATGCCTCTCTGGCGGAATGATACCGCGATCAAGTTCCCGGTTAATATAAATTAGGACTTCCATCAATAAGGCCTGGCTCATCATGGCATAATAAGAAGGCCGCTCTTCCCATTGTTGCTGAATTACCTTCATTCGCTGATGAATCAGTTCGTAGCAACCTGGTCTGTGCCTCAAGGGTTCAGGCTGTTCGAATGCAGGCAGTTCTGCAGTCTCATTTTGCCTTAATAAAATAACAAATTGGGTGTGCGTAACCGTAGGAATGCTCTTTCCATAATAAGGTGTCCCTCCGGGAATAAGGAGCAATTCACCCTTTTCCATGATCTGTTTATCTCCGTTCACCCAATATACACATTTTCCATATGTAACCAAACTGAGACGCCAAATCCCTTGTGGTTGCACGGCTTCTTCGTACCACCCTACGCCATTCACATGATGTACTTCAAGTGGAGTAACCATATAACACCTCATTATCGGACTATACTCTAATCATTGTACTATAGTTCATATCGTGATTCGACAGAAAACGCTACAATATACACATAAGCACTAAATATGAGGAGGATATTAGCATGTTGAAAACCAAAATTATCTGTACTATGGGACCTGCTTGTGACTCAATCGAAACGTTGAAAGTAATGATTCAGGAAGGTATGACAGTTGCACGTCTGAATATGGCTCATGGAGAGCTTGAGGATCACGTAACTCGAATTAACAACATTCGTACAGCTGCTGCTGAACTGAACAAATATGTACCGATCATGATGGACATCAAAGGACCGGAAGTTCGTATCGGAAAATTAAAAGAAGCTTCCGTTCACCTTCAAGCCGGTAAAGAACTAACGCTTACCACAGAAGATGTTCTCGGCGATGTAGAGCGAATTGCTGTAAACTACCCTGAATTGAATCTGGTTGTTAAACCAGGAGATCGCATTCTGATTGACGACGGCTTGGTTGATCTAACTGTATTGTCTGTTGAAGGTTCAGAGATTCACTGCAAAATCATTAGCGGCGGTATCCTGAAACCACGTAAAGGTGTGAATCTGCCGGGAATCAAAACGACTTTGCCAGGCGTTACCGAGCGTGACGTAATGCACATCGGATTCGGGATCGAGAACAACATCGAAATTATCGCAGCATCCTTTGTTCGTAAAGGCGATGACATCCGTGAAATCCGTAGCATTCTCAAAGAACGCGGTCAAGACCATGTACAGATCATCTCCAAAATCGAGAACCAAGAGGGCATGACTAACCTGGATGATATCATCGAAGCATCAGACGGCATTATGGTAGCTCGTGGTGACCTCGGGGTTGAAGTTCCCATTGAAGACGTACCGATGATGCAAAAAGAAATGATCGACAAATGTAACAAAGCCGGCAAACCGGTTATCGTCGCTACACACATGTTGGAATCCATGCAAGTAAACCCTCGTCCAACACGTTCTGAGGTAAGTGACGTGGCAAATGCGGTACTGCAAGGCGCTGACGTTGTAATGTTGTCTGGCGAATCCGCTGCTGGTAAATATCCGATCCAATCTGTTCGTACGATGGCTGCTGTTGCACGTCGCGCAGAAACAATGATCGATTACAAAGAACAATTCAACCAAAAATCTGCACAACAAGTGGCTGACATTACCGAAGTCATCAGTCAGGGAGCAGTAAGCTCTTCCCTCGTTCTGAATGCTAAAGCCATTATCACTTCAACAGAGAGTGGTTTTACCGCTCGCATGATCTCAAAATATCGTCCAAAAGCACCAATTATCGCAGTCACTCAACATGAGGAAGTGCTGTCCAAAATCTGTCTGCTCTCCGGGGTTATTCCGGTAATGGGTGATAAGGTGACAACAACGGATGAAATGTTCGAATCTGCAACACGAAATGCGATCAAAACAGGTTACATCGAAAAAGGTGACATTATCGTATTGTCAGCCGGTGTTCCAATCGGTCGATCAGGTAACACCAACCTGATTAAAGTACAGCAAGTATAATTACGTATCACAGCATAGCATTCGATAAAAGTATGAAATCAAAAATCCACCGGGATATGAAATCCGGTGGATTTTTTGATGTTTACTTACTACATAAAAGTTGAACGAGAAAAAATCGATCTATTTTTTACACAGAAACGGAGAGGACAGAAAAAACCTGGAAAAGCGAAGCGCTCGCCTTTATCACCGGATTTTCACATCTAGGAAAGGGAACAAAAAAATCTGGGGATAACAGCGATTGAAAGGTTATTCTGTCATCGGAGTGTTCCGTGTAAACACCTAACTTTGATTTAACATCGTTCTACAAGTTGCGCGAATAGTTAACCAGATCCTGCGACATGTTATTGATCTCATCCATTGAAGCATTGACCTGCTGTGTCAGCGCCGCCTGATTCTGAGTCAATGTGGACATGTTGCCGATATGCTGCAAAATATGATCAATCAACGTTTTCATCTTCTGCATGCTATCTTCAATATTAACGGTAGCTTCCGAACTGTGATCGGCCAGTTTGCGCACTTCGCCAGCTACAACGCCGAAGCCCAAGCCCAGTTCACCTGCGCGTGCAGCTTCAATGGCTGCGTTCAAACCAAGCAGATTCGTCTGACTGGCAATCTCTCGAATAAATGCTGTAATACTTTTCGTATCGTCCACACTATCCCGAACTTGTGTTGCCGCATCAGCGGATAATTCCTGAGCATTAACCAGCTCCTGTGCCTGATCCGTAATGGAGTTAATGCCACGCACCATCTCTTCGATGGACTCGGACAACTGTTTTGTTTTCAAATTCATCGCTTCAACAATGACTTCTTTGTTCTTCTGGTGAGTCACATCCCGAATTGTCCCCGCAACACGAAGCGGTACGCCATTCTCGTCACGAATAGTTTCACCACCCGCATGATACCAGCGATACTCCCCATCTTTACGTTGCAAACGGTAGTCAAGGTCATACGGCGTTCTACCGCTGTAATCATTCATATGTTCAGCAAATGCATTAATCGTACGATCATGATCTTCGGGATGAAGACGACTGCTCCAGCTACTGAATATGTTCGGGAAATCCTCTTCATTTTTAAAGCCAAGCTCTCTCCGGAATTGCGGGGACCACCAGAATTCATTGTTTGGATTGACCACATCCCCAGCAACTACCGTCATATCCCACGGCGCCTCCACAAGGGCACGGTTGACCAGATCATATCGGGTCACGAGTGCTTCCAGTTCATCTGACTTGGTCTTCTCTTCATGAATGTCGAACATAACTCCAATTAATTTAACTGGAGCACCTGCAGCATTTCTCACAAGTCGTCCAAGGCATCTGAACCAACGTGCTTCTCCATTTTTCAAAAGCATACGGCTTGTAATGTTATATCCCGCTCGGTCACTCGGATCATTAACATGTCTCGTAATCTCCTGCACAAGCTGTGGTCTGTCCTCTGGATGTACGGATTTAGCCCAGCTCGCGAACTCATTGGGGAATTCCTTCGAATTACTGTAACCCAGCATCTCACGGAACTCCTTGGAGAACGAAATGATATTATTGTTATCCAGCGGATTACCCGCAACGATCTCCGACTCCCATATACCCACTTGGAGCGCTTGATTCAACATGGCAAGACGCATCTGTGCATTTTCATATTGTGATTGCATCAGTTGTACTGCTTTCCGAATATTCTCCGAAATTTCATCATTGCCTTGTGCATCAGCGTCTGTCCCACTCCAAAACTGGCCATTCTGAGCGTTCTCAAGCAAACGACGGCTGTAACTTAGCAATTGCTCATGTGAATCTACACGATTTGATTTGCTTACTTCACTACGTTTCAAAAACATCGCGGTATCCCCTCTTATGTAAGGTGTATTTATATATACTTCGACATATATTGACAAGAAATGTAGGTCTAAAGTCTCCAATGTAAAAAAAAACGCAAATCCCCCCTTATTTAGGGAAGATAAACGTTGTTAGATGACTTCCTGTATTTTTGTATCATTCGATTTACGTAAATATAATTCTCTTCTACCAACCAAAATTAAGCGTTTTTCCCGTCTCTGCCCATGTCTTGATACTACTTAGAATCATCCACCAGCTATTCTGCGCGTTGGCAAAGGAAGGATGATTGTCTGTGAACTGATCATTGATCAGCGTCAGCTTCGTACATTCCCCCACGGTCTCTAACTGGAAGATGACTCTCGACTGGAGCTCGGCATGATTGGAATGATACGAGGGCCCTGGATGTTCTAGGTAGCTAAGTGTGGAGAGCGGTTCAAACTCCAGAATCTCACCATATACATGGACGGTTTCCTCACCATCATTACCCGGCCCAACATAAGCAAAGGGTTGTCCAGGTTGAAAATTCGAGCGAATCTCACTGCCAAAGAAGCTACTGCGCGTACCCTCGGAGGAAATCAGGGCATTCCACACTTCTTCACGTCCTGCATTGATATAAAATTCATATTTTAGATCCATCAGCTACTCACTCCCTTTTATACACTCAAAGTACGGCTGTTCTCCCGCATTTCTATCCTACCGTTATACCTAGTGCTCGTATTGTAAAAACGCGACAACGATCAAATATCGGTTATACTAAAGGAAATCAATTGATCCGAAGTCACTTCACCGTCATTTCCAAACAGGAAGGAGAACACACAGGGATGAACAGGACAAGCAAGCTCGAACCTCCCTCCATGGGACTACTTCATCTGGAAAAAGGTAACCAACAATATCAGTTACAGCGACTACCTCCAGCCGAGGTACTGAACCCTTTTGTCAAACATTACTGGATGGTGTCCTGGGATCTTGCAGACAGTGACCCGTATCCCCAGCATGTAGTACCTAACCCCTGTGTCAATCTGGTCGTTGAGCGAAACAAAACATTTTTTTTCGGACCTTCTGATCAAAAATTTACGTACGCTATTCACGGCAAAGGTTCTGTTTTCGGCGTAAAGTTCAAACCGGGAGGATTCTATCCCTTCCTTCAAGCACCCGTGTCTACACTCTACGGGAAACCACTTGAAGTATCAGGTCTGCTCGGCATCAGTGCCAGAGCATTAGAAGATATTTTACTTGGTGAAAACGCCATGGAGGAAAAGGCTCGTTATGTGGATCAGGTGCTTTCTGCACGCCTTCCTGCGGAGGACAATGAAGCAAACTTGACCTGTGCTATTGTGCAACATATTGAACAAGATCGGGATATGCTGAGAGTAGATCAGCTGTCAGCCCACTGGAATCTGCATACACGCAAACTCCAGCGGTTGTTTAATCAATATGTCGGCATCAGCCCCAAAACAGTCATCCAATTATATCGTCTGCAAAATGCGGCTGAATGCATAGAACAGGGCCTAGCGTGCGACTTGGGCAAGTTATCTCAAGACCTGGGATACCATGATCAATCTCATTTTATTAAAGACTTCAAATCCATTATTGGCAGCACACCCGAAGAATATTTGATGTTGTCTGCATCTGTTCCATCAAATAGAGGCGGAAACCATGCAGGATGAGATCTATGCAGATATAGCCATCAGAACAGGGTATCTAAGGCAAGCGTTTCACTTCAATCGTGTCACCTGTATGAATGACACCCTCACGTTCAACGGAACAGACGATACCACGTTTCTTGCGGGCGGCCGGCACAAACTTTTTGCGCAAACCCTCCTGTCCGTAGATTTGCTCAATGACTTTTCCCGGATGCACACAAGGCAGGTTTTCTCCTTCACAGATCAAACCTGTTCCATCGGGAAACAGAAGTCTGGTTCCCACGGGCAGTTCAGTCAACCGCTCTATACCTCGAACCAATATATTGGCACCGAGCCACTCAGGACGCACTTCCGGAATGTTCATCTTCTGGGCGATCAATGCGCACTCTTCCTCAGAAACGATGCTGATCTGCCGGCGATTAGCAATCGGCGTACCACGTTTGTAGATTTTCTGACGGGAATCTGCTGGTCTTAACAAACCATAATGCCGATCACCGGGTATTCCAGCAAGTTCAATATCTATAAAGGGCACCACCCTTGTTACAAATGTAGACGAATCATCTGCAAGCAGAACAAATTGAGCTGTTCCCATTAAGCTCCCCTCCCTTTCTGAATAATTCACTTTCCCTTGTTGCTCTGAGTGTTGTTACCACCCTGTGTATGAATCTTTGATAATCGGTAGATGCTGATGGGGGTATCTTATTATCTTACCCACTTTTCAAAGTTAGAAGATAATAACGAATAAAACCCAATTACAATATACGCAATTAAATTGTGATAAATTAATTTGAAATTCTCCGTTTATATGCTAATCTATATATTAAGTATGTTAGGCGTTCATTACATATTAGAAAGCAGGGTGTTTCTTTTGATCGGTACTATTTTTGTCGCTATTGTAGCTGTTGAACACTTCTATATCATGATTATGGAGATGTTCATGTGGACACGTCCACGCACGATGAAAACGTTTGGCACTACACCGGATTTTGCTAACTCCACCAAAGCTCTTGCCGCTAATCAGGGTCTGTATAACGGTTTTCTTGCAGCTGGTCTGATCTGGGGCCTGTTGTATCCGGATTCCAGTGTAGGGTTGCATATTCAGATTTTCTTCTTAGCATGTGTAATCATTGCGGCTCTCTACGGCGGTGCAACTTCTTCAAGATCCATTATTATCAAACAGGGTTTGCCAGCAATCATAGCACTTCTGCTTGTATTGTTCCTGTAACTTGTCTAAAACAGGCATAATCTGCGACTGAACCCTCAGATATGGTAAGGTAGGAAGTATATCTTACCAATCACCAGAATGGTTCTGGGAGTAGAGAGGGGAACATGTCATGGGGCTGTTTGACAAGCTTCGTCGGCGCAAAAAGGAAAAGGCACAAGCCAGCTATGCCGCTCCGCAGACGGATTATAGTCAAACCATTGTCGGATTTGTGCTATTAGAACGGGAAGACTGTGATTTTAATCTTTTTATCAACCGGATGAAGATGGAATGGAATATTGAGATTAATGAACAAGCCGAGGAAGGCAATCTCTTCTTTGAAGTCGATGGAATGCAGGTCGTGTGCGCTCACATTGCCGCGCCTGTACCCGATCGAGAGGTCGAGGAGAATGCAAAGTTAAACATTCTTTGGCCAGAAGCTGAACAGGTGACTGCACGGCACCAGTCTCAGATCATTGTATCTGTTCTCAATGCAACGGATGCTATCCAGGGACATATCCTTTTTACTCAAACCGCATCCGCATTACTGCAATTGGATCATGCTCTCGCAATCTACATGTCTCCACTTGTCGTTGAAGCAGGTAAGTATGTGGAGGTAAGCCGTGGGCTTAAAGAGGATGAATTACCGGTACCTCTATGGGTCTTCATCGGTCTGTATCAAAACACCGAAGGGGCTTCAGCATATACATACGGCCTGCGTAACTTCGGTAAAGTTGAGATGGAAATTACTGGATCGTCTAAGCCCCTAAGTGATGTCTTTGAGATGATGTTTATGACAACCACCTATGTTATCGAAAACGATGTCACCCTGAATGATGGGGAAACTCTAGGATTTACTGCAGAGCAGAAACTAAGTATCGCCTTGTCCAAAGGAATTGCTACGGAAGGGGAAAGCCTGAAGATTGGTTTATAACCGATTCTGGCATTCCCTTGCAATACTGATATTCACAAAAGCCGCCTAGGGATTATACTCCGGGCGGCTTTTGATTTTTTAGAATCCTTTCAGAACCCAAGCATGACCGGAGTTATAGACCCCGTATTTTACTCTACTAGAACTATATGGTCCAAAAGAACTACAATCATGTGAAATCCATATTCATCTATCGCAGAAAACAGTATAATTAATAGGCTAATAGACTTATAAAATACATAAACAATCAATGAGGAGCTGCTTGTATGTCTGTCAAACGTTTGGATTCAACAAAACCGATTATTGAGATTACGTGGGAGGGGATTGTCTCACCAGAGCAGGTCGATCAAGTCAACGCAGAGATTGAAAAGATTGCCCCGCAACTGGGTAACACATTTGATGTAATAGTTAATATGATACACATGAAGGCTTTTCCGCAAGATACGAAGGAGAAAATGGTGGAGCATCAAAAAAGACTGAAAGACCTGGGTATGAAACGGGCCAGTGTAGCTGTCGGTGGAGCGATCGCCAAGATGCAACTTAATCGAATCTCCAAAGAATCAGAACATCAGACTGAATTTCAATGGGAAACCTATGATGAGGCATTGGCATTTTTATTGAAATAAGAGTGTAATATGATGTGTTTAAAAAAGGGTGCTTTCCATTGGAAAGCGCCCTTATCATTTTTCTCGTTTATCTGTAGCTTATAAACTGCGGTTTACTAGGATAATATCTCATTTTAATTCTCAGTGTGTCTAAAAGAGCGTTTTCAAATAAGAAGTATAAATATACAAGATCTCGCGAAAAGCTATACATTTTAATTTAATAATGACGATATACTCCATATACCAGAGCTGTAATTCACAACATCATAATCGTTATTTTGCTTGTGGTTTTTTAACAGGTAGGGTATGGATCTATCGAACTTTTCATGGGGTAAAGCAACTACAGAGAACGGAAGGGATTCTGTAACATCACATGAGTTTCATTCAACAGAGAATCAACATACTAGGAGGAATAATATGAAGCTCAAACCCAAATTAATGGTAATGTTTATGGCCTCTGTGCTAATTACTGCACTGCCTCTTGCCCTTCTTGGTTTGTATCAAACAGAAAATCAGGCTACCCGTAACGTCAAATCTCTACTTCATGGATTAATGAATTCAGCAACTAACCAATTAGAGGGGTGGATTGCGAGCAATGCCAAGGTCGTCGAAACCTTAGGCTTTGTAATCGAACAAGCTGTGCCTGAAGGCACGCTTACAGAGGATTATTTCAAAATAATGAACATGGGCACTAATAAAGACTATCTATCCGATCTGTACTTTGGCTCAGAGAAAGATGGTACCTTCATGAACGGATCAGATTGGTCACCGGATGCAGGTTACGATCCACGTAAACGCCCATGGTATGAACAGGCCAAACAAGCATCTACCTTAATATTCTCTGACCCTTATCAGGATATGATGACTAAAAAATACGCTATTTCCATGGCTATGCCTGTACATAATAAACAGGGGAGCCTAGAAGGAGTCGTCTCAGGCGTTTTATTGCTCTCCACCTTAACGGATACCGTTAATAAAATCAATCTAAACGGACTCGGGTACTCCTTTTTGATAGACAAAAATGGGATGATTCTCGCCCATCCAGAGGATAAAATGTTGAACACCTCTGCCAAGGATAATCCAGAATTAAGCCCCCTGCTGGCAGATATGCAGAGCAACCCTTCAGGGGAGAAGTCGTTTCAATACAACGGCGAAGATTATCTGTTATTCTATAACCAGATTCCTAGTACAGGCTGGGTGATCGGTTCCGTGATTTCAGAAAAACTTGCCTATGCTGAATTTTATCAGTTGCGTAATAATTATATTTTAATTATTGGGGCTACACTTCTAGCTGTGCTGGCTGGAGCTTACTGGATTGCGACTCTGTTCATCAAACCGTTGAAACAGCTGCACCAGACCTCCATGCAAATGTCCGGCGGCGACTTCACGGGACGGGTTAATGCGAAGGGCAAAGATGAATTTGCCGAACTCGGCGTCGCCTTTAATCAGATGTCTGATCAACTCGGGACACTGCTACGCCAAGTCACCACCTCGGCTGACCGGGTACACAGCATTTCAGGAGAGATGCAGGAACACACGGAGAATACAAAACGAATTGCTGAACAAATTTCGATTGCCACCGATGAGCTGGCTCAAGGCTCCAGCACACAAGCTGAATCCGTCTACGATGGATCTGGTCGTCTGACTGTTATGAGTGACAACGTTGGAGGTATTAACCGCAGTGTAGAACAATCGGTCGAGATGATACGCGACGCTGGTGAAGCGATGCTCACAGGTCTGCAAGCCGTGGATCACCAGGTTGAACTGGCAGACGGCAATCGTCACTCCATTGACCGGGTAGGTGAGTCGGTTACACTGCTTGCCGACAAGTCTCAGAAGATTGAGGGCATCGTCGCTATGATTCAAGGCATCGCCTCTCAAACCAATCTGCTGGCGTTAAACGCCTCGATTGAAGCTGCCAGAGCGGGTGAACACGGACGCGGCTTCGCTGTTGTAGCAGAAGAAGTCCGCAAGCTTGCCGAGCAATCTGCTGACTCCGCCAAAGACATTATCATACTGCTGAATGAAATTCAGACAGCCAGCGGAATGAGTGTTAACGAAGTACGCACTGCTGAACAGGGTATGGAGCAACAGGTTGCTGCCGTGTACAACATGCGTGAATCCTTCTTACGCATCCAGCAGTCGATTGAGGGCATTGAAACTCAGTTGAAACAAGTCTCCTCTGCAACGACCGAACTGGACGACAATGCCGGCAAAGTGGCCGAGGTAATCTCCAGCGTTGCGGCTATGTCGGAGCAAAGTGCTGCTTCCACAGAAGAAGTGGCTTCTTCCACACAAGAGCAATTCAATTACATTACCAGCATCTCCGAGCGTTCCAATGAATTGGCTGAGCAATCCAAAACACTGGCCGACGAGGTGAAAAAGTTTAAAGTGTAATCTTCGAGACGATACGGATGACCTCTGCAAAAGAATATGCATATCTAAGCTGATTAAATCAAGAAGTCAGATTTATAGATATAATAAAACAGACCTCATTCTGCTCCAGATGGTGCATAATGAGGTCTGTTTACTGTTTGGTTATATGTCACAGTCACCATTGAACACATTGCACGGTACCGTAACAGATAAATAATCAACATGTGCGGTTAGATCCCGTGTTTTACATCAAATGCTATGACTATTTACGCAGCTCTGCTGGTGCTTGACCTGCCGAATCACGAACCACCAACTCCGGTTTAAGTACAATTTTTTGTGGAGCCTTCTGTTCATCCTTTAGCTCATCGATCAACAAATCCACTGCCCGGCGGCCCAAATCTTCAATCGGTTGGGCAATCGTGGTTAGGGGCGGGCTCGTTACCGAAGCGAGAATCGTATTGTCGAATCCGATAATGGATACATCCCTCGGTACACGTAGTCCTAACTCCTTAGCTGCTTGAAGTGCACCGATCGCCTGAATATCATTACAACAAAATATACCTGTCGGATGGTTCTCTTCACCGAGCAGCCGCAATGCCTCTTGTTTGGCAGAACCTAGGTCTGCAGCTGATTCTCGGATCTGATCACGCTCCAGTACATGTCCTGCTCGCTGTAAAGCTTCACGGAAGCCACGTACTCGTTCTTGACTGCTGCTAACTTTGGATGGCTCAGACAAGACCGCCAGACGCGTATGTCCAAGTTCAAGCAGATGTTGTGCAGCCAATATGCCGCCAAGCATATCGTCAATGGTGACCGTATGCACCGACAATGCGGGCATATGGCGGGCAATCAGCGCAACAGGCATCGACTGCTGCAAGAGCGGTGATAGAATCTCGGCATTCTCGATCCCGGTTCCGATCATCATGCCGTCGACTCTTTTTTGCTGCAACAGATTCAGGTATCGCTCTACCCGCTCGTCCTTGTTATCCGTACTGCAGATCACCACACTATACCCCAACTGGCGGCTGCGATCCTCTACTGCCCGGGCAAGCTCGGCAAAATATGGATTCGAAATGTCCGGTACAAGCAGACCTAGCGTATACGTCTGTTTGCCTGTCAGTGCAGCAGCGATTGCGCTCGGTTGATAGTGAAGGCGCTCCATGATCTCCATAATCTCGGCACGACGTTTCTCGCTGATCTTGCCTTTGCCGTTAATCACCTGCGAGACGGTGGCAATAGATACCCCCGCCTCGCGTGCTATATCGTAAATGGTTGCTTTCATCGTTTTTCCCCATTTGTGCTATATATAAATTCATTATACATAGATGATTATTATCTTCTTATTATGAAGGGGGAATACTACTTACGCAATGTGGAGACGAAATTACTTATGACTTTTACTTTTTGAACAGCCACTCATGATCAGGGTCGTTATGGAACTTCCATGTCCGTGTCGGTCCTGCCATCACATTCAGATAATAGACTTCATATCCCGGAGGTGCGCCTACCGGATGGTATCCATTCGGCACAAGCACTACCTCGCCGTTTTTCACGGCAAGCGTCTCGTCCACAGAACGATCATCGGTGTACACACGTTGAATGGCAAACCCCTGCTCCGGCTGCACACGGAAATAATACGTTTCCTCCAGCAATGATTCATCTGGCAACGCATCCCGATCATGTTTATGCGGCGGATAACTTGACCAGTGACCGTCCGGTGTGAACACTTCAACGACCAGTAAGCTGTCGGCTTCCTTTTGCTCCGGTAAAATGTTATGAATGTGCCGCTCCAGATTGCCGTAACCGCGTCCTTCCACACCTACATCCTCAGGAGCGATCAGGCGCGAAGGATACGTACCTTTTCCTGGGGCAACACAGATCGCGATTTCCAGCTCGGTAAGTGCCGTAACCTCAACCTGATCTAACGTAGACACATAGACGGAGTACGGAGGGATTTTTTCGAAAACGCTCATCCGTTTCCCGATATTCTCCCACGTATGCTCCCGAGTACTTACGTTTGCAAGCCCGCTGAGAAGCACAACACAGAGCTCCTGGTCTCCACTCTCACGGCTTAGCTTCTCCCCTGCTGCTAGTTTCGCAACCTGAAATCCGACGTATTCCCAGCCAGCAGATTCCGGAGTCACCGTTAATATTGTTCCGTCTGCCTCCGGGTTTGCGGCAGGTTTTACGATAAGTTCTGACATGTTATTCATCCACTCCTTCCATACTTGTCTGCTATCACCTGATATGAACCTTGTGTGTATGACGGTATCGTTCATTCATTTGAAGAAAACATATGTTTTTGGGCTACGAATTAATTGGCTGGTTGTGTCTCACGCGATGCACCTGGAACCTCAGTCATCTTCACAGGCCTTCCCTGTTCCATGGACATCTTGGCTGCCAGAGCGATCCGCTCCGCCTGTACAGCATCATTACCATCTACAATGACCGGTTTATCATGAATGATGGCATCAATGAAAAGAGCGGTCTCCTGCACATACGCCTCATTGTAACGTTCAAGGAAGAAGTGCAGTGGTTTGTCACGCATCAGTCCAGCCGCTGTGCTGATCTCCGCCGTATTCGGATGGTCATTATCTGCCGAAGCGCTACCCAAGGAACCGAATACTTCCACTCGTTGATCATATCCATACACGGCCTGACGGCTGTTGTCGATCACACCTATTGCGCCATTAGCAAACGTCAATGTAACGATCGCTGTATCCACATCGCCATGCTCGGCGAATACCGGATTAATGAGTACCTTGCCTTTAGCATACACTTCCTCAACTTCACTGCCAGACAGATAACGGGCCATATCGAAATCATGGATCATCATATCCATGAAAATCCCGCCGGATACCCGGATGTATTCCGCAGGTGGCGGGCTCGGGTCACGGGAAGTAATCTTGAGAATATGCGGATCACCAATCGTGCCTTCCAGCACATGGGAGCGTACTCTTCTGAAATTGTGGTCAAAACGGCGGTTAAACCCGATTTGAAGTTTCACGCCAGCCTTTGCTACAGCCGCTACGGCTGCTTCGGTCTGGGACAAGTCCATACTTACCGGCTTTTCACAGAAGATATGTTTACCCGCTTGTGCTGCTTGCTCGATCAATGGTACATGTGTATCCGTTGAAGAACAGATTAAAACCGCATCAACGTTTGACATTGCAATGAGCTCACTGCTGTCTTTGGTTACAACGGAGATGCCCCGTTCAGAGGCCCACGCCTCCAGTTCAGGTCCTGCAAACAAATCACTGATCGCGACAATCTCGGCATGCGGGTTACGCAGCAGGTTGTCTGCATGGATTTTGCCGATACGTCCAGCACCAATGATACCAATTCTTACTTTGTCCTTGCCCATTCCGTTATCCTCCCTATTTGCATCCCTATGGTGTCTGGGAACTGAGCTCTTGCTCAGCCCCTGTATTGCAATACGTACTGTGCGTTAAACGATTACCAGCGTGTGGTTACCATTTTCTTGCGAGTGTAGAACTCCACACCATCCGTGCCGTTAGCATGCAGATCACCGTAGAAGGATTTCTTCCAACCGGAGAATGGGAAGAAGGCCATCGGTGCAGGTACGCCCAGATTCACTCCCAGCATACCTGCATCAATCGTTTCACGGAACTGACGCATATTTGCGCCACTGCGAGTAAACAGACATGCCCCGTTCGCAAAGTCTGAGCGGTTTGCCAGTTCTACCGCTTCCTCCAACGTTTCTACTCTTGCCACCGAAAGAACAGGAGCAAAGATTTCATCTTTCCAGATTTTCATGGTGCTATCTACATGATCAAATACAGTTGGTCCTACAAAATAACCGGAGCCGTCTGCCGCCTGATCCTTGCGTCCATCCCGAATCAACGTTGCACCTTCCTGTTCACCTGACTCAATGTATCCCAATGTACGCTCTTTATGAGGTCCACGGATCACCGGACCCAGGAATACACCTTCGTCCATACCGTTACCGATGTTGATCCGGTCCGCCGCTTCCACCAACTTTTGTACCAAGGCATCCGCTACATCGCCAACAGCGACAACAACGGAACATGCCATGCAACGTTCGCCGGCTGATCCAAATGCTGCACTTGTAATCTCTTTTACGGTCAGATCAAGGTCAGCATCCGGCATAACGATGGAGTGGTTCTTCGCACCAGCGAGTGCCTGAACACGTTTGCCATGTGCAGAAGCTGTTTTGTAGATGTATTCGGCAACAGGTTGTGAACCGACAAATGAAATCGCAGCAACTTCTTTATGCTCAAGCAATCCGTTTACAACGTCATGTGCACCGTGAACGATATTGAGTACGCCGTCCGGAAGTCCTGCTTCTTTGAAGAGTTCTGCCAAACGTCCAGCAAGAAGCGGAGTACGCTCTGACGGCTTCAAAACAAAGGTGTTACCGCAAGCAATCGCTAGCGGGAACATCCAGCAAGGTACCATCATCGGGAAGTTGAACGGAGTAATGCCCCCGATAACCCCGATTGGGTAACGGTACATGCCCGACTCCAGTCCTGTAGCAATATCAGGCAACTGTTTACCCATCATGAGGTTTGGAGCACCAGCCGCGAACTCAACGCACTCAATCCCGCGCAATACTTCGCCGTAAGCTTCGGCATAACTTTTACCGTTCTCCAGTGTCACCAGTTTAGCCAGTTCTTCCCAGTGCTCTACCAGCAACTGCTGATAACGGAACAGAATGCGGGCACGGCGAGGAACCGGTGTAGTGCTCCATGATTTGAATGCTTCCCGTGCAGCCTGTACCGCCTGATCCACATCCGCTTGTTCAGACAGCGGCACGTATGCAATAACCTCTTCCGTAGCTGGGTTGACCACTGCTTCGGTTCGTGTTGTTGTTGGGGTTACCCAAGCACCCCCGATCCAGTTTTGTACATTCGTCACTGTTGCAGACGCTTCTGAAGTCCCTTTTCCCATGTGTGTTGTCTCCCCTCGTTTATGTGCGTTACTTCTATGCGTTTCTTCCACTTGTGATCTGCTTAGGTTCATACTCTATACGTGATTAAGACGGAACAATTTCACCACGGTTGCAACGTTCGATATAGTCATCCACCTGTTCCACCGTTGGCATGGCATCCGAGCAGCTGTGACTGGAGATAACGATACTTGCTGCAGCACTTCCGTAGCTCATGCTGCGCTCGATCGTCCACCCTTGCATTAATCCGTAAAGGAAACCTGCCGCGTAAGAATCACCTGCACCGAATGTTTTTACGACACGAGCAGGATAACTGTTGGCCCGGTGTGATAGTCCTTCACGCGTATACGCGATAGAGCCTTCTTTTCCGTGCTTGATAATAACGATTTTCGCTGAAAAATCAAACCATTTCTGTGCCGTCACCTGATCATTATGATCCGGGTTATTTTCAAATGTCTCCATCATGTCAAACTCTTCTCGTGTGCCCAAGATGATATCGCATTTCTCGGCAGCAAGGTTATAATAAACGGCCGTTTCTTCATCCGATGTCCATGTGTATGGACGGTAGTCTAGATCAAATACGATAATAGTGCCGTGTTTTTTGGCATAGGTCAGTGCCTGGATTACTGCTTCACGTGATGGGCTCTGAGCGAGAGCTGTACCAGAAATCAACAGCACTTTGGAATCCGCAATCAGCTGTTCCTGTACCTCACTGGCCTGTAATAAAAGATCCGCTACATTGTCTCGGTACATCAGGATACTGCAATCTGTCGGGCTCTTGATCTCGGTAAAAGCAAGTCCGGTTACTGCTCCCGTGTTATCAGTCACCACATTGGAAGTGTCAATCCCGTTTTTCTCCAGATAACTTTGGATGAATCTGCCCATCTGGTCACCAGCAATTTTGCCGATGAAAGCCGTCTCCATGCCAAGTCTGGACATGCCGATCGTAATATTGGCCGGAGAACCGCCAACATATTTGGTAAACGTCATCGTCTCTTCCATCGGACGGTTGATCTCATTGGCATTCAAGTCGATGCACAAGCGGCCAATGGCAGTAAAATCCTTTTTCCTTGATGCCGGAAAGGATACGTAAGTCATTGCGTTTGAGCCCCTTTCTATGGTGGAATCTCGATTGGTTAGGAGATGATTTCTACTCCATTTATATGAATTCATATTGGTTTAAATTTATTTTGCCTCACATATAGATGCTAGGCTGGTTAACTGCCTTTAATTGCGCTGTCTTTACTGCCCTAGTACAGAGACTCCATGTAACTCAGAGAGCGTTTCGCATACTCATACGGATTATGAATGGCAGGATCTTGTTCTCCTTCAAGCATCGCCCAGCCATTGTATCCACGAGTGATCAGCTCCTGCAGAATTGGTGCAAAATCAATACAACCATCTCCTGGTACAGTGAATACACCTCTGCGAATACAACCAACAAAGTCAGATTTCTCTGCTCGTGCCTGATCCAGCACATCCGGGCGAATATCCTTCAGATGGATGTAGGCAATCCGGTCGTAATGTTTACGCAGCACCTCAAGTGGGTCAGCGCCGCCATAGTAGGCATGGCCTGTGTCAAAGAGTAAGTACACCAGTGAAGGGTCTGTGAGCTCCATCAAACGATCAATTTCCTCTGGTTGCTCAACTACAGTGCCCCCGTGATGGTGATAGGTGAGCTTAAGCCCATACTCCTGAGCAATGGCACCGGCTTGGTTCAAACCTTCAGCAAGAACATGCCATTCGGCATCGCTGAGTCTAAGCACTTCTTTTTCATTCGGTGTCCGTCTTGGATCAAAATGAAGTGAGCCGCCTACCTCGGCCGTGCTAATGACCTTGCTTCCCATGGACTGCAGAAATTCTGCATGTCTGCGATAGTCGTCCAGCTCTGCTTGGCGATATGCCGGATCGGAGAACAGTACGGATTTCCACTGGGAGATCAGATTAATATTCCGCTTGCTCAGCTCTTCACGCAGTGTAGCGGGATCGGTCGGGTACTTGCGTCCCATCTCAGTACCCGTCAATCCCAGACGCTGAATATCGTCCAGAATCTGCGCACAAGTTGTATCATCACCATGTTCCTTTACATCTTCGCCGACCCAATTGATCGGATGAATCCCAAGCTGGAATGGCAGCTTGCTCATGGTTCCACGGCTCCTTTTGTTGTTCAGCTTTGTTAGACCTGTATATAAAGAGAATTATTATTAGAATAAAATGAGTAGATGAGAGCAGCCACTCGCTTAAACCAGTTTTGCTTTGCCACGATTCGTTTTCATCGTCTCATGGGCACGAACGACTTTCTCCTCAACAGATACTTCAGGTACGCCGACATTCCACCATGACTCATATCCACCTGTATTGGTTCCAGGTACAACCGGAATTTCAATCAACGTTGTCACCGTTTCATTTTTGGCATCCCGAAGTGCCTGTTCCAGTTGCTCTGCGGTTTCCGCGCGATATGCTTTCGCACCCATACTGCGAGCGTGAGCTGCAAAATCCATAGGCATATACTCACCAGTCAAACGGCCACTATCTGTTTCACGATAACGGAACTCATTTCCGAATCCGTCACTGCCGTGCTCACGTTGCAGATTATGAATACACTGGAAACCATTGTTATTAAATAAAAGAATCGTCATTTTCTTCTGTTCCTGCAGACTTGTTACCAGTTCAGAATGCAGCATCAGGTAACTGCCGTCACCCACCATGGCGTAGACTTCACGATCCGGCTCTGCAAGTGCTGCACCGAATGCACCACTGACCTCGTATCCCATGCAAGAGAATCCATACTCCATGTGGTAAGTCTTCGGCTCAGCTGTGCGCCACAAACGGTGCAAATCCCCTGGGAGACTACCTGCTGCACAGACAATTACGGAAGAGGGATCAATCGTGCGATTTACGATACCAATGGCTTTCGTCTGCGCCAGACCGGCTTCATGCTCGGCAGCGTAGAGTCGATCCACCTCTGTATTCCATTGATTACGAAGTTCAGCCACCTCAGATGAACCATATGCACTGCTGTACTGTTGTGCCTTCAATTCTTGTTGCAACACCTGCAAGCCTTCACGGGCATCAGCCAGAATGGCTTCCCCGCCTAACTTGGCAGCATCCATACTATTCAGGTTGATGTTGATAAAGGTCACTTCTGGATTTTGAAAAGCAGCATGTGAGGCCGTGGTAAAATCGGAGAACCTTGTCCCTACGCCGATCACGACATCCGCTTCTTTAGCCAAGCGATTGGCTGCCAGAGAACCGGTAACCCCTATCGCCCCCACATTAAGCGGGTGGTTCCAAGATACTGCACTTTTGCCTGCTTGCGTTTCAGCAATCGGAATACCAAAGGCTTCCGCGAACTCGATCAGTTGTGCAGATGCTTCAGAATAGAGCACCCCACCACCTGCAACGAGCAGTGGCTTTTTGCTATGGACGATCTGCTTCGTTGCCCGTTCAATGGCTGCCGGAACAGGTGGCCGGCGATCCAGGTAATGCACTTTACGGGCAAAGAACGATTCCGGGTAGTCATATGCTTCTGCCTGTACATCTTGAGGCAATGCCAGTGTAACAGCTCCAGTCTCGGCTGGGTCAGTCAATACACGCATAGCATTGGTGACCGCAACCATTAACTGTTCCGGGCGCACGATGCGATCCCAGTATTTGCTGACTGCTTTGAATGGATCTGTAGCCGATATTGTATAGTCACTGCTTACTTCGAGTTGTTGCAATACTGGATCTGGCTCTCGCGTAGCAAAGTTATCTCCAGGGAGAAGCAATACCGGAATCCGGTTCACCGTTGCTGTTGCTGCAGCAGTAATCATATTCAGTGCACCAGGGCCAATAGATGTAGTGCATGCGTAGATCTGTTTACGGTTTTTCTGTTTGGCGTAAGCTGCAGCTGTGTGCACCATACCTTGTTCGTTTTTACCTTGCATATACGTCAGGCTTCCAGGGCTACGTTCTAATGCTTCCCCGATTCCTGTTACATTCCCGTGTCCAAATATTCCGATAATTCCTTTTACAAATTTGGTTTCTACCCCATCTACCGAGATATACTGCTGATCCAGGTATCGAAGCAAGGCCTGAGCCATCGTTAGTCGAATCGTTGTCATGAACTGATCGCCATCCTTTCCTTTACGGGTTAAGCGCTTAATCTAAGTTAAGTTTAAGCGCCTTACCCCTAAAGGTTAAGCGCTTAATTCATATGGTATTACAGGCTGAGCATTTTCGCAAGTTATTTTTGTAAGCGTTTTATTAAAAATGAGGGGATTTTTTCGTAAATAAGAGTGAAAAGTATGAATCTGGGGGATTATTATCCCTCCGATTGCTAAGGTAATGGCTGGAGAAATATAAAGTATAAATGATCAACAATTGTTTATATAAGAAACTCGAATGTTATTAAAACGCATTGTGGGTTTGAAAATCGAGGGATCAAAAGTAACTCAAAAATTTAGCTGAGTGTAACGAAAGAGTTCATTGAATGTTGATTGATTGTTGATTGAGAGAATAGCTGAGTAAATCCGACGAAGGCTTGGCCACATAATATAGGAATAGGGAAATAACCCCTTTTTCATGCAAAAAAAAGAAAGAGAACACGGATTGTGTCTCTTTCTTCTTCAAATATATAAAGCGGGTGATGGGAATCGAACCCACGCTATTAGCTTGGAAGGCTAAAGTTCTACCATTGAACTACACCCGCATAAATAAAAAATCGGGATGACACGATTTGAACATGCGACCCCCTGGTCCCAAACCAGGTGCTCTACCAAGCTGAGCTACATCCCGTTAAATATACCGGCGAGAGGACTCGAACCTCCACGGTTTCCCACTCGATTTTGAGTCGAGCGCGTCTGCCATTCCGCCACGCCGGCAAAGTTTAGAATTAAGTTATAATGGCGCGCCCTGAGAGATTCGAACTCCCGGCCTTTTGATTCGTAGTCAAACGCTCTATCCAGCTGAGCTAAGGGCGCAAATATTGGAGCGGAAGACGGGAATCGAACCCGCGACCCTCGCCTTGGCAAGGCGATGCTCTACCGCTGAGCCACTTCCGCAAAATAAAGGATGCGCGTGGAGGGACTTGAACCCCCACGTCAAAGACGCTAGATCCTAAGTCTAGTGCGTCTGCCAATTCCGCCACACGCGCATATAATAAAAGTGAGTCATGAAGGATTCGAACCTTCGACACCCTGATTAAAAGTCAGGTGCTCTACCAACTGAGCTAATGACTCATAATAAAACTGGTGGAGGATGATGGATTCGAACCACCGAACCCGTACGGGAGCAGATTTACAGTCTGATGCGTTTGGCCACTTCGCTAATCCTCCATAAAGTGGTGCCGGCGAGAGGACTTGAACCCCCAACCTACTGATTACAAGTCAGTTGCTCTACCAGTTGAGCTACACCGGCGTATCAAATTGTTATGTTCATGGTGGCTCGGGACGGAATCGAACCGCCGACACGAGGATTTTCAGTCCTCTGCTCTACCGACTGAGCTACCGAGCCATATATGAATGGCGGAACCGACGGGATTCGAACCCGCGATCTCCTGCGTGACAGGCAGGCATGTTAGGCCAACTACACCACGGTTCCAGATCACTTTCATAA
>NZ_JBNDJR010000027.1:0-28461 GCF_050435065.1 Paenibacillus sp. 4624
AACCGCAACCGCAACCGCAACCGCAACCGCAACCGCAACCGCAACCGCAACCGCAACCGCAACCGCAACCGCAACCGCAACCGCAACCGCAACCGTCGCAAAGTATACTTACTCACTGATGCACAGTAAACCCCTCATTTTTAGCACATTGAGCCAGCGGTTATATCCAAAAGACACGCACCGAATTTCTAACGATCACAGATGACGCTATTTCGCCTATTTCAGCCTATTCTCAAATCTAACGATCATGAGGAACGTTATTTTCAGATTTCACCTTCAATTCTGCTCTTTTGGGGGCATTTTTGGAGAAATAGCGTCGCTGGTGATCGTTACATTGTTCAGACCGCCAGAATCATGCAAATAAGCTCATCTGAGATCGTTAGCGCATTTCTTATTGTTCCGCACACACTTGTCCTCCGCAGATTACAAACATAAAAAGGACATTCTCCACCACACTACGCTGGAGAATGTCCTCTATTGATCGCGAACCAAATGCTTATTTCATCCTATTTACAAGCTATTACGACCTATTAAGTCTGTTACAGCTTAACGATCTGACCTGTTTTCTCGGATTCAAACGCAGCCAGAATGACTTGAAGGGAACGCAAGCCCTCTTCCCCCGAGATGGATGGAGGCGTCTTGGTTACGATGGATTCTACGAATGCATCGATTACGCCGCTTGGCACTTGTTTTTCATTGGTAGCCATTGCGCCAACTTTGTACGTTTCAACCGTACCATTGGTCAACTCGACGATAACCTCGTCACCATCTACTGTACCGATCTTCATTACGCCATTTTCACACCACAGCACGGTGCTGTTGTCTCCGCCTCTGTATTGTGTCCAGCTGGCTACGAGTGTACCGATTGCGCCGCTCTTCATGCGAAGCAGACATGTGGCATTATCATCCACATCCGTGCCTTCTTTGTGCAACGTGCTGATGAACCCAGCCACTTCGGATACTTCATCGTTCAGCAAATAACGGATAAAGTCGGATTTGTGCACGCCAAGGTCACCCATCGCGCCCATAATGGCTTCTTCTTTGCGGAAAAACCAGCTCCCTGCCCCATCTAAACTCCAGCCTTCCGGACCCGGATGACCAAAAGCAGTACGGAAGGTCAGCACTTTGCCCAATCGGCCGGAATCCAGAATTTCTTTTGCTTTCACGTGAGGAGGCATCAGACGTTGGTTGTGACCCACCATCAGATATACGCCGTTTTTCTTAGCCGCCTCAATCATTTGCTCGCCTTCTTCAGTGGAAACCGCCATCGGCTTCTCAACCAGCACATGCTTGCCCGCATTGGCAGCGGCAATCGTCATTGGTGCATGCAGATAGTTCGGTGTGCATACGCTCACCGCTTCTACTGTTGTTTCGTTTGCAAGCAATTCCTCATAACTGGAATACGCTTTACCGCCGTACATTTCAGCCATTTCCTGCGCCCGCTCCACAACCGGATCAGCAAATGCGACAAGTTCTACGTTCTCATTGGCAGCGTACTCTGGAATATGTCTGCGCTGAGCGATGGCTCCACAACCGAATACAGCAACTTTAATTTTACTCATGTACAAAAGTCTCCTTTGACAATTAGATTCATGTTTGAGTCGTTTAACTCTTAAAACTGGTTCAGGTAGTTTTGTTTCAGCCAGTTGTGACTGTTCTCAACGCTCTCAAGCGGAGGGTTCTGGCATACGTCTTGTTCCACGATCAGCCACTGCACGCCTGCATTTGTTGCGCTTTCAATAACAGCTGGCAGATCCACTTCGCCTTGTCCCAGCTCCAATGTTTTCATCTGACCCTGCTCGTCTTTGCTGAAATCTTTCAAGTGAAGCAACGGCAAACGGCCCGCATATTTATTAATATACTCGATCGGATTTTGTCCGGCAAATTGTACCCAACATACGTCCATTTCCACTTGTACCGCTTCTGGAGTCGTTTGAGCGAACATCGCATCAAAAGCATTCGCATCCCCAACTTGGCCATGGAATTCGAAGTCATGGTTGTGGTAACCAAAGATCAAACCTTGCTTTGCCGCTTCGGCTCCATACTGTTGCAACTCTTCAAACAGCTTTGTCCAGCCTTCTGCATTGTCCGGGCGATCTTCCGGCATCAGATAAGGGCAGATCATATATTGTGCATCAATTGTTTTCAGGTAATCAATTTGTTTTTGCAGGTCTTCGCGCATCGCATGAAGGGACACGTGGCTGCTGAAACCTTTTAGACCCAGCTCATCTAGCAGCGCTTTCATTTCCTCTGCTGGAATGTCGCCATATCCGGCAAATTCAACCCCTTCGTATCCAAGGGCGGCCACTTTGCGCAGTGTACCACGAAAATCTGCTGCAGTTTCATCACGAAGTGTAAAAAGTTGCAAACCAATGTTCAATTTTTTCATGATAGATACTCCTCTGCTCTCAAATTTGCTTACATTGCTCTATCTGGTATCATCCTAACGCAAAACAGGCTAAAATGAACATATACAATATAGTCAGAACATGAACTATCTGATCAAATTTTATTTCCATCCTGAATTGTCCTATCATTTCAGCTGTTTGACTGTACTCTAGACAGGATGATGAATCGTTAACGTTAATACAACAAGATCGAATGTTTGGGGGGGCGTACATCTTTGGACACATTGGACACATCCGTATTGATCTGTGACTACTCCTATCACTACAAGGCATTCACCCATAATATGAAAGGCGAGCTAGCTACCTATCTATTCCGCTTGCAGACGGAAGGCTCGTGTAAAGTATACGTACAGGAAGAGGAGTTCCGCATGACCAGCGGTGATTTGCTTTTGCTCAAACCAGGGGATGATTACCGACTCGTCGTCGATGAACCGCATAAGGAAGGGCGATTGTCCAGCGGGGACTATTATCTCTTCTGCGAAGGCCAATGGATTGAAAAGTGGTGGAAACGCCAGCATCGTCCGACGGTAAGCCGTATTGGTCTGGATGACAAACTGATCAGTCTGTGGCGCAACATGCTGCTGGAGAAACGTCGCGGCCCGCTGGAGGAAAATGCGGAGCTGAAGGACGCTCTGCTGCGCGGATTATGTCTGTACATTGACCGGGCAATTACGGAAAATATCCAGACCGATCGGGCCGTCTCTTCGGCCCTTAAGCTGAAGCGTTTTATTGAAGAGCACGCCACAGTTACGTTTAAACTGGAGGAAGCCGCACGTTATGCCGGACTCAGTCTGTCCCGTGCCGTGCGTTTATTCAAAGAACACTATAACCAGACCATGATTCAATATGCCATCGAAATCCGCCTGAATGCCGCACTGGAGCGCATGAAATACAGTGAGATGACGCTGGAGCATATTGCCGAGTCCTGCGGTTTTGCCAGCTACTCTTATTTCCATCGGGTGTTTCGGGCACACTTTGGCGTGTCTCCAGCGGAGTACCAAAAATCCAAACAGCATGAACCGATAGATGATTTGGAGCATGTGTAGGTTAAAATAACTGCATAAATGGTTGCATGGCTATCCCTACGCTGCAACAACAGAAAAACGCTTTGGGTCATTCGCACATGCGATGTGTTTAACCCAAAGCGTTTCGTGTTATCATATTCAAGCCCCAGCTGCAAAAACATACGCTTCGCTCTCGAGCCCTCCTGCGGCCACGCTGCTCCTACGCACGATGCTCGCCCTTATTACGGAAATAGTTGTGCAAAAACTCTTTCGCACGTTCCGATTTGGGATGGTTAAAGACTTCGTCCGGTGTACCTTCCTCAACGATTTTCCCTTTATCCAGAAACAGCACCTTGGTTGCCACTTCATATACAAAGCTCATTTCATGCGAAACGAGAAGCATCGTTTGACCAGATGCAGCCGTCTTTTTAATTGTCTGCAGCACTTCACCCACCAGCTCCGGGTCGAGCGCAGAAGTAGGCTCGTCCAGAAGCAGCAGCTTCGGTTTCATGGCGAGTGCACGTGCGATACCCACACGCTGTTGCTGACCTCCGGACAAATGTTTCGGATAATAAAGCGCCCGTTCGGAAAGGCCCACCTGTTCAAGCTGTTGTTTAGCCAGTGCGGTAGCCTCTTTGTCATTCATTTTTTTGACAACTTTGAGACCTTCCTTAACATTATCCAGAGCCGTACGATGCTGGAACAAATTAAAGTGCTGGAAGACCATAGCCGTCTGCTTGCGCAGCTCAAGCCGCTGTTTGTTCGTAATTGTACTGAAATCAACCTTGAATCCCTCCAGATCCAGTTGACCCTGATCGGCTGCTTCCAGGCAGTTTAATGCCCGCAGAAAAGTCGATTTACCCGCACCCGACGAGCCAATCAGTGCCACAACATCTCCCTTCTGAATATCGACCGAAAGATCATCCAGAATCAGATTGTTATGGAAGGATTTCGACAAATGACTTACCTTGATCATTAGATACCCCTCCTTCCCCATGAGAACCAGCCGCGATTCATCGTCCGCTGTACTGGATCAGGAATAGAGAATCGTTTCTCCAGGAAACGAAGAATCTGTTCGATAATAATCGTCATCACCCAATAGATGAGGGCAAGGGCCAGGTACACTTCAAAAAAGCGGAAGTTACTGCCTGAAATGATTTTACCTTGTGCCGTCATCTCAATAACACCTGCAACAAACGCCAGTGAAGTTCCTTTTAATAATCCAATAAGCGCATTGCCGAGAGGTGGAATGGCTACGACAAGGGCCTGAGGAACGATGACTCTCTTCAGCACTTGAAGATATGTCATACCAAGGGATTCGGCCGCTTCGATCTGCCCTTTGTTCACAGATTGCAGCGCTGCGCGAATCGTCTCGGAGTTATAGGCTGCTTCATTAAAAGCAAATGTCACCAGTACAAAAAGCATTGCGGGTACCGCATTAATGTTGTAATCTGTGCCGTACTGCTGATTAATAAATTTTAACAACAGCGGTATCCCGTTATAGGTCAGATACAACTGTACAATGATCGGTGTCCCGCGGATAAATGAGATAAATATGGTGACAAGCTGACTAAGCACAGGCACTTTTTTCATACGTATGACCGCAAACAGCAAAGCAAACACAAGACCCACAACCATCGAAATTGCTGTAATCTGCAGACTCACAGGAAGAACCTCTAACAGACGAGGAATCGCTGAGAATACCGCGTTGATATCAAAAATCTCTCCCATGATTTACATCCTTCCACGTTCATTTTCTCAAAAAAAAAAGCAAGAGCGGAATTACTTCCACTCTTTCACGGTTAAACGTTCGCCTTGGCGTATAATTTCGGTTTTGTAGCGTTCTTTGCTCACCGCATTGAGCCTTTCAACCAAAGAAGCCGTAGCCTCTTCCGAAGCAAGCACAGGCAATCCGCGTTTGGTCACACTGGCATGCGTCAGTCTAAGATCAATTGGAATCAGCTCATAATCAAACTGCTGCCGATCCGCATTCAGATCAAATGAAATCAGGAAGTTTTCCGAAAACTTAGCATGGCTGTAAAAGCCCTGCCAATTCCCTTCACTATCCTTCGTTCGGTTCTTGTGCAGCGTAGATGGAGATTCATTCTCGTCATACCCATATGCGGTGAACATCTCGGGAGATATAATCGATTCGCCTGCTTCGAATTCCATCAGCAAACTTCCAATGTTATAGAAAATCGGCTGACCTTGGTGCAATTCCACACCTCTCGTAAAATGTGCACCATGTCCGAATACACAATGAGCTCCTGCATCCACAGCACTTCTTGCAAAGGTTTCAATGAACTCCGCGGGATAGTCCGAATACCAGTCTTCATTCTCTCCCTCGTGCGTATGCAGATTAACAAAAACAAAATCACTGCGTTCTTTGGCATCACGAATCGTTTCCAAAATCTCCTGCTGATCCTGTGCATGCGCTGCTGTTTTGACACGGGAATGTTCGCCCTTTTCGAAAGTCAGATATCCCTCGAACAAGGAGCCGAACTCATAATGATTCTCGGATTTGCTTTTGAATGTCTCAATCCGTTTGCCCGTTTCCATACTTGCAGCAATGCCGATCCGTTCGCTAATGCCTTTCAAAGCCTCAAAATCCTGCTCGTTGACCACATATGTACGTGACCAGCGAAGCGGGTTAAGACCTGGACGGGCAGGGACACCATTTCCCGGATTGGATGCCGCAAACACTTCACTACGCGTTACACCAATGGTAATGATGGCAATCCGTCCATCTGCAGTATCGATAAATACTGGTTTACGAGCTTCATGCAAACTCATACCGACCCCCAAAGGGATCAAACCACGTTGCTCGGCTTCCTCCATCGTATCGGTAAGACCTTCGATGCCATAATCCCCTGTATGGTTGTTAGCAAAGCCAACATAACGAATATTCAGACGTGCAAACTCGTCCAGTGTCCCGGGACGCACGCTCGTTTGATATCCCCGGCCCGCGGCCGGTGCCGTATTTTTGCGCGGGGTAATGAACTCTGCATTGGTGAAAACCTCATCGGCTTCCTTCAAAAGAGCCAGCAGATTCGGGTCCATGGTTTTATCTACATTCCGACTGGAAAACAAGGCGTCTCCTGTAACGATAAATTTCATGTTATTCCCCTTCCCTACTCCATTAATTCTTTCTTCGGCAGATAGTCGCCGCCCAGTTGCTCTTCACTGATCTTGAGCAATGTACCGTCATTGTACATTTCTTTAATTCGTTTATTCACTGCATCCAGCAACGTGCTGTCGGCAGATTTGGAGAGCAAAATGTATGAACCTGGATCACTGTTTTCACTGGAGAACGGAACGACTTTCAGGTTAGTGAAACCATGCTCCTTGATTGCTTTTTCAGCGGAAACACGAGAAATGATACGAACGTCGTAGCGTCCTGCCTCAATGCCTTCAAACTGTTTAACAAAGTTTTCTTCCGTGTACATAATATCCGCTTTGGCATCCGGGTGCGCTGTGTTGTAGTTCTCCAGCAGTGTGGCTCCCGAGTTCCCGACTTCAGTTACCGCTTTATACCCCTTCAAATCTTCGATAGATTTCAGTGTATTATCATCTTTGCGTACGACAAATACGTTGGCATTCTCAATGATCGGCAAAGAGAAATTGTACTTGCTGCGTCTTTCCGGATTGGAGCTGAAGTTGTTAGCCCCTAATTGAAAACGACCATTGTCTAAACCTGTCAAAATACCTTCGAACTCAATAGCTTGTACCTCCAGCTTGTATTCTGGAAGCTTCTCGAAAATTGCCTTCATAACTTCAACATCATAGCCGGTGAGTTTACCATCTTTATCGTAGCTGAATGGGTTACTTACGCCGCTTGTTGCAGCAACGATGGTCTTTTGACCAGAGTCCGCTCCTGCACCTGAACTTGCTTCGTTTTTGTTACCACAACCGGCAATGATCAAACCCATTACCAATACCAGAATTGCTGGCACAAATTTCTTTCTCATTGTTATGTCCCCCTTGTTGTGTTATCTCTCTGTTATTCTAACCCTGACTCTTAATTCATAGTAAATTAGTATGAAATGTATTATGTCACGCGACACATACACTGTCAAGGTAATTCGACAAAGTAATCTGCATATTACGACACTATTCTACACTATCTCCAAATAAACTTTTTTGTGACTCCTTCCCACCAAAAATGTACAATAATAATAGAAGCAGGAGCCTCACATACGGATTTACAATCATTACTTATCTTTATATACGCCTTCATTATAAACCTGGATGTACTGGAGTGATCCCATGAACTCGAAACGCAAAGTTCTCATTATCGAGGATGAACATGACATTTCCCGCATTTTACGCGATTATCTGATGAAAAATGGATATGAGGCCGCCGTCGCTGCCACTGGAGAAGACGGACTTCAGATCATGGAGTTGCTCCAGCCGGACTACATTATCCTCGATATTATGCTGCCGGATCAGGACGGTATCGATGTATGCCGCGAAATTCGCAGGCGAAATAACATTCCCATCCTTATCCTGAGTGCCAGAGGAAGTGATACGGATAAGGTGCTTGGGCTTGGATTCGGTGCAGACGACTATATGAGCAAACCTTTCTCCTTGAGCGAGCTGCTCGCCAGAATCAATGCACACTTTAGAAGATATGACAGTCTGAACACGGTACAGGATCACTCCCATCTACTACGTCTTGCTAACCTGGAGATAGACAACAGGGCTTACAAAGTTACCGTAAATGGCGATGAAGTCTCTCTATCGGCAAAAGAATTCCAACTGTTATATTATCTCGCAAGCAACAAAAATCAGGTCTTCTCGAAATCCCAATTACTTGATGCGATCTGGGGCTTCGACGCTTATGGAGACGAAAATACAGTAACAGTGTACATACGCAGACTGCGGGAAAAGATCGAACACGACGCCTCTCATCCAACCCTTCTAAAAACCGTCTGGGGAGTCGGATATAAGTTTAATCATGACTAAGCACGAATGGAGAAGCGTTCATGTCACTACATAACTGGTCTACAAGATGGCTGAAATTATCATTAGCAATCCTACTTCTAATTCTGCTGTGTAGCCTTGGATTATTCTTTCCTCTGCTCGCATCTCATTCTTCCAATGAGTCTGCACCGATGATTAATCAGGTGCGCCTGAAGGTTAACCCGATCCTGCTTGAGCTGGAACAAAATCATGATCGCCTTGCTCACCCTGTTGTTCAGGAGCGGATCCGGGAAGCAGCGAGCAAAGAAAACATTCCTTTTTCCTATGTCGGACTGGATGGTCTAATCAAACTGTCCTCCGTATCATCATCCGAAGGTACATTAGTTAATCTGAGATCGGTATTACATTATAATCTGGCAGATGTGTTACAGCTTGCGGATGGTAATGAATCACTGGATATTGCTTTTCCCGTTATGGGAAGCCCGGAAGGCCCTCAGGTCGGAAATGTCATTTTCACCGTACCCCGATCCCTGGTGTTTGCTCAGAAGCCGTCTACTGTTCCCATATTCCTGCTGGTTGCAGTAATCATACTTTCCCTTCTGCTCATGTTTCTTCTATACACCATCGTTCGCCGGATCAAAGAACAGATGTTAACCCCGGTTAAGCAATTGAAACATCATGCCGAATCGATTCTTAAAGGAAAATATGATGAGCAAATCCAATATCGACGCACGGACGAAATAGGTGACCTCTACGCTATGCTGGACTTGATGCGGATGGAACTTATGCATTTGAGCACACAGCGCATACGACAGGAAAAGGCTCAGAAAGAGCTCATCACCAATATTTCTCATGACCTCAAGACCCCCATTACGACGATAAAAGCGTACATAGATGCGATCTCCCAAGGGGTATGTGAAGATGAAGATACCCTGAAAGAATATTTGGATATTATGCAGATCCATACAGACAAAACAGCCCGGCTAGTAGAGGATTTGCTCGTTCACGCATTACATGAGCTTGGGCAGATCTCGGTTGAGCCTCAAGAACGATACAGTCGTTCTGTCTTTGAAAATATGCTGAGACCTATTGCACATATCGTGCAATCCCACGGATTGACCTACGAACAGCCCAGCCCTATCCCTGACGTACTTATTCGGATTGATCCGGTACGTATGGAACAGGTTATCTCCAATCTGGTATCTAATGCCCTTAAACATACTGCTCCCGGTGATTATATCCGTATTCATGCTGAGGTTCACTCGGGACAATTCAAACTGACCATCACGGATTCAGGGCGAGGGATACAAGCTCAGGACATGCCGTTTGTCTTTGAACGATATTTTAGAGGTGGCTCTTCCTCTTCCCCATACTCTACTCCAATCCAGGAAGGAACAGGACTTGGCCTTTCCATCTGCAAAAGCATTATTGAAGCGCATGGAGGGCAAATTCATTTTTCCAGCAAAAATGGTCAAGAAACTCTCTTTCAGTTCAGTCTGCCCTTATGTTAAGGGGACGAATTAGCAATAGAGTCACAGTGTTCATGAATACCGTTTTTACTCTGAGTGGTCTGTCCTAGGTTTGTAATACTTTATTTATATTTGGATAAGGGTTTCTCAATATCTTCCCTTTATGATGAACGATATACTGCAACGGGGAGTGAATCTGCTTGAACAAAATATCTATCATTCGTGCCCAAAATCTGTGTAAGACCTACCAGACCGGGAGTGAACAGTACCATGCGATTCGTAACGTTAATCTCGATATCTACGAAGGGGATTTCACTGTGATCATGGGCAATTCGGGTTCAGGCAAATCCACGCTGTTATATTTACTGAGTGGACTGGACCAAGTCACTGCTGGCGAGGTTTATTTTCAGAATCAACGTATTGATACCTATAGTGAACGAGAATTGTCTGCATTCCGCACACGTCGAATCGGGTACATCTATCAAAGCATCAACCTTGTTCCCGACCTTTCGATTCAAGAAAACATCGCACTTCCCGGGTACATCGCCAGAAACAAAAAAAGTGAGGTTCAAGCGCGGGCGAAACAACTTATGCGCGATATGGATATTCATAAACAACACAATCGCCTGCCGTCCCAGACCTCCGGTGGTCAGCAACAACGGGCTGCGATTGCCCGTGCACTCATCAATTCACCGGATATCCTGTTCGCTGACGAGCCTACTGGAAGTTTAAACTTCGAACATGGAAAAGCAGTGCTCGACATCCTGACTGAGATGAACCGAGAAGGACAGTCCGTCGTGATGGTAACACATGACATCCAAGCCGCTTGCCGGGCTGATCGTCTGATCTTGATTCAAGATGGCAAAGTCGGCGGTATTCTGGAATTCGACAAATATCACGAGCATCAGATTCCGGAGCGGGAGTCCATTGTCTTCGCTTTTGTATCGGGGAAGGAGTAATTTATGGCTGCCATCCTGAAACTTAGTTTTTCTTATCTCACTAAAAATAAAATCCAAAACCTGTTTATTACCATGCTTATTTTACTTTCCACCCTTCTGGTGTGCACTTCTGTCATCATTTTGGCGAACACAGGCTATCAGTTCAAGGAAATGCATAGCCGAACGAACGGATCTCATCAGATGTTGACATTCGAAAAAGAACTAAATGATCCCCAAACGGTGCATGATTGGTGGGTCGCTCAGAACGGTGTTCAGGTCTCGCCTTTGCTTACTTACCATACTTTGTCAGGTATGACCTTGGATAATGTGGATATCCCCAACATTTATCTGTACATGATGAACACCCCTCCACCTCCATGGGAGGTAGATCAACTCGTATTTGCATCCGGTAAAGAAAGCCCCTCTCCCGCACCAGGGAATGTATGGATTCCTACCTCGATGGCCTACAGTTATAACATTACTGTTGGTGATGTCGTTCAATTCAGAACGGGACCTGCTACGCTAAGTCTCACCGTATCGGCGATTGTTGTAGATGTTCCTTACGGAGCACCGTTCAGCAATACAGCAAGAATCTGGATGAACCCTGGCGATTATGAACATGATTTCAGCATGTTTGCCGGCAAAGAACATCACATGATGGGCATACATTTCGATGATTACAGTACGAGTTCCAGCTACTGGGATCGTTATGCAAGTGAGACAGGCTCCCCTTTTCTGGAAACCAAAATGGAATTCGAAAGTATCTCGTCCTTCTATCTCATTATCAACCAGATCATCGGTTTCATTATGATTTTCTTGGGAGCTATCATGATGGTGATTGCGCTCATTACGATTGGTTTTACCATATCCGATGCCATTCTGGCCAACTACAAAACGATAGGTATCCTCAAGTCGCTTGGACTGACCTCCCGAGCAACCATTGCTACCTACGTTATTCAATATGCCCTGCTGTCTGTTATCGCTGTTCTCCCCGGGCTTGCGCTGAGTATGATTGTGTCCAAATTCATTATGAGCATCTCCATATCATCTCTGCGCATAGACAATGTTGAATTCCCCATCAAGGGAATTGGAGCAACTATGCTTGTAGCAATGTTGTTAATCGTTCTGATTATTAGTTTTGTTGTGTTATATGCCAAGAAAGCTCGTAAGATTGAACCTGTTCAGGCCATTCGCTATGGTATGTCTGAGAGCGACAACGTACGTATGGTTAAACGAATGAATTCACCACTAGCACATACGGCTTCATTTGGAAAGTTACCTGTTTCTTTGGTCATAGGCATACGCAGTTTGATTAAAAATAGCAAAAGTTCCGTCTTAATGATACTTCTGACATCAGTGGCCGCTTCTGTTCTAGTCTTCGGATATGTTGTTCTGACCAGCATCATCGGAATCAATCAGACGGCAGCCCAATGGGGGTATGACAATGCCAACATTGCCGCGGTGGTTGTAGACAAAACGACATTTCCAAAAGCGGCGTTGCAACGCGTACTGGAAGAAGATCACCGCATCAAAAATGTGGGCTGGCACGGAAACCTTACCGGCGTTATTCCATCCGAAGTTTCATCAAACCATAAAACCAGTCCGTCGATCAGTCTTTATTTGGGTGTATTGGATGGGAGCTATAAGGACTCCGGCTTCGAGACGTTAAGAGGTAATAACCCTGAACACGAGAACGAAATTTCCATCGGGGTCAGTGTGGCCAAGATGTTAAACAAGGATTTGGGAGACCTTATTGATCTCTACATTGAAGGAGAGAAGCGCACATTCATCATTTCGGGTATCTATCAAGCCATCGCAAACATGTCGGTATCGGGGAGAATCACCGTTCAAGCGGTTCGGAGCGTAAATCCGAGTTACAGCGATGTAGATGTTGCCTTTATTAATGTTATCAACCCTTCACAAGCAGGGGCAATTGCAGCCCAACTGAATGAGCAGTTTAAAGACTCTGCATCGATCATCACACAAAAAACACTGCTGGATTCCGTTTTTGCTGAAGCAGCAAACATTCTCGTATATCCCATGGCTCTAATTGGTCTACTGTTCATCATCGTTACCTTTATGATCATCTTCAGTACCTGCCGGATTAGTATTCGCAAAGAAAACAAGACGTATGGCATCTACAAATCAATAGGTATGACATCCGGCAGTATTCGTTCTTCCCTCACGTTTGGTGTCGCATCGTTATCACTGATTGGTTCGGTGTTTGGCGTTGTTGCAGGCGTATACCTTCTTCCCCGGCTACTTGAACAAGTTCTCTCGCGATATGGAATCGTACACCTTCCCTTGGTTCTGAATGGATGGGGCATCCTGCTATTCGCCTGTTTGAGTATATTGGCAGCCGCGACTGGATGCTGGCTGGCATCCCTTGAAATTCGCAAGGCATCACCACGTATGTTAGTTATTGAATAACCTAAAAAGAACCCTTACCTATTGAATAGAAAAGTAAGGGCTCTTTTTAGGTTTATATGTTTTGTTTATATGTTTTGTTTATATGTTTTGTTTATATGCGTTTTTATAATCATATTCTAAGCTTGTTCTATAAAAAACTTTGAGTTCTTAACCACGCCACTTCTTCGCCAGCTCGCTAATCTGATGTGGTGTTGTGCGGCAGCATCCGCCAATAATCTGAGCACCAGCCGCAACCCATTGTTCCGATGCATCCTTCATGCTGCCGCAGGATCCTTGGCCGCTCCATGTTTTCGTCTCGGCATCGTAAATCTCGCCTGAATTCGGGTACACGATGATTGGTTTATCGCAGGCTTGGCGTAGAATACGGATCGCTTCCGTGACCACTTCCATCGGAGCACAGTTTAGGCCAACTGCCGCAATCTGAGGCTCAGAGCCAAAGGTCTGTGCGCATACCTCAAGCGCTGTGCCCTCGCTTATGTTTGTCCCATCTTTTAATGAAAAAGAAAGCCACGCATGAGCATCAGGAAAATCCTTAAGCAATTCGACAAGAACTCGAGCTTCTTGTAGCGAAGGAATCGTCTCGAACGCCAGAATGTCGGCTCCTGCTTCAATCAGCGCAGCTATGCGAGGACGGTGAAATGCAGCCAGTGTCTCATCTGATACGCCGTAATGTCCCACATATTCGGAACCATCCGCGAGATAGGCACCGTATGGGCCAACAGAGCCAGCAACGATAGGTCGCGGACGACGCAGCTTCTCGCCACTAATGTGAGCACCTTTATGATGTTCACGCTGCTCGTTTCCCACGTTCTCGGTTCGTCCCGAAGAAACGTTTACAAGCTGTCCTGTTGAACCTTCACCTGCTGTGGCTCCCTGCACTGCTGCCCATACATCATCTCTGGCCTTCGCCGCCAGCTCCACTGTTTTGCGAATCAGATCCAGTGCAGCCTCTTCTCCAATTCCACGCTTGCGGAAGCCCTCCACCGTTGCCTGATAACTGGAAGTGATTGCACAATCTGCCCCTGCACGGAAATAATCAGCATGCACGTTCACGATAACATCCGGGTTCTCCAGCAGCACGCGTGCAGACCAGAGCGGGTCATCCAGATCACAGCCATACTGTTCAAGTTCCGTTGCCAGTGCCCCATCCAGAATCATGACCGGATACTTGTCCAGAATTTGCTGTATTGCATTTATATCCTTCGTTTGCTCACGTTGAGTCATGAAGTCAGCCCTCTTTTCTTCTTCGTACGATCCGTCCAATAATACACGATATAACACAAAATAATGAATGGAATACCACAGTATAAAGCAATCCGCTGCGTCGGGTCAAAAGCGATACCAATACAGGATGCCAGGCACAACACAAACGAAACAATAGGTACGATTGGATACAATGGCGTTCGATAAACCAGGTCTTTTACGTCATGTCCTTCCCGCAGATACTGCCTACGGAACATGTACTGAGACACGCTGATGCTCATCCATACAACTACCACAGCAAGACCTGAGATCGAAACAAGCGTAATATAAACGGTTCCAGGCGCAATGATGCTGGACAGTAACGCCAGTGCACCACCAGCCATGCTAAGTACAAGTGCATTGAACGGTACACCGCGTTTGGTCAAACGGGCAAACCATGGAGAGATGGTTTTTTTATCCGCCAATGACCAGAGCATCCGTGATGAAGCATATAACCCCGAATTCGCTGCCGATAGAATCGCCGTTAAAATAACAAAGTTCATGATGTCGGCTGCATACGGAACACCTACTCGCTCCATGACAGCAACGAACGGACTCTCCAGCACACTCGCATCTGACATCGGCAACAAAGCAGACAGAATAACGATCGTACCAATAAAGAAAATAATTAAACGCCACAACGTGGTATGAATGGCTTTTGGAATGTTTTTTTCCGGATTTTCCGTTTCTCCTGCGGCAATACCAATCAGTTCAGTACCCGAAAAGGCAAAATTGACAGCCAGCATGGTCATCAGGATCGCAGTTGCCCCGTATGGGAACCACCCAGACGCTGTAATGTTGGAAAAGAACGGAGCCGGTTCAGCATCTGCCATAGGAATAATACCAAACATGGCGGCACCACCAAGAATAATAAAGATGATAATCGTCATCACCTTCACCAAGGAGAACCAAAATTCTGATTCGGCAAAAAGTTTTACCGTGAACGCATTGAACAGGAAGATCATCAGGGCAAACAGCGCACTCCAGATCCAAACGTTCACGGACGGAAACCAGCGCTGCATAAGCAGTCCCGCGGCTGTAAATTCCGATCCGAGCGCTACGGTCCAAGTAAGCCAGTACAGCCAAGCCACCGTGAATCCTGTAGCTGGTCCAATGTATTTAGCCGCATAACTATGAAATGCACCCGTCTCCGGCATATGCACAGATAGTTCGCCAAGACAGAGCATCACCAGGTACACCACCAAAGCACCGATCAGATAGGACAAAATCGTACCGAGCGGTCCTGCTTGTTGAATGGTATACCCTGAGCTAAGGAACAGACCTGTTCCAATGACCCCGCCAAGAGAGAGCATAACTACATGCCTTGTTTGCATTTTTCGCTGAAATTGACCTTTATCGCTACTATTCTCCATATAACCTGCTCCCTGCTTCTTCATCCAGAACAAACAAAAAAGACCCACTCTTCCCTAAGAGTGCGCCGCGACTGACAAATAAAAACAAACGCTCCTATCTATCAGGCTTTCACCCGCTGGAATTAGCACAGTATCCTTCAGATCTGTTGCTGAGGTTTCTAAGGGCCAGTCCCTCCACCTCTCTGGATAAGAAAATGATTTTGTATAACTATATCGACTGCTGCCTGATGTGTCAACATTTAAATAAACATTAGCTTCCCCAAGCGAGCTTTTGATCCTTTCCTTGGAGCCGAAGTGAACACATACAGCATTCCGATTGGTGCATCAAGCTACTCTGTAGAGGAACCTGGATTGACAATATTCGTTTTAATCTCATACGTAATAGGTACTGTCGCAAACACTTCATCCCAGTTATCTTTTACCTTCTTCCACGTTTTTGGATAATGGATTCGGATACTGTCCCGAAAACCGGCAACGTCAGCTTTATACGTATGCTGGAGTTTATAGAGCATTTGATCAATCTGTTGATCTACGATTTTAGCAAAATCCTTCTCCAGTTCCTTAAGATAGGCTCCCTTTTCTTCTTTTTCAGGGGAACGCCAGTCCTCCATTAACCAGCCTTCCGACTCTGCCTTGACGTGGAATGAAATATCGCCACCAACCACCTTTGGAATGATTTTTATAGTCTTTTTCTTGATCTCATAGAGAACCGTGAAGCCTTCCTTACTATATGTTTTGATGACCCCGCCCGCCTTTTCCTCAGGCTTAATCCAAGATAATGCTTCAAGGTCGGTTTGGTGAAGCTCCCCGATAAATTTCGTTGTTTTAGCTTTAAAGATGCTGCCCCCTGAAAATTTATCCTCACCATCTGCATTTAACACATTTTGAAGCAAAAAGCTTGAGCCAGACTGCATCTCTGCATCCAGTTTGGCAAGCGAAACAGGTTCGAGTATTTTATTCGAAATGTAGGAGTTATTCGTAATTCCCGTAAGATAAAAAGCCGGAATTCGAGAAGGATCTCTCGAAGTAAGGACATCCAGCGCACGGTGATGGCTAATTAACACAAGGCAATTGGGGCGAATATCGTTATCCCGAAGCACAAAATCAAGCAACTGTTGTAGTCCATACTTTTTAGCAATATCTTTGGAAATGACGATCACTTTCAGATGATGTCCAATGAGCGGACGATCTCGGCGCAAGGAAAACTGACGAAATATTTGAAGCAACGAATCCCCGGTAAGTTGTTCGTTGGAATAAGAAGATTTGCCCGAAGAAGGTGAACCACCCTGTTCGCTCTGCTGACTGCTTGATTTACCCGGGGCAATCTGAACGGTTGCGGTCACATTTTCTTCCTTGGGATATTCCCCTCCTTGGGCTGATATATTTTTTTCAAATTTCGTTTCCTGTCCAACATCAATGCCGAGACCCACATACAGACTTAAATCCTCAATTTCCCGGCTGCTCCAGCACCCCGAGATCAGACTGAGAATAAGTAAGGCTGAGATGATACGTAGCCATAACCGGAGAGAAATCATGCGTGTTTACCTCCTTTCTTGCGAATAATGCTAAGCAGCAGCAATACCAAAGGCATAATGGCAAACAAAACGACAGATGCATTGCCCAGCATGTCACCTAGTGCAAACGTTTCATATACATTTTTGGGGATCATCGCTGTCAGATAGATGAACGGTATAAGAACGTACATGATCGTCCGCATCTTCTTGGCTTTAAACAGATCTCGAATCCCGACAGATGCACAGTAATGGGTAATGGCAAAGGTAGAGAAAATCTGTAAAATCCAGATGACCAGCAATAACGATTCGAAACGCTCAAAGATCAAACCTTGAATCTCAAAACTACGAACCAGATCCAGTGTTGGCCAGGTTCTCGTTTTAATTCCATCAAGCGATAAACTGCCAACGACCATAACGACCGTGATCAAATAAATCGCTGTAGATATGCCCAGCCCCCATGTCATAGCCTTATTGCTTTTTTTCGGATTTTGCATATACGCTGTAATGACGAGCATTACTTCATAACCTGTGTATGAAAGCAAGGAAGGTTTCAAGCCTTTGATTACAGGTAAAACCCCTTCTCCGAGAACCGGTCTTAAATTACTGATTTCGAACAGTTGATTACTCAGCAATATCTCCATCACAAAAATAACCAAGGTAATCGGCAAAATAATTTCAAACACACGCACGATAACTGGAAGTCCGCCGGAAATCAGATAGATTCCGATCCACATAAACACCATCACAATGGCCCAGGTAGGTGTACGCTCCAGCAAATACATTCCGGTCACATCAGCCATCACCCGGATTTCAAAAGCTGCAATGACCATAAAATAAATAATGTTGGCACAGCCCAATATGTAAGCAATCCAACGTCCCGTAATCTCCTGGGTGAATTGGAAAACGGTTTTTTCCGGGAATCTTCGACACAAGGTCACCAATATCATTCCAACACCCGTAATAATCAATCCTGAAAGGATGATCGAAATCCAGACGTCCGGTGTTCCAACCGCTTTGCCCGTTGTCCGAGGTAGTGTTAATATGCCTGCACCAAGCATGTAATTGACGATAATGACCACCGCTTGTGTAGTGCTTATTTTTACTTGGGAGTCATTCAATTTTTAGCACCTCCAGACCATCTGTGGATTGTACGAGGCTAAACTGAACTGCATAGAACTTTTTTACATGAAACTTCACTTGAAACATCATTATTTCTTGCGATCTTCATCGGTCGGATTCATCATTTCAGGACGTCTTCTCATCATATTAAGCGGGGCACGGATGACAAAATCCTTCCAATCGCTCAAATGATATGGAACCGCTGGCGCTATATACGGTACCCCGAAACTGGAGAGTCTGGCCAGATGTGTGCACATCAGCAAGAAAAACATAACCACGCCATACAATCCCATGACTGCAGCACTGAACATTGCAGCAAAGCGCAACAATCGCAAGGTCAGTCCTGCACTGTATACTGGAATGGTAAAGGACGAAATGGCCGTGACTGCTACAACAATGACCAGGAACTGACTGATAATCCCCGCCTGTACTGCCGCCTGACCGATAATTAAACCTCCAACGATTCCCATTGCAGGTCCGATGGGTTTGGGCAGACGAATCCCGGCTTCCCTTAGAATCTCAATGGACAGCTCCATAATCAAAGCTTCAATAATCGAAGGAAAGGGCACGCCCGAACGGGTTTCAATAATCGTCAGCACCAGTTTCGTTGGAATCAGACCTGGATGGAACGAAATAAAAGAGATATAAAGCGCCGGGGCAAGCAGGGCTAACATCGCTGCCATAAAACGTAGAATTCGAAGGAATGTACTTGGAATCCAGCGTTCATAGTAATCTTCTGGAGATTGGAGCAGCATGCTGAACGTAACCGGCACAACCAGAACAAACGGAGTGCCGTCCAGCAAAATAGCTACACGCCCCTCCAATAAAGCACCGATCACACGATCAGGCCTTTCCGTATTCAAAACCTGCTGGAAAGGACTCAGAGCATCATCTTCAATCAATTGTTCTACATAACCTGACTCCAGCATCGAATCCATATTGATACTCTTCACACGTTTTATAACCTCGGTCACGAGTTTAGGGTCGGCAATATCCTGAATATAAGCAATAGCCAATTCTTTTTTGATCCGGCTGCCCACTTTAAGCTTTTCAATAAACAAGCTCTGATCGCTTCCATAACGTCGTAAAATGCCCGTGTTATCACTAAGCTCCTCTGTAAAACCGATACGCGGTCCGCGTAGCAGACCTTCAGATAAGGGTTCATCCACCCCGCGTGTCTTTAAACTGGACGTTCCGATCAGCATAGCTCCCGGTATGCCATCCACCAACAAACCGTTTTTCCCCACCAATACACCTGATGCAAGCTCCTGTAGAGATTGTGTCTCCTGAATCTCACTGACGGGAAGAATTTGAGTTTTCAGATACGTGGACAGGAAGTCTGCTTGTTCAGGATGAAGAAAACTTTCCTGTTTGAGCTCAGGTATACCCTTGATCATTAAAGGTTCAATTAAATATTTGTCGATCAGATCTGTGTCCGTAAGCCCTTCGGTATACATGATCGCCACTCTCGTATCCGTTCCTCGAATGGTGAACTCTCGAATATGTACATCTGCATTTTTGCCAAACGTCTCTCGAACCGTTATCAGATCTGTCGTGTGTCTCCCGGTTAGCTTAATGTTGGCATAGTGCCCGGTTTCCGTCCCTGGTCCGATGCCAGCTTCAGCTGGTGAAATGTCCTTCGGCGAAGGAATCGTTTTATTTTTGCGAGAGAAGCTTCCCCGTTTGATTGCTGTATGGAACCAATTGGTTATGAAATACAGAACAATCGGTACGATAAAAACCATAAGTGCCTGTGCCCAGATCGTCCATTTCGGTACATAAGATAAGATCGTTGACCACACCCTCCATTCATCCTCCCTTCTCTGTAAAATCAAACCACAGGTATTCCCGGCTTATTGTGTCCTGTTTGCCCATAAAAATTCCGTGAATTTGGCAGGATATGCAATGGAACACTTTCCTTCCTGATGGTTAACAACCGCTTACGATTTGCAGAAAAATGATCCAAACAGCAAAAAACGATCCTGCTAAAAGCACAGAATCGTTCTGGAATTCATACCGTTTTTAATTTTCACTTACACAATTCGAGTCACATGTTGTGCCTTATCATCCAATAGATGAGCTGCGGCCGCGATCGTTTGGAAATCATTTAACGCAATTTCAATTTTTTCGTGACTCTGTTGCATGTAGTCTTCTACCTTTTTCGTACCATTGGTAATATTGGTAATCTCTTTAGTAATGCCCGTGACACTGTCACGAATCTCATTAATTGAATTCTCCACCATGGCTGACAGCTTACGTACTTCTTTCGCCACAATATCGAATCCTCGGCCGAACTCTCCTGCATGTGCAGCCTCAATGGCTGCATTCAGCGCGAGCAGCTGTGTCTGAGAAGAGATTTCCCGGATGGTTCGCACCACGCCTTGAATGGAACCGGCCTGTTCTTGCAGATGCGTAAGTGTAGACTGGTTCGTTGCAGATACTTCCGAGATATAAGAAAAGCTGGACATCAATTCATGGCTCCGACCAATCCCAGCACCCGCCTGCTCATTCAGTTCTTGAGATAAGGCCTTCAATTCCTGAACAACGGTTGTAATGTTATTCTGGCGCTGTGTAATATCGGTAGCCATCTTGCAAACGCCAAGCACCCTCTGATTCGACTCATCAAACACGGGCATATACGTAGCTTCGAGCCATACCGATTGGCCTTTGGCATCCATACGCTCAATCTTGTCCTGAAAGCTGTTTCCGCCCAAAATACCTCTCCAGAACTCCTCATACGCCGGACTGTCTGTAAACTTTCCAAAGCATAACTGGCGATGCTGCATACCGTACATCTCTTCCTTCGTGTACCCCATTCTTGAAGCAAATACATCGTTCACGTATGTAACCCTGCGATTTAAGTCGAAGCGAATAATTGCCAAACTTTTCTCCATCGCCTTGACCACTAACTCGTCCGTCACCTGATCTTGACGCCCAGTCTCCAATAAAGACATGCAAATCCCCCACAATCCGTCCCATAGTCAATAAAGTGTTGCAATTGAATTACTTAATACCGTTCGATAAAAGTGCATTCCTGCGATGCGTCGACTCCTAGTAAATGATACCCGAATTCGGGACTTTTGGATCACAAATTTGCATGCATCCCAAAAAATATTTTTTTATGTACATACAACCTTCATACTTAGGGTACTACGGGCTTGTTCTTATCCTAATTCCATTGTTCTCTCCAGTTCAATTTTCACTATCTATAGGAAATTAGAGCAACACAAAAAGCAAGTTATGGGTAATCATAACTTGCTTTTTTCTAGCAACTTCAAACTAAACTTCAAATTCAAATATATATAAACGCAGCATAAAATCATTTCAAAACTTAAAAATCATGTACCGTTACACAAAGCTGAATGACAACACCAAACGGATCACGGATAATCCCGTAGCCGGGACTAAATTCATTCTTTGCATAAGGCACAAGTACCTTCACCCCTTCATGTTGCGTCAACGCCTCATAAAGTCCATCCATTTGGCCTTGCTCCTGGGATTGAATGCACAGCGATGTACTGTTTCCCAGTTCCCACGGTCTCTCCGCATCCATCGCTTCCTCCGCAATCATAATTTTGTTCGCTCCGATCTCCAGCACCGAATGTGTAATATACTCATCCTGACCGTCAGGATACGTAAAATCGGGACTCATCTGCTTCATTTCTTTGTAGCTTTTTCGGAATAATACTTTCGCACCTAACGTTTTTTCGTAAAATGTAATCGCTTCTGCCGCTTCTCCGTTCATCGAGAGAAAGGGAATGACTTCAACATTCATATGACTTGCCTCCTTCATTCGTCTGCCTTACACTTATCACTATAACGAGGATAGGTGCCAATACATGGCACCTTTTAGGGAAGGAGATGTGGACAGATGAAAAAGACTGAGCGTCTACACCATATGCTTCGCTTTATTAATCAAAAACAGCACTTCACGCTGCATAACTTAATGCAAGAGTTTCAAATATCCAAACGAACCGCCTTACGGGATATTGCGTCTCTGGAAGAGATGGGCGCACCCATCTATGTGGAGTACGGACGTTATGGCGGTTACCGTCTGCTCCAGCAGATGCAACTGCCTCCGATCTCTTTTAATACAGATGAGCTTCATGCCTTGTATTTCGCTATGCAGGCTCTTCGCAGCTTCAACAGCTTGCCTTTTCGAACCACATTTGAATCTGTTCATAAGAAATTTATGGCGGCATTATCAGACAGACAGCAAGAAAACATTCATAACATGCAACAGCGTGTTGCTTTTAAACACACTGAACAAATTAAGGACAGCTCCTATCTAGAGCTTCTATTGGAAGCTGCGGTGCAGCAGGTAGTCATGCAGATTACATATCCTTACAAAAATTCAGAACCCATTTCCAGAATAAAAACCAGTCTCCGTGTTATACAACCTATTGCTTTATATGCCAGTAAAGGGTACTGGTACTGTCAGGCATACGATCTGAAGAAAAAAGCGTACCGTGTATTTCGCTGTGATCGAATCATGTCGGCTGTATTAACGGATATCGAACCTGTCGCACACCTTGCTGACATCCATAGTGAACATCTCCAATCCCTATGGAAACCTTCCGAACAAGCTATCTCGTTTCAATGCAAGATCAGCCAGGCTGGCATGGAGCAATTTAAGCAAAACCACTATCCCTCCATACGCCTTAAAGAACAAGACGGCGTGAAGCTGCTTATCGGAACCTATGAACCTCATGAACTAGATTTCATTGTGAGCTACCTTGCAGGCTATGGGACTTCCATTAAGATTGTTGAGCCTGAGATGTTGAAGGAATCGTTGAGACAATACTATTTGAATTTGCTGGAGAGTATTTAATGTTAATAAAAAAACACCCGGCAGGGTGCATGCCGAAAGAAATACGGCATACCCCCAAGCCGGGTATAGGATTAGAACATAATATCGATCGCCTCTAGCTCATCTTGTTCCTGTTCGGATTGTCCTTTCAGGGAAATATCCTTCAGCAACATCGAAGGCTGTTCGCAAATCTGGCTGATGATGACGAGCAGATCCTGAGCGAAATTATCGATCAGATTGCGTGTAAACAACTTGGTCGCATATTCAAACTGCCCGGTCATTCCCTCATCCAGCATCGAAATAATTAAAGTCAGATCGAATTGAGCAACCGTATGCTTTTCCGGATACGATTCGATCTGGATCTCCCCGAAACTTTGAACGTTATCTTCCTTCGTTTCCAGAGCAAACATGACATCGAATACAGGATTGCGGCTTAGGTCTCGCGGTACCTGAAGTTTCTTCACAAGTTCCTCAAACGGATAATCCTGGTGATCATAGGCCCCGAGCATCGTTTCTTTGACTTCGTTCAAGTAAGCAAGGAATGTCTTCTCCCCCGACGGATAATGGCGAATGGCCAACGTGTTGACAAACATTCCGATAAGTGGCTCCAGGTCGGTATGTGTGCGACCCGAAACCGGTGTGCCTAAAATGAAGTCTTCTTGCCCCGAGTACTTGCTGAGCAGGATGGAATAGGCCGCCGATAATACCATATAAAGAGTGGCGCCGTTCTCACTAGCCATGCGTTCCAAGCTTTCCGTCATCTGCTTGTCGATATTGAAAGGCAGCACATCGCCCTCAAAGCTGCGAGTAGCAGGTCTGACAAAGTCCGTAGGCAGTTCAAGCGTTGGTAACTCACCTTCCAGCACGTCCAGCCAGTAGGCTTCCTGACGTTTCAGCTGTTCTTTTACAGGCTCAGACTGCTGCCAAGCAGCGTATTCCTTGTATTGAATCCGAAGCGGTTCAAGAGTCTCGCCGTTATACAAGCGCAACAGCTCTTCGACGAAGATGCCCATCGACATGCCATCCGTGATGATATGATGAATATCAAGCATAAGCAAGTGCCGTTCCGCTTCCCATTCAACTAAGCCCACACGCAGCAGCGGCGGCCGCTCCAAATCAAAGACTCGCACAAATCCGTCCGCGATACTTTTCGTTTCACTTTCTGTCGCTTGGGTGTACTCGACGGCAAACTCCAAGTTCGGATAAATTCGTTGTACAGGTTCACCGTCGACCATTTCGAAGCCGGTTCGCAAAACTTCGTGACGAGCGATTAATCCTTTGAGCGCGGACTCGAATTGATTCCGTTCCAAACGCCCGACGAGAACCGTCATGCCGGACATGTTGTAACTAAGCTCCGCGCCCTCCATCTGCTGCTGGATGTACAACCGTTTTTGCACGGAAGAAAGAGCGTAGTAATCTCTCTGATCCAGAACCGGAATGGAGCGGTGTTCCTGCCACTCCAATTGACTGATAATTTCAGCCATCGACTCAATCGTCGAGTGCCGGAACACATCGCGCAGCGGCAAGTCTACGCTCAACTCCTTGTGCACCTTGCTAACCAGCATTGTCGCCCGAAGGGAGTGCCCGCCAAGGTCAAAGAAGTTGTCCGTTACACCTATTGTTATTGATCCGAGCACGTCCTGCCAGATGGCGACGAGATTCGCCTCTAGCTCAGTGCGTGGCGCCACGTATTCACGTCCTCCTCCAGCTCCTTCTTCTGGCGCTGGCAACGCCTTCCGGTCAACTTTCCCATTCGGCGTTAGTGGTAAGTTTTCCAGTTCTACAAAGTACGATGGGATCATGTACCCCGGCAACTCCTGGGCCAGTGCGCCGCGCAGATCATTCACTGCCAGTTCCGTTCCTGTATCCGGTGTGTAATATGCACATAACACTTTCTGCCCGTTTGTATCATTTCGAACCAGCACCACGGCTTCGCGTACGCCTTTCACCTGTAGCAACTTCGCTTCGACTTCGCCCGTCTCAATCCGGTAGCCCCGAATTTTAGCCTGATTGTCGATTCGACCAATGAAGTCCACATTGCCGTCTTCCGTCCACCGCGCCAAGTCTCCCGTGCGATACAACCGCTCACCCGCTGCGAACGGGCTGTCTACGAACTTCTCTTCCGTCAATTCTGGACGGTTCAAGTATCCGCGCGAGACCCCAACTCCGCCGATAACCAGTTCGCCCAGCACCCCGACAGGCACGGGATTCAAATGTGCATCCACAATGTAAAACTTCGCATTTAGCCACGCTTTGCCGATAGGCACATGCCCTGTCTCCGGAAGCACTTCCAGTGGCTCGTCGTAGAAACTGGAGTCGATCGCTGCTTCCGTTACACCGTAAGCGTTGATGATACGGAACAATGATCCGAAGCGTTCCTGCAAGGTACGATAATCGGTGACGCTGCAGCTGTCCGAACTGGTGATGAGTAACTCCATCTGACTCATATCCAGCTCTTGCTCATGCACATATTCCATAAACGGCACAATCAGCGCTGGCGTAGATTCAAAAATGGTCACTTGCTCCTGCTCAATCCAGTGGTGCAAACGCGATGGATCGATCCGGTCGTCCTTCGGCACGATCACCATCGTGCCTCCGTTGTACAGCGTGCGTGCGATATCGCCCACGAACACGTCAAACGAGAAGCTGGCCAGCTGCAATAGCCGCACCGGGAACTGATCCAACTTATATTCCCGACGGTAGCCTGCCGCCGTATTGACCAGGCTGCGGTGCTCGATCATGACGCCTTTGGGCTGTCCTGTCGTTCCCGACGTATAAATCACGTAGGCCAGATCCTCTGGCCGGGCTTCGTGGAAATCGTCCTTACCAGAACTCACCGGCGCATTGGCCCGCTCCTCGCTGTAGGTTGCTTCGTCGTCGAGATACAGCACCACACCCAGCGCCAGTTCCTCTTCGCCCAGCCAAGCTTCGGCACGCTCTCGCAGTGGCGTTTGCGTAAGCAGTACCTTCGCTCCGCTGTCTTCGAGCATGAAGCGCACGCGGTCTGCCGGGTAATCCGGGTCGAGCGGTACATACGCGCCGCCTGCTTTCCAGACAGCCAGCACGGCTACCAGCAAATCCACCGAACGTTCGGCAAGAACGCCGACGATGGATTCCCGGCCAATGCCGCTTATCCGTAACGTAGCCGCCAAACGGTTCGCCCGTTCATTCAGCTCCGCATACATTAGACGGTCTTTTTCGTACACAACGGCCTCTGACCCAGGCGTACGTTTTGCCTGTTCCTCGAACAGACGATGGAACGTAGCCGCAGGAGCAGTCTCCACTTCTGAATGCTCCGGGTTAAACGCACAGAGAATTTGTTCTTTCTCAACAGAGGTTAGGATATCCAATTCGGCAATGATCCCTGACGGGTTACGGAGAATGGATTCGAGCAGTTGCAAGTAATGAGATGCCATTTTCTCCACCGTTTCGGTTTTATATAGAGCTGTGGCATATTCAAACAGATATTCCAACCCGTCCTCCATCTCAGTGACGTCTAAACTTAGATCGAATTTAGAAACAGTCTCTTCACTGGCGTACGTCGATAAACGGAGTCCAGGAAGCTGAATTTCTAAATTCTCTGTATTCTGCAAAGCAAACATCGTATCAAATAACGGATTACGGCTTAGATCGCGAGCCACGCCCACCTTATCCACGAGTTCTTCGAACGGATAATTCTGATGTTCAAAAGCACCCAGCGTTGTCTCCTTAATTTCCTTCAAGTAATCAAGGAACGTCTTATCGGCAGAAGGATAACTGCGAATAGCCAAAGTATTTACGAACATGCCGATCAAAGGCTGAACGTCACTGTGATTTCTTCCCGCAATCGGCGTACCGACAACCACGTCCTCTTGTCCTGTGTATTTCTGCAACAATATCGTATAACCAGCAAGGAGAACCATGTAAAGTGTTGCGCCGTTCTCGGCTGCAAGCCGTTTCAGCCCCTCGCTTTGTTCGTTATTCATAAACAATTGAAGCGTGCGGCCCTCGTAACTTTGCATTGCCGGGCGAGGATAGTCTGTCGGCAATTCCAAAACCGGCAGCTCTCCGCGGAACATGCCCAGCCAGTAGGCCTCCTGCTTGGCAAGCTGCGTCTTCTGCTCGTCTGATTGTTGCCATACCGCGTAATCCTTGTACTGAATGCGGAGTGGATGGAGCGGCTTACCGCTGTACAAATGCACGAATTCTTCGATTAGTACGTCTATTGAAACGCCGTCAGATACGATATGATGCGTATCAAACATCAGAATATGCCGGTCCGGCGCCAGTTCGGCAAGGCCTACACGCAGCAGTGGCGGCTTAGCAAGATCAAAAGGTCGAACGAATTGGCGTACCGTCTCTTCCGCTTGATCTCCGGTGATCTGCACATATTCCACTTGGAAAACGACTTCATCATAAATCCGCTGAACTGTCTCGCCGTTTACCATCTCAAAGCCAGTACGCAGTGTTTCGTGACGAGCTACGAGTTCACGGAAGGCTTCCGTAAACCGCTGCCGGTCAAGTTCACCTTCAAGCAACATAGCTCCCGGTATGTTGTAACTCAGCTCGGCTCCTTCCAGCTGATTCAATATATAAAGACGTTTCTGAGCGGAAGAGAGCGGATAATGTGCGCTCGGTTCGGCAACCGGAATAGCTGTGAACGAGCCGATCTCTAGTTGCTCCATAGCCAAGGCCATTTCCTCAACCGTGGAGTAGCGGAATACGTCGCGAAGTGGAAATTGTACACCCAGTTCTTTATGCATTTTGCTGACCAACGTTGTCGCCCGCAGCGAGTGTCCGCCCAGGTCGAAGAAGTTGTCGGTTACGCCCACGGCCTTCTCCCGAACAAGCACCTCTTGCCAGATAACAGCCAGCTTGGCTTCCAGTTCGGTTCGCGGAGCCACGTATTCACGACCTCCGCCCGCTTCCGGTGCCGGCAGCGCCTTCCGGTCGATTTTCCCATTCGGCGTCAGAGGCAGCTGCTCCAGTTCAACGAAGTACGACGGAATCATGTACCCTGGCAACTCGCTTGATATTGCCCGTTTCAGGTCTGCCGCGGTCAGTCCTTCTTCCGCAGTATAATAGGCGCACAACGCTTTCTGACCTTCTTGATCTTCCCTCACCACAACGACGGTTTCCTTCACGCCCGTTACACGCAGCAACTTCGCTTCGACTTCGCCCGTCTCAATCCGGTAGCCCCGAATTTTAGCCTGATTGTCGATTCGACCAATGAAGTCCACATTGCCGTCTTC
>NZ_JBNDJR010000028.1:0-27133 GCF_050435065.1 Paenibacillus sp. 4624
GCGTTTATAACCGGATTTCCTCCTTGGAAAGGAGAGAATCAGAAATCCGGGGATAACCAGCGCCCGACACCGATCCATCCCGCAGCGTCCAGCGCTCCCTCCACACTCTTTTCCAACTTAAATGTAATAAATTTGCACAATCTTCAAATACTAACCTAAATTACGCAGTAAAGGAGTGCTTTGGATGTCCCAGACACACACTCCAACGGTCTACGTTCGCATGCGCAGCCGAATTCGCATTCAGAGAGGGCGAGCGGTCAAACTGAGGGACATTGCCCACGTACTGGCCTCATCCGAGGATCAGGAGGACAGGTTGCTTGAGCTGGAGCTATTGTGGCCTGGACCGGAGGATGGCAACCTGATCCTTATTGACATTTTGCAGATTATTCCCCTGATTAGGCAGCTTCTGCCGGAAGTAAATGTGGAGCTGATGGGATCCGGGCATACGTTAGTTGAAGTAATGGCAGGCAAGGGTCAGGCTTCGAAGTCCTTATTTATTCTGGTATGGCTGCTGCTGTTCTTCGGCTCTGCGCTGACCATTATGAATTTTCATGCAGACGTGAATATGCAGGAAGTGCAGATTCGCATTGTAGAGATGCTGACAGGACACCGGGACGAGCATCCGTACTTATTTCAGATTGCTTATTCCCTTGGGATTGGCTTCGGCATGGCGGTTTTTTTCAACCATTTATTTAAGAAGAAGTGGAATGAAGAGCCAACACCGCTCGAAGTGGAAATGTTCCTTTACCAGCAAAATGTAGACCAATATGTCGTCATTGAAGAAAGCGAACGAATGCATAAGCAGAATCAAAGGGAGCTGAAAGGCGATGAGCGTGCTTAACGGAGCGATCAGTATTGTGCTTGGCATTGCCGGGGGAATCGCTGTGGGGAGTGGTGTTATTGCGCTTATTCTTGTACTTGACATGATTCCCAGACTGGCCCAAGTGACACAGTCCTATGACAAAACGCATTGGTACGAGGGTGCTCTCATTGGAGGTTCGCTGCTGGGCACGGTAGCCGATTTCTGGCATTGGAAAATGCATGGAGTTATGTTGCTTAGCCCGATTGTCGGAGTGTTCTGCGGCGTTTTTATTGGTCTGCTGGCTGCCGCTCTGACAGAAGTATTAAACGTGCTACCCGTTCTGGCTAAAAGGCTGGGCATGAGGTCGTATTTGTTTGGACTGTTGCTCGCGATGATTCTGGGGAAGATGACAGGTTCATTGTTTGACTTTTTTATATACCAACGGTAAAGCAGCATGACAGGTTAAAGGAGGATGGACATGGACGAACACACGGATCAAAAGGGTCATGAACAAAGTGATGGTATAACGGAAGACGTGTTGCATAAGTCTCCTTACAAGATCCAGCAGGAAGAAGAAAAGAAGGCGTACCAGAAAAAAAAGCAAAACGAGATGTCCGACAGCATTGAAGAATCTGTTCAGTATTGGCAACATAACGATAACATCTCCCCGCGCATGAGTGATAACAAAAACACGTTAAAACAAGTGCTCGGTCTTGGCGAGTCATTTGATGTGGATATGAGGGAAATGGTACTTGGCGGCAAACATGTGGGATTACTGTTACTCACGGGTTTTGCCAAAGATGAGATTTTGCTCGAAGTATTGAAAAGATTAACCTATCTGACGCCGGATCAAGTATCGGAACATGCACTCAAGTCCTATTTCGAATGTTATATTCCTCATATACAGGTGGAACGAGCGGAGAAGATGAGTGCTGTCATTAGCAAGGTGCTCATGGGCATGAGTGCCATGTTTGTCGAGGGAGACCGCTCAGTTCTCATTATGGATACCCGGAGTTACCCGGTTCGATCCCCCGAAGAACCTTCACTTGAACGCGTGGTTCGTGGTTCACGGGATGGTTTTACCGAAACGCTGCTGACCAATGTAGCGCTGGTGCGCCGTAGAATACGGGACCCTGGACTAAAGTTTGAACTCATGCAGGTAGGACGGAGAACCCAAACCGATGTATGTGTAGTTTATATTGACGATATCGTGGATAAGGTGCAGGTGGATTCGGTAAAAGAAAAAATACAACGAATTGATATCGACGGTATTCCGGCTGCCGACAAACAGTTGGAGGAAGCGATCATCAACAAAGGATGGAATCCATTTCCCCTTGTTCGTTATTCTGAACGTCCTGACGTTACAGCTTCTCACTTGCTGGAAGGACGTGTCGTTATTTTTGTAGATACTTCCCCCAGCGTAATGATCTTGCCGACGACCTTTTTTGATCTATGCGAACATGCGGAGGAGAACAGGCAGACGGCTCTTATGGGAACCTATCTGCGCTGGGTGCGTTTTGCAGGCATCCTGATCTCTCTGTTTCTACTACCGCTATGGATGCTGATGGTGATCGAACCTTCGCTGAAACCGGTCGGTTTCGATTTCATCGGCCCACAGGAAAGCGTGAAATTACCGATTATTTTGCAATTTCTGCTCATCGAGCTGGGTGTGGACTTATTACGTATGGCTGCAGTTCATACACCAACGCCGCTGGCTTCTGCGATGGGCTTGATTGCGGCTATATTGGTCGGAGATATCGCGGTGAAAACGGGGTATTTTGTCAATGAGGTGGTACTCTATATGGCGATTGCGGCAATCGGAATGTTTGCTACACCGAGTTACGAGTTAGGACTTGCGAATCGACTGGTCAGGCTGCTACTGCTCATTGCAGTTGCGATATTTAAAGTACCAGGTTTGGTCGTTGGAACGACTTTGCTTATTGTGGCTTTGACCATTCACCGTTCATATAACTCGTCGTATCTTTGGCCATTTATACCTTTTAATGCAAAGGCAATTGGCAACTTTTTGTTCAGGGTTCCATTGCTTGTCAGCAAGAAACGTCCATCGTTCAACAAAACGCGTGACAACACCAAAATGCCAGAAGATCCAGATGGTGAACTGCGAAAAAGTAAAAAACACAAATGATGTGCCGAAAAATCCATTCATCTCCCGGTTTAATTTGATATACTGGTTTAAAATCAATGGAATAGTAACTGTTCCAGTATACAAAAAGTGAGGAATGCAAACGATGTATTTACACGGTACAAGCAGAATAAATGAGCAAGGTCACCTAGAGATTGGTGGAGTAGACGTTACGGATATGAAAGAGCAATTTGGAACACCGCTCTATGTTGTGGACGAGCAATTGGTTCGCGAGCGCTGCAGAGAGTACATGGAAGCATTCCGCGCTTCAGGTTTGGGCTTCCAAGTTGCATATGCGAGTAAAGCATTTTGTGTTATGGCGATGTGTGCTCTCGCAGCAGAGGAAGGTCTTTCTCTGGATGTTGTCTCTGACGGCGAACTGTTCACAGCATTGCAAGCAGGCTTCCCGGCAGAACGCATTCATTTTCACGGGAATAACAAAACGATCGAAGAGATCGAGATGGCGCTTGACGCTGAAATTGGATGCTTCGTAGTAGACAATTTTAACGAGTTGCACCTGCTCCAAGCTGTCGCAGCGGACAAAAACCGTAAAGTAAACATCCTCCTGCGTGTAACGCCGGGTGTTGAGGCGCATACGCATGAATATATTTCCACAGGGCAAACGGACTCCAAGTTCGGTTTTGATATCGGCAACGGTACAGCATTTGAAGCGATTGAACTTGCATCCAAACAATCCAACCTGGTATTGCTTGGTGTACATTCTCACATCGGCTCCCAGATCTTTGAGGTTGAAGGATTCCAGATGGCGGTTCAACGTGTTGCTGAATTTGCAGCAAGTGTATATGAGCGCCTGAATGTGGCATTCAAAGTTGTAAACCTGGGCGGCGGATTCGGAATTCGTTATATTGATGGTGACACGCCACTTGAAGTAGCTCAGTATGTGAAGGCCATTACCGATGCGGTAAAAAATCATTTTGCACAAATCGGCTATGCAGTGCCTGAAATTTGGGTTGAGCCAGGCCGCAGCATCGTAGGTGAAGCAGGTACAACGCTGTACACCGTTGGAACGAGCAAAGACATTCCAGGCGTGCGTAAATATGTAGCTGTAGACGGCGGTATGACGGATAACCCACGTCCTGCGTTGTATGAGTCCAAATATGAGGCGGTTCTGGCGAATCGTGCCAACGAAGCAGCAACAGAAACGGTATCTGTAGCGGGTAAATGCTGCGAGAGCGGTGATATGCTGATCTGGGATCTCGACTTGCCAAAAGTGGAGAGCGGTGATTTGCTTGCTGTAGCTTGCACAGGCGCATACAACTACTCTATGGCTAGCAATTATAACCGGATTCGTCGTCCAGCGGTTGTGTTTGTCAAAGATGGTCAAGGCGATGTAGTTGTACGTCGTGAGTCATATCAGGACATTATCCAAAATGACCTCGTGCCGGCACGTATTGGCAAACAGCCAGTTACTCGTTAATTCATCAAGCAGGGATCTGGAAAAGAAATACTCCATTTTTCTATATCACAAGTTCCTATAGCATTAGAAGAGGACGGAAGGGGCTCGCCCTTTCCGTCCTTTGTCATGAATATTGCATCTATTTGGTATGCTTATAGGCTTGTACTTGAGAGTAGAAAAATCAAAAAAATAGCTCTTTCTTTTGCGATTCGGCTCTTTTCGGTGTACACTAAGAAAAGTGCTGTAATGCTTGACCATCCGTTTGGTATTGCGTCACAATTACTTTGCTCAAAATTGAAAGGAGTCATTTACATATGGCGAAACAAGCGAAAATTAAAATGGCAAATGGCGGAGAAGTTCTGATCGACCTGTTCGATCAAGAAGCTCCAAATACTGTAGCAAACTTTGAAAAGCTGGCAAACTCCGGTTTCTATAACGGACTCGTTTTCCACCGTGTAATTCCGGGCTTCGTAGCTCAAGGCGGATGCCCTAGTGGTTCCGGTACTGGCGGCCCTGGATATACAATTAACTGTGAGATCAACCCGAACAAACACGAGCGTGGAACACTTGCAATGGCACATGCTGGCCGCAACACAGGCGGAAGCCAGTTTTACATCTGCTATCAACCACAACCACATTTGGACGGACAACATACTGTATTTGGTAAAGTAAGCAAAGGTATGGAGTTTGTTGATGCTTTCGAAGGTCGCGACAAAATGGAAACGGTCGAAGTGGTAGAAGTTTAATTTCAACTGAACCTGATCAACCGCATCAACTTAACCCCTGGTACATTCCTATTACGGAAGTATCAGGGGTTTTGTGCATTGTACAACCTTTTTGCATAATTGCCTTGCGATGTGTTATCAAAAATAAGCTTAAAGGAACTGGCGGGATGAGTTGGAAGTAGGTTATTCTAGCTATGTATAGACTGTTGAAACCGAATACATGAGGTTTGACAGCACACTGGATATTGAACTTACATGTTTTCAGAACTACTGTGAAAGGATGTTGTTACTTTGACTTTAGATGTTGTTCAGCAACTTAAATTACTTCAACATATTTATAGTGAGAGCACGATTTGGGACGAGGAGTTGCGTGCTTCAAGACAGACTGTGCCGGAGGACGTATCCACGGAGCAATTACAGGCATTAGAGGCTGCTGGACATGAGCCTAATCACTTTGTAAGACCGCAGCATGAGGAGACGATCCGGGAACTGAGAACATTGGCTGAGCGATGGACACTTCAGGAGGCTGCTCAGGCGTTTGTGGCTTCTCTATGGTCAGCGCCAATGATCTGGCGCTCACTTCTTACAGGAAAACTGATCGCAACCAGCATACCTGACCATGAATATAGTCCATATCCTTCCAGTCATAAGTGCCAGATCTGTGGTTTGGATGTAAATGACGGAGTAGATACTTCGCTACAGTGGTACTGGCGGATGACCAACGGCACACCGCTCGATGGAGATATATTTGGACATGTAATCGCTCTGAGAGAAATGGCCGCTTCTTCGCAGGAGCTTCCTGTTCCGAGTGAATATGATCGCTGGACGCTGCGCGCCGTATTAACGGTGCTGCGCAATCTGCCACCCAAAACTCGGTACAGCAAGGCTGCGGATGCGCTCAAAAAAGAACAACTCCTGCCTACAAAAAAGGTATATGTTTACCGTGACCTGCTTGAAACGCTGGCACTGGTCGGCATTCTGGACACGCCAGAACAGCCAGGAATGATTACAGCCTTCACATCGTATGCTGAACGCGACAAGAGACCTAATACCCGCGTTGAGGTACAAGCTCCCTTGGCATGGTGGGATTCATCTGTAGGAATCAACGAGCACAATCTGAACCTGATCTTCGGTGAACTCAATTGCAGTGATGTATCGCTTGAGGACAAGCCAGAACCGAATCCAATGGCGAGTGAAACCGTTATGGGTGCATTTGAAAGCAGACGAGGTGTGCGTACCAAAGCGAAGGTGCCGAAAAAATCCCCCGATGCCGGTACAGGTGAAGTGCAGCCTGGAGATGTATATGCAGTGAAGGTACTCAGTGGCTCTTGGGTTACTGTATACTGTCATGAAGTGAGGGACAAACGTGCGATTGTCGAATATCTGGATGGCGTGTTCCCCGATATGCCGGTAAAAGAAGACCTTATTCTGACCGTTCGTCCAAGGCCGGATGAGCGCTGGCAGTGCTCGGCCATCGGCATGGACTCGACCAGCTGGGTTAGAAGAGTAGCCCGGGATATGCCGGCTCCTGCTACGTCCCAGCCCAAACCTGAGAGTGTTCCGTTCCACGCTGCAAAGGATCTGAGGCACATGGCAAGCTGGTGTTTTCCAAACCTTTAGATTCATTTTTTCAATAGTTGATGAAGTCCGTGTCTCGTAGAGATGCGGATTTTGTAATATAAATGCTTATTAAAAGTTAGTATGTGACAAAAAGAAACAAAAATGAATTGATTTTTTGACATTAAAGTGCTAACATCCAATTAATAACGAAAGCGATCCTTCAGGGCAGGGTGTAATTCCCTACCGGCGGTGATGCGTGCGGGGGATTTATTTTCCACCCACATGGCAAAGTCCGTGACCTGTCTGCTTATAGCAGATGGCTGATCTGGTGTAATTCCAGAACCGACAGTATAGTCTGGATGGGAGAAGGAGTGGGTGTAGGCCAATAAGGTTGCACTCCGCATGAGTGATGTCGCATAACATTCAGCTCGTTTGGATGATATGTGTGGAAGGCTTGTTTATAATGAGTTTTCTGGTACATAATACCGTTATATAGAAACTCTTCACCTGATTTTGTTGTATATCATTCTTTTGCTAGAATGCGTATGCAATAAGGTATGTGTTTGTTTTCACTTACCTGTTAACTGGTTTTGGTGAAGTGTCGGTATTGGTGTGTTTCATCTCTCTTGCAGATGACAGTAGTCTTCCATCATCCCTACCTGAACAGATTGTTCGGTGGGGATTTTTTAGTTCAAGATTATAACCGTGGGGTGAACGGATATGGAAATGATCAATGATGAATTTTATATGGCGTTAGCACTGGATATGGCAGAACGGGCACAAGGACAGACTGGAATTAATCCTGTCGTGGGATGTGTCGTCGTTAAAGACGGACGGGTTGTTGGCCTGGGAAGCCATCTAAAACGGGGTACAGGGCATGCGGAAGTGCATGCCTTGAATATGGCTGGAAGTGATGCGGAGGGCAGCACCGTTTACGTAACGCTGGAACCTTGTAGTCACTACGGCAAAACTCCACCCTGCAGCGAACGTTTGATTCACGAGAAGGTTAAACGGGTGGTGGTCTGTTGTGAAGACCCGAATCCGCAGGTTTCTGGTACAGGCATTAGTATGCTGCGTCAACAAGGCATCGAAGTTGAAGTGGGTGTTTTGCGCGAACGCGGAAGACGTATGAATGAAAAGTTTATCAAGTTTATTACAACGGGCCTTCCTTTCGTTACCCTCAAAACAGCTTCTACGCTGGATGGCAAAATTGCTACGCGTAGCGGAGACAGCAAATGGATCTCCAACGAGCCGGCACGTGAAATTGTACATGCGCTTCGTCATCGTCATCAGGGCATTATGGTTGGCGTGGATACGGTAATCGCCGATAATCCCGAGCTGACCACCCGTTTGCAGGTAGAGGGCATCAGTCCGGTACGTATCGTGGTGGATTCCAAGCTGAGGCTGCCTGTAGGCTCCAAAATGGTCAAGGACGGTCTTGCACCAACGTGGATACTTACAACGGATGAAGCCAGTCAGGAAGCCGCTGAGCGTCTTGAAGCGTATGGTGTTGAAGTCATTCGCTGCGGGCCTGGACCACGCGTAGATTTGTTACATGGGCTGAGTAAGCTCGGAGAGCGGGAGATTGGCTCGATTCTGCTGGAAGGCGGCGGTACACTGAACGGCGCCATGCTGGAAGCGCGGCTCGTAGATCGTCTGCTGATGTTTATCGCTCCTAAGATTGTGGGTGGATATGATACCCCGGGGAGTTTCCGTTTTGAAGGCGTAGAGCGCATGAGTCAGGCCATCCAATTGCATCAGCTGGAGATTGAGCAAGTTGGGGATAATATTAGCATTGGCGGTATCCCGGTTTGGCCAGAATAGGAGGACGATAGCATGTTTACGGGCTTGGTGGAAGAAGTCGGTCAGATAAGGCGCATTGGCCGTAAAGGCGAGGCTCTGGTTCTGAACATCGCTGCTTCTGTCATTATGGACGATCTCAAAATTGGTGACAGTGTTGCGGTTAACGGGGTTTGTCTTACCGCAACTACGCTGGAAAGCGGAGGTTTTACCGCAGATGTCATGCCGGAAACGTATCGACACACCAATCTCAGTCAGCTTCAATCCGGCAGCAAGGTTAATCTGGAGCGGGCCATGTTGTCCGGTGGACGATTCGGCGGTCATATTGTGCAAGGACATGTGGATGGGACTGGGGTTATCGGTAGCATTACTCGGGATCAGAATGCAGTTGTTTTTGAAATCAGACCGGGTGACCATGAACTTTTCAAATTTCTAATTCCAAAAGGTTCGGTCACTTTGGATGGGATTAGCTTGACAGTGGTACAGACGACTCAAAGTTCATTCACGGTTTCGATTATCCCACATACGATTGGGGAAACGGTTTTAAATGTTAAAAAGACAGGAGATACCGTCAACATTGAATGTGATATTTTGGGGAAATATGTAGATCATTTGTTGCAATACGGCAAGGGTCATGCGGAAACGAAAACAGGCAAGCCAAGCAGTATAAGTGAAGAGTTTCTCTCCAATCACGGGTTTGCATAACTTATGAGAGACAAGGATACAACATAGAACTGGATTTAAATGATTAATAGTGCATTCGCATGAAAATGTAGTAATAAAATAACCGGAAACAGGAGGTGCAGCTAATGTCAGAACAATCCGAGCCATCCATTCTGGATTCAATTGAGGCAGCCATTTATGATCTGATGCGGGGTAAACCTGTAATCGTGGTCGATGATGAAGATCGGGAAAATGAAGGGGATTTTATTGCTTTGGCTGAAAAAGCAACCCCTGAGGTCATCAATTTCATGATTACCGAAGGTCGAGGTCTGGTCTGTGTTCCCATTACGCAGCAGCGGGCGGACGAATTAAATCTGAAACCGATGGTTCAGCAAAATACAGATTTTCACGGGACTGCTTTTACGGTCTCTGTGGATCACAAAGATACAACGACGGGGATCTCGGCGCATGAGCGTTCCATTACCGTTAAAGGCTTGATTGATCCGAACGCGAAAAGCAATGATTTTCGCAAGCCGGGTCACATGTTTCCGCTCATTGCCAAAGACGGCGGTGTGTTGCGTCGTGCCGGACACACGGAAGCGGCAGTGGATCTGGCGAACATGTGCGGCTCTTACCCCGCAGGAGTCATCTGTGAAGTGATCAAGGAAGATGGTACGATGGCCAGACTTCCAGACCTGCAGGAGATTGCACGCAAGCATGATCTGAAACTGATTAGTATTCAGGACATGATTCGTTACCGGAATGAGAAGGAGCAGCTGGTGCAACGTGAAGTTTCCGTGCGTATGCCAACGGACTTTGGCGAATTCCAGGCGGTGGCGTATACGAATGCAGTGGACAATAAAGAACATGTTGCCTTGGTCAAAGGGGATATCGACGGTTCCAAACCTGTACTGGTACGTGTACACTCCGAATGTCTGACTGGCGATGTGTTCCACTCTCACCGCTGTGACTGCGGCCCGCAGTTTGATGCGGCGCTGAAGCAGATCCATGATGAGGGGAATGGCGTACTGCTCTATATGAGACAAGAAGGCCGCGGGATCGGTTTAATCAACAAACTCAAGGCTTACAAGCTTCAAGAAGAAGGTCTCGATACAGTGGATGCCAATCTGAAGCTTGGTTTTGCTGCTGATCTGCGTGATTACGGGATTGGTGCACAGATTTTGAAGGATCTTGGCGTTCGTCAGATTCGATTATTAACGAATAATCCGCGCAAAATCAAAGGCTTGGAAGGATATGGTCTGGAAGTGGTAGAGCGTGTACCGATTCAGATGCAGGAAAATGAAGATAATACAGTTTACCTTCACACCAAGCAAGCGAAATTGGGCCATATGCTCAAGTTTGATGATATTGAGCAAAACGAAGAGTAATTACAGTTAACCATGATGATTTTCTGATATGTAAATATTGGAGATTTCTCATGTTCAATTGCAGCACCTATAACATCATATATCGACAGGGAGATGACGATAATGCCTAACTATTTTGAAGGACATTTGATATCGGAAGGTTTAAAATATGGCGTGGTCGTTGGACGCTTTAATGAATTTATTACGAGCAAGTTGCTTAGCGGGGCGCTGGATGCATTCAAACGTCACGGCGTGCAAGATAATGAAGTAGATGTAGCTTGGGTACCGGGAGCTTTTGAAATCCCGCTTATCGCTCAGAAAATGGCCGAAAGCGGCAAATACGATGCGGTCATCACACTCGGAACGGTTATCCGTGGATCAACAACACATTATGATTATGTGTGCAATGAGATGGCCAAAGGGGTAGCGGCAATTAACTTGAAAACAGGGGTGCCGACTATCTTCGGATTGGTTACTACGGAGAACATTGAACAGGCGATCGAACGTGCTGGAACGAAGGCAGGCAATAAAGGTTGGGATGCAGCTACAGCTGCAATTGAAATGGCGAACTTGACGAAACAGCTAAAATAGTGCTTATTTAATAGTAGTGCCCTGCTTTGCGCAGACGAAATCGGGAGACCGGTTTCGGACGGCTGGCAGGGTTTTGTATTTTTCTGGCGGGAGGATTCGTCTAGTGACGGTAGTTACATACAAACTGGAGACTTTTGAAGGGCCTTTGGATCTGTTGTTGCATTTGATCGATAAGGCTGAGATCGACATCCAGGATATTCCCATCAGCGATATTACCGATCAATACATGGCGTATCTGCATTCCATGCAGGAGCTGGAACTGGATATTACAAGTGAATTTCTGGTGATGGCAGCTACGCTGTTGTCCATCAAGAGCAAACTTTTACTGCCCAAACCACCGGTAATCGAGGATTTCGAGGATTATGATTATATGGAAGATGAGGATTATGATCCGCGTGCCGAACTGATTGCACGTCTTATCGAATATCGCAAATATAAAGGAATAGCGCGGCATCTGCATGAACGGGAATGGGAACGTAGTCTTATTTTTTCCAAAGAGCCCGAAGATTTGCGTCCTTATATGCCTGTGGAGGAGCAAACGAATCCGGTGCAGGGTCTGCATACTTCTGATCTCATTGCGGCGTTTCAGAAGGCACTGCGAAAAGCTGAGAAGCGTACAACGGTCACCCGTATCAAAAGGGACGAAATTTCGGTCAAGGATCGCATACGTGATGTTATTGGTGCCTTGGAGCGTGTAGGTCCTGGGGGACGGCTGTTATTTTCCAAGCTTATGGATGATCAGATCTATCGTCATGAGATCGTGGTTACGTTTCTAGCGGTGCTGGAGCTGATGAAGATGAAGCAGATTGTTTGTTACCAGGAGCGTTTGTTTGAGGATATCGTTATGGAGTGGAGAGGGGAAACAACGAATCATGGATTTTCCGAAATTGAAGTCGATTATTGAGGGCCTTTTGTTTTTGTCCGGAGAAGAAGGTCTGAGTGTCAAACAGATTGCTGAAATCGTGGACCAGCGGGTAGAACTGGTCACGGATGCCATTGAGGATATGATCGGCGATTTTTCCCGGCAAGGGCGAGGGGTGCAGATTCTGAAGATTGCAGGTGTCGTGCAGCTCGGAACGTTGCCAGAACATGCGGCGTATTTCGAGAAGCTTGCCTATTCTCCTGCACGTACATCGTTATCCCAAGCAGCTCTGGAAACATTGGCCATTGTAGCATACCGTCAGCCCATCACACGTGTGGAGATTGAGGAGATTCGCGGTGTAAAATCGGAACGTGCGATCCATACACTCGTGAACAAAGATCTCATTGTTGAAGTGGGGAGAGCGGAAGCGATTGGACGTCCGATTTTGTACGGAACAACGAAGTCATTCCTTGATTATTTCGGACTAGCTTCGATTAAAGATCTTCCCGAACCGGGTTTGTTTGAAGATTCGGAAAACTTGGAGGAAGAAACGCAGTTGTTATTCAACAAGTTGGACATGAAACAGCCGGATGCCTCGGATACAGACGTGCAAAGTGTGTTTGGTTTTGAAGAGGAAGAAGCATTCCCAGAAGAAGATGTCGCTGTAGATCCAGACGATAATTCTTCGGGTTCCTCCTCCTGATACTATCTCATAGGTAAAGCCATATAGGGACAATGTGGAGATCTATCCACGTTGTCTCTTTGTGTTTTCTCCAAAACAGCGGTGAAGTTGTATGGAATGGAGTATACAATATCGTGCATTTCGATCGTGCATTTCGGCAAAAATTGGAGGATTTCATGGCATTCGTGAATTTTTTCCAGCAAGGAATGCCATACTAGACATGATAAGAATCGAGGGCTTGGAGGTAAGGCCTGTGTGGATCTGGCTTGGAGGAATCGGTTTGTTCATCGCACTTCTGATTGCCGCAGTCCTCATCTCAAATGTTCATGTTCATGTTATATTTCGCAAACATAAGAGCGATGACTACGCAAATATCAATGTTCGACTGCTGTATGGCTTCGTGCGGATGAATTACGAGATTCCGAGCATTGTTTTCCGAAATATGAAAGAAGGCTTTTTGCTTAAAACAGAACAGTCCATGAACCATTCCCGAGGAGAAGTGCTGGGGAGTGAGCAGGTGAACAAACGAAAAGTAAAAAACTGGGCAAACGAAGTCAAGGTGATGCTTCGAGCAACAGAGGCTCTGAAAGTATGGGTCAGACAGACGCTCAGACGGGTATATATAACGAATCTGTTCTGGTCTACTGCGGTTGGTGTAGGTGATGCTGCTTATACAGCAATGCTTTCAGGCTGGTTGTGGAGTATTAAGTCCATGATTGTTGGTTTTTTAACGTACAAAATGCGTTTCAAAACGGTGCCTGACCTAGAGGTTCTTCCTGTATGGTCCGAGGAGATGGAATTTCGAACAGAACTGGATTTCAAACTGCGGATCCGCATGATGGCCATCGTAATTGCAGGCATGAGACTGCTTACCCGTGTGCTGCAGGTCGAGGGTGGCTGGCGAATGTGGTTTAAACTTTTTCGGGAGCAACGCCGCAAATCGAAGCAAAAGAAGAAGCATAGGCACATTGTGGAAAAGGAAGCTCGGTAATGCGGAACTTAACTAACCTGAGATTGAATCCACAATATTGGTGTTAAAACCCTGCTACGAGAATGTGCAATAACGGTTCCCTGCGTTGATTACATAAGTCCCGCAAGTTTGGGGATGATATGGTTAGATCAAAAACCTATATAAGTTGACCTAATCATTGACACAGCGTGTTTGTGTTAATCTTCTTAAGTTCAACGGATATAGCTTATATTGAAACTGGAGGGAAGTCACATGTCAGATCATCCAATTCAAGGCTTAATGGAAACTGCAATGGAAAATATCAAGGGCATGGTGGATGTCAATACAATCGTTGGTGATCCTGTAGAAACACCGGATGGTACGGTCATTCTGCCGATTAGTAAAGTCGGATTTGGCTTCGCGGCAGGTGGAAGTGATTTTAATGTAAGTGATGGAAAAGGTAGCAGCGCATCAAGCACAACGGAACATGCTCACTCCGCAAAAGTTGCTTCCCCATTTGGCGGTGGTAGTGGTGGCGGTGTATCCATCCGCCCAATCGCTTTCCTGGTCGTTGGCAAGCAGGGTGTACACATCGTGCCGCTTGATAATTCGACGCACTTGTTTGAAAAATTGATTGATTCAACACCTTATGTGTTAGATCGCATCCAGGAAATGTTCCGCCACCGTAACCATGGAACAACGGAACATGATGTTCGAGTGACAACGGATCATACAACGTACAGCTAAGTCATATTTTAATTTCAAATCCCTTCTGCACTTTAAGGTGCAAGAGGGATTTTTGCTGTTTTTTCCTGTGCGGGACATACTCCAGGTTGTCCAGACATAGGATAGTACAAGATTCCAAGCGACCCGGAGGAATGTGGATGCGAAAATTAATGAAGGTTATTGTAGGTATGCTCATGCCTGTGCTGCTGTTTTCAACAATGGGTGCATCGTCTGTTCGGGCGACCATTGCTGGACCGTCTACTCATGCGCAAAGTGCAGCACTCATTGATGTAACATCAGGGCGAATTCTTTATAGCAAAGATGGGGACAAGGAGTTGCGCATCGCAAGTTTGACTAAAATCATGACTGCCATCGTTGCGATTGAAGAAGGCAAGTTAGATGCAAAAGTCAAGGTGACACCGTCCTCTTTTGCCAAAGAAGGGTCTTCGCTATACCTTAAGCTGGGCGAGGAGATGACACTAGAAAATATGTTATACGGTCTTATGCTACGCTCAGGTAATGATGCGGCTTCTGCAATCGCCGAGCATATCGGCGGCTCGGAAGAAGGTTTTGTTTTGCTTATGAATAAAAAGGCAGAACAGATCGGTTTAACGAAATCCCATTTTATGAATCCACATGGTCTGGATGCTGAAGGTCACTATTCTACCGCGAATGATTTGGCGAGGTTAACAGCTTATGCGCTCCACAACCCGGTATTCAAACGTATCGTGGCAACAGAAAATAAATCTGCTCCAAATCCGAATGAAAGCTGGGAGTATTCCTGGCATAACAAAAACAAAATGCTTCGTTTATATGAAGGTGCGGATGGGGTGAAAACCGGATATACCAAAAAAGCATTCAGATGCTTAGTTAGCTCAGCGACAAGGGACGGTCAACAGCTAGCCGCGGTGACACTGAATGATGGCGATGACTGGAACGATCATGCGAAGATGCTGGATTTCGGTTTTGAACATTTTCCACTTGTGGAGATTGCCAAACAGGAACAGCCTGTTCAGAACATGGAACTCGTCACAGGGCGTGGTTTTAAATATCCGCTCGCCAAAGGGGAAGAGGAAGACATCACCAAGAAATTGGTACTGCTCGATAAACGTTCACAGGCCGCTGTAACAGAATATGAACAATCAACAGATCCTTCGTTTGGACTAGCCGGACGCATTGAAATGCAGTTGAAAGGCGAACCGATCGGATCTATACCTGTGTATTACAAAGGTAGCTATATTCCACCAGAGCCTCCCATTGCAGATGCTACTATAGGTGGTATAGGGGAGGTCACGACTTGGGTTTCCGCATGGAAGGCAGTGCTAAGTCGACTGTTGTCACCTTGATTTCAATTTATGGATAAAAAGATCGTTGTTGTGCTTGCTGTTACTGGGAGGGATGATTTCAATGATCAATCTGATCTGGTTAATGATGATCTTGATCGGCTTTGTTTTCGCAGCTGTGAACGGGAAGATCGAAGTGGTCACCCAGGCAGCATTTGATGGTGCGGCAACCGGTGTGACGGTATGTTTCGGTTTGATCAGTGTGCTTGTATTTTGGATGGGAATGATGAAAATGGCCGAAGATGCCGGCCTGCTTAAACGGATTTCGAAGCTGCTTGGCCCGGTGGTCGGATTTCTGTTCCCCGATGTACCCAAAAACCACCCGGCTATGGGTTACATTTTATCCAACATGAGCGCAAATTTGCTTGGACTAGGGAATGCAGCTACCCCCATGGGAATCAAGGCGATGCAACAATTGCAGGAACTGAATCCTGACAAGCAGACGGCATCCCCTGCTATGTGTACATTGCTGGCGCTGAATACCGCGAGTATTACGATTATTCCAACAACGCTGATTGCGATCAGGTTGAACTATCATTCTGCGAACGCCACGGAGATTGTAGGCACGACTTTGATGGCTACCATTATAGCTACACTTGCTGCCATTATGGCTGATCGCTGGTATCGAAATAGAACTCTTCGCAGATCGCCGCGTATATCCAAGAGCGGTAATCCCGGCATGAAAGGATGAGCAACCTTGTTAACCTTCATTAACTGGATATCTGTCTGGGCCATTCCGGTTATTATCGCGTTTGTTCCATTATATGCGTTTACCAAAAAGGTCCCGGTCTATGAATCCTTTGTTGATGGGGCCAAGGATGGCTTCTCGACTGCAATCAGCATCATCCCACATCTGGTGGGCATGATGGTTGCCATTAGTGTTTTTCGTGCCTCGGGGGCACTGGATTTTGTGATTCAGTTCTTCACTCCTCTCGTCTCGTGGATGGGTGTGCCTGGAGAAGTACTTCCGCTAGGCATATTACGACCATTAACCGGGACAGGCTCACTTGCATTTACAACGGATTTGATCAAAACGTATGGCCCTGACTCCATGATTGGCCGAATGGCCTCTACCGTTCAAGGCAGTACGGATACGACGTTATATGTGCTAACCGTATATTTTGGAGCTGTGGGCATTCGGAACGGTCGGTACGCGCTTAAGGTTGGATTGTTTTCAGATGTCGTTGGATTCATAGCTGCACTTGCCATCTGTTTGATTGTTTTTGGTTAAACTATTGTTCCTTTCCTTCCGATATACTAGTTATGCTAGAATAATAACGGAGGAGAGTGAGACATGCAAAAGAGTTGGAAACGAATACTCCGTTACGGGTTGACAAGTATGCTCGCTATAACGATGCTTGCAGGTCCGACAGGGTTTGCAGGTGCTCAAGCTGAACAGACGATCCATTTTACGGGTAACTTTGACAAGGCATTACGTGCTCAAATGGCGATTACGGCGGATTCTTTTCCGGTTGTTAATGTGCGCTTGATTAAAGCAAATGAACCAGATATGGTTTATTATGATGTCGGAACTTCGATTTTGATATCCAAAGATAAAGTGTTAACCAATTACCATGTTGTTCAGGAATTTGCTGAGCTGTCTGGCGGAGACAAAGGGACGTTGACGGTTGCGAGCCCGGGAGCTCTCAATCAGGCGGTTAAAGCTAAAATTATTAAAAGCGATCCGGTAATGGATATGGCTTTGCTCAAGCTGGACAAACCGATTGACGCTGAACCGGTGAAGTTTGCCGATGCAAGGGACAATCAGGTCGTTTATACGATTGGATTTCCTAAAAACCCATCGGGAGATCTTGTCATATTAGATGATGATTTCCCTTCGACGTACAACACGATAGCCAAGAGTCGGGTGTTTAGTTCTTTGGCAGCTGATGTACCGGGAAAAGTAGGCATTGGAAGCATCGTAAAAGCGATGGCTCAAGGCAATTCAGGCGGACCAGTTCTCGATCAGAATAAACAGGTCATTGGCATGATGACGTTTGTATATGGTGGACGGACGTATTTTATTTCTTCAAAAACATTGCAGACATTTGTGAAAGAGGCAACAACAGCTCCGGCCAAAAAGCCGGTTGTGGTTACTGGCAAAGTTTCGAACTAAAATGAAATATGAATTAAAATAGAACTAATGAAGGTTTACCTTTGGCGTGGTCTGAACGAAATCAGCCGCGGTGAGGGTAAGCTTTTTTTGTATATCGAGATTATAAAATATCTATTCTTCAACACTCAAATTAGCGATAAAGCTCGAACGTTCACAAAAACATTGGATAATCCTTGTGATTTCCCGGTTGGATGGGTATCATTAGTGTGAGGTGACATGACAAACATGGAAAGATTACAAAAAATTATCGCACAGGCAGGTATTGCATCCCGCCGCAAGAGTGAGGAACTGATCCTGTCCGGCAAAGTGGAAGTTAACGGGGAGGTCGTAACCGAACTGGGTACGAAAGCAAACCCCGAAGAGGATATCATTACGGTCAATGGAAAACCGATCCGCAGTGAGAAAAAAGTGTATTTGATGCTGAATAAACCCAAAGGGGTTATTACAAGCGCATCAGACCCGGAAGGCCGGAAAATCGTGTCTGATTATCTGAAAGGTGTTAAGGAACGTGTTTATCCGGTAGGACGTCTTGATTATGATACCGAAGGGTTGCTTATTCTGACCAATGATGGCGAATTCGCGCATCTGCTGACGCACCCTAAACATCACGTACCCAAAACGTATCTAGCAACAGTTAAAGGGGTACCACATGGTACGGAACTGGAAAAGCTCAAAAATGGAATTATGCTTGAGGATGGCATGACTGCGCCAGCAGAAGTCGAGTACAAAGATGTGGATACAGCAACCAATGAGGCTGTGATCTCCATTACGATTTATGAGGGACGCAACCGTCAGGTAAGACGTATGTTTGAGGCAATCAACCATCCGGTAACGCGTTTGAAGCGGATTTCGTTTGGAGGCATTTTGCTCCAGAATCTAAAACGAGGGTTGACTCGTAATTTGACGAAAGAGGAAGTCAACAATCTGATTACGCTCGCAAAATCGGAACCCGCCAAAAAAATGAAAAAAAGGTAATGTGAGGACACATAATTTTCATAAAACCGCCGCAGATTTGTGACGAAATTCGCTATAATTGTTCATAGAGTGTTCACAGTTTCTATAACAATAAGGCAAGCCAACGAAATCGTCACTTCAAAGGGGAGCAGCACATGGGGAAATCAAGAAGAACGGTGCAAATCGTTATTTTGTGCTTGATCCTGGTGTTGGGCGGATACGCGATAACAACATCGGTATCCGGCTCGAATGGCAAGCCAAAGGAAGGGGATCGTGCCCCTTCTTTTGAACTGCTGGGCCTGGATGGTCAAGTTCATACGTCAGAAGAGTATCAAGGAAAAGCGATGGTTATCAATTTCTGGGGCACATGGTGCGAGCCTTGTGTGAAGGAAATGCCTGCACTTCAAGCGCAGGCTGACAAATGGAAGGATAAAGGTGTCCAATTTGTTGGAATCAACGTTGGAGAAGATCAGATGACGGTAGAGAATTTTGTACGGCAGGTAGGTGTTACGTTCCCAATTATGTTAGACCGGGAGAAAAACTCCGTTCGGGATTATGGAATCTCTCCGATGCCAACAACCTTTTTCGTATCTGAAACGGGTAAAATCTCCACTATTCATATTGGGCAACTGGATTTGGACACACTTGACGCTCAAATCTCACAGCTGGCGAAACAGCCCTGACAGGAGGTCTACTTGTGTTCCAAAATACGAAATGTGAGTGTGGTCATCAGAATCCGGTAGGAACCGTATTGTGCGAGGCATGTGGTAAGCCAATTCTGGAGGAAACAGCTCAATCGAATGAAGTGTTAGAGATGCGTTATGATGGGATGGCTCGACGTTCACAGCGAAGTAATCCCAATATTATCGATCGCATATGGAATTTCTTTTCATCTGTCAAAATTGCAGTTTATATGATTGTGCTCACGCTCGTTGGTTCCATGCTGGGCACCATCTACCCGCAAGAAAGTACATTTCTGAATATTGATCCTTCGGTTTATTACAAAGAAACCTATGGTCAGTTAGGTCATATTTATTATCTTCTCGGTCTGTCTCATACATATGAATCCTGGTGGTTTATTCTGCTGCTGGTGATGATCGGAGCATCACTTGTGATCTGTAGTCTGGATCGTGTGCTTCCACTGTACAAAGCGCTGAACAAGCAACGGATAAGGAAACATCTGCAATTCCTGACGCGGCAGCGACTTGTGTATCAAGATTCTGTTGGAGAGGCTCCTGAAGAGTGGATTAAGAAAGCGGTTACGCCGCTGCTTAAGAAAGGGTATCGCGTTCACACACAAGGGGATGCATTGCTTGCTGAGAAGCAACGTTTTAGTCGTTGGGGCCCTTATGTGATCCATATCGGACTTATTATTTTTCTACTCGCTGTACTCGCTCGTGGGCTTCCAGGTTTAAATCTGGACGAACATGTTGCTTTTCCTGAAGGGGAAATTAAAAAAATTCCAAACACATCGATGTATCTGAAAAATGAGAAGTTTAATGTGGAGTTTTATAGTGACGACGAAGTCCCTGAGCAGTTCAAAAATTTGAATAAAACGGTACCCAAGTTGTTTGAAACCAAGGTTGTTCTGTACGAATGCACAGCTGATTGTTCGGATCTCTCCAAAAAACCTCAGCTTGCAGAGGTAGCAAGACATGATGTGCGGGTGAACGAACCACTGAATTACCAAGGTCTGAAGGCATACCAGTTTGACTATGATTTGACGCCGACGATTCGCTCGGTGACACCGGATCTGGTTAATACGAAAACGGGTGAAGTATACGGTTCCTTAAAGATCGATATGACGGATACACAGCGCTCCTTTGAGGCAGGACCTTATACATTAACGGTGAAAGAAAAGTTTATGGATTTTGCGCTGGATGATAAAGGAGAACCCAAATCAAAATCTCCTTCCCCGAATGCACCTGCGTTTCTCTTTCATATCGAGGGGCCAGATCTGCCAGAGAAGGGAATTCAATACTTATATTTTGCCAAACAAATTGACAAGCAACGTTTTCAACAGGACGCAATCAACCGTCAGCTTGTAGGAGGGGAACTTCCATTACAACTGGAGGTCGACAGTATGGACAAGGTAGACCTTATTCAATCGGTGAGCTACCTGAATATACGCGTGGACAAAGCGATGCCGTTTGTATGGGTAGGGGCTGGCATTGTCATGCTAGGTCTTGTCATGGGCTTTTACTGGCATCATCGACGCATTTGGATTCGGTTCGATGATGAGCGAATTACGCTTGGCGGGCATACCAACAAAAACTGGTTCGGCTTCAGGCGAGAAGTTGCTAGCTTTTTGAAACAGATGAATCTGGAAGTGGATGAGAAGTCGTTGGATAACGGGGGGAACCAAGCATGAGTATACTGGATTTCAGCAGCGATGCATTTATCGTATCCTTTTTTCTGTATTGTGCTGCATTTTTGTTATATGCTGTTGCCGTCATGGGCAAGAAATGGAGTAACCGCGATCCGATCGATCATATGAATCGTTGGGGTAAACGGGCATTTATTGCATCTACGGTTGCGTTGACAGCACATTTGGTTTTCTTTATCACCCGATGGATTGGTGCAGGCCATATTCCGGTAAGTAATATGTATGAATTCATGTCCTTTTTATCCATGATGATCATGGTAGCGTTTATCGTTGTGTACGCAATTTACCGCAAATCTCTACTAGGCTTGTTTGCACTTCCGCTCACGATTATCATTATGGCATATGCAGCCGTATTTCCACAGGAAGTTCAACCATTGATTCCCGCATTACAATCGATTTGGTTGAAAATCCATGTTACGCTGGCTGCCTTGGGTGAAGCGTTTTTCGCTGTAGGTTTTGCTGCAGGATTTATGTATCTGCTTCGTACCGTTGATTTTAGTGGAAAAGACAAGTCTTCCCGCCGTCAGCGAGGATGGGTGGAGTTTACACTCATTACTATCGTTGTGGTGATTGGATTTATTGGAACAGTGTTTGCCTTCCGTGCATCTGGTTATGAGGCCGTTTTCGTACAGAAAACAGTCACCATTGACACAAAGGGAGAGGAAAATAGTACAATAGAGAAAGTGATTTATCGCATGCCTCCTATTTTTGCTCCATATAATAGTGAAGTGGAGAGCCTGAAACCGTTCCTTGGCATGAAGGAACCGTTGCTTGAAACGCCTTCATGGATGAATGGCGTGAATGCAGGACGTAAGCTGAACACAGTCATCTGGTCGATTATAACGGGTCTGATTCTATACGGAATCATTCGTTTAATTGTACGCAGACCGCTTGGACAAGCGTTGCAGCCGATGATGAATGGAATTGACGCGGATGACCTCGATGAGATCAGTTATCGCGCTATTGCGATTGGATTCCCTATTTTTACGCTGGGAGCTCTGATCTTTGCTATGATCTGGGCACAAATTGCCTGGAGTCGCTTCTGGGGTTGGGACCCCAAAGAAGTATGGGCACTGATTACTTGGCTGTATTATAGTGTGTATTTGCACTTGCGTTTATCCAAAGGATGGCAGGGGCAGAAGTCCGCTTGGCTTGCTGTGCTCGGTTTCCTAGTTGTCATGTTTACACTGGTTGGTGTAAATCTGATCATTGCAGGATTGCATTCCTATGCTGGAGCAGACTAGTAAAGTCTGTTAAAAGTAGTGGCAAAACAAACGGTAAATTCATGATATACCCGTTCCAATAAAACAGGTATTCAAATATTGTTCGCAAGATCGAACATAATAGAAGTGACAAGGAGTTACTGTAAAGGGGCTTGAGTGGGCATGTCAGAACATGAGAATCGTATATTAGTCGTGGATGATGAAGAAAGAATCCGCAGATTGCTTAAAATGTATCTTGAAAAAGAAGGCTATGAAATTGATGAAGCGGAAGATGGCGAAACAGCGCTTCGTAAAGCAACGGCCGGAGATTACGGTCTGATTTTGCTTGATGTCATGCTTCCGGGCATGGACGGTGTTGAAGTGTGTACAAGACTTCGTCAGGTGAAATCTACCCCAGTATTAATGCTTACCGCAAAAGGGGAAGAGATTAACCGTGTTCAGGGCTTTGAAGTAGGGGCAGATGATTACGTGGTGAAGCCATTCAGTCCGCGTGAAGTGATTTACCGGGTGAAGGCTATTCTGCGTCGTTCTTCGGCAACAGCGTATCTTTCGAAGGAAAGCAATTCAAGCAACAATATTGTATTCCCACATCTTGTTATTGAGCATGATGCACACCGCGTGACTGCGGGTGGTGAGGAGATCAGTTTGACACCTAAAGAATATGAGTTGTTGCATTACCTTGCAACATCGCCCGATAAGGTTTTCTCCAGGGAAGAATTGCTTAAGGATGTATGGAACTATGAATTTTTTGGTGATCTTCGTACCGTGGATACCCATGTGAAGCGTCTTCGCGAGAAGCTGAACAAGGTATCACCTGAATCGGCAGCGATGATAACAACCGTGTGGGGTGTCGGTTATAAACTGGAAGTACCGAAATAACTTTGCTTTCTGGAGATCATTGGTTGGAAAGTTATGGATAACGATTATATGCCTTGTGGGTTGTGTACTTATTGCGCTAGGGCTCTTTCTGTTGCCCTACATTGATACGAATTTTGCTGAGTCTGAATCTAGGGACATCAAAAGGCTGTTTACTTATATTTGTATTGTTGGATTCAGTTTAACAACATTCTTCGCATTATTTCTGTTCACCAAAATTACGCAGCCTATGCAACAATTAATTCAAGCAGCTAATGCTATCCGTAAAGGGAACTATGGAACAAGACTTTCTCTCCGTACCAATGACGAAATTGGTGAACTTGCAAATACGTTTAATCATATGGCCGTTCAACTGGAGGATACCATTCGAAATCTGAATCATGAAAAGGAACATCTGGCAAGTGTGCTGCGAAGCATGACGGATGCCGTGATCACTTTTGATGGTGAGGGCAAGGTCATCTTGACGAATCCGCCTGGTGAGAAAATTATGCAGGCCTGGTATGCTCTCGACTGGGCTCAGGAGGATGAAGGTTTGGATGGGTATCCGTCTGCGAATCCGTCTCGGGATGTTCCTGAACCGCTGGTACCCTTATTCAGACTGGTGATGGAGCAAGGAGGGGACCAGAACTCCAATGTTCACGTGCAACAAGGAGTATGGTCTGTGCAAATGGCCCCTTTGTATGCGGATAGTGTGGTGCGGGGGGCGGTGGCTGTATTGAGAGATGTTACCGAAGAAGTGAAAATGGAGAAGATGCGCAGGGACTTCGTTGCCAATGTATCTCATGAGATTCGTACTCCGTTATCAATGATGCAGGGATACAGCGAGGCTTTGCTTGACGGGATGGCAACATCGCCCGAAGAGAGTGAAGAACTGATTCAGGTCATTCACGATGAGTCACTGCGGATGGGTAGATTGGTAAAGGATTTACTTGATCTGGCGCGTATGGATGCAGGGCATACCGACATGAACATGAAGGAAGTTGAACTCGGTGAACTTCTCGAACGTATTTATCGTAAATTTATGGTGCGCTCGAAGGAACAGGGGATTCAACTACAATTCGAATGCAAACAGCAGATGATCTCACTTCAACAAGCAGATGAAGACAGATTGGAGCAAGTATTCACGAATTTACTGGATAATGCATTCAGACATACACCTGTTGGTAAAAGTGTGAAAATTTCTGCTGAGCTTGTCACTAACTTGCGTGCTCCTTTTGCCAGAGTGAGTGTAAAAGATCAGGGCGTGGGTATTCCCACATCAGACCTGCCTTTTATTTTTGAACGTTTTTATAAAGCGGATAAAGCCCGAGTTCGGGGAGAAAGCGTGGGGACAGGTCTTGGCCTGGCTATCGTAAAAAACATCGTAGATGCTCATCAGGGCACGATTCATGTCAATAGTGTGCTTGGTGAAGGCACGGAGTTTATACTACAATTTCCCGTAGAATCTTCGAAATAGGTTAATTTTAAACAAAAATTGCCGAAACACCCTCTGATGAGGGTGTTTTTTTGTTGAAGTATTCCGTTTAATCTTGTTCAACGTGGAACAAGGCCGTATCCTTTTTTGTCCGCAAAAAAATGTCCAAGATAATTTTTGAACTTCTCCTTCATAAGATTGAAAATAAGATGTCAAAGGAGGATTGAGTCAAGTATGTCCGATGGACGTAAAAGAGTAAATATTAAAGCGTTCTTGGAAGGGAGATCATTCCGGGCAGGTTCGCCGTTTATACCCATAGCAGCTAGTGAACTTGAGAATTATGAGTCGATTCTTCGTGCTCTAGCTGTAACTATTCCAGCAGCAATCAGCCAGCCGAGTGCAGCGAATCTACTTGCGTTGCAGAACGGATTACGTCAATTACTTACCTTTGTGAACGAATCTGAGTTTCGCGCAGGGGTCAAAGCGGAACTGCAGGCTGTGCTAGAACTGACCATTGCTTCTTCTGAAGTCATTCCTGTTGCTTTAATTAATCTCGCAGGGAATTTGCAAAATCTGTTGGATGACTTGTTAAGTGTAACATTGCTTTTGGAGGTACCTCCCGAAGTAAAAGATCGGTTAGTCGGATTAATTCGCTCCATATCTATCTCGTTGAGCAGAGCCACAACGACTTTTGGTACGGGGGGGATTACAGGGGCAGCAGGCCCTCCCGGTGTTCCCGGCGTACCAGGGGTCCCTGGAGTTCCTGGATTGAGAGGAGCTACTGGTCCAACAGGTGCAGCAGGGCCAGTTGGTTCTGCGGGTGCTGTCGGCCCTATAGGCCCGCAGGGTCCACAAGGACCACAAGGACCGACAGGAATTCCCGGCGTAGGATTAAACAATATTACAACGTTTAACCCTGTAGCTGGATCAACTTACGCGCAAGGTCAGGTAGTTAGTTATGATGGAAGTCTTTTTGTGGCTAACGTAAATGGCCCGGTGGGTGTGCCTGGAAGTTCACCTGATTACACGCTCTTGCTTGCCGCCGGTTCTACAGGTGCAACTGGGGCTACGGGTGTAGGACTTTCTGGAGCTATTGCCTTTGATGCTGCTCTTGCACCTGGATATCCTGCAGGTCAAGTCGTTACTTATAATGGCAGTACGTATATTGCGAGTGTGGCAGGTCCGACAGGTACACCTGGTACTTCTTCGGACTATACATTGATTGCAGCATCAGGGATGACAGGAGCTACTGGGGTAGGGCTTAACGGCGCGATCACCTTTGACCCAGCTCAAACGCCAACATATTTAGCAGGCCAAGTGGTGACGTTCAATGGTAGTACGTATATTACCAATGTGGCTTCACCGACAGGCACGCCTGGAAGTTCGCCTGATTATACATTAATCGCTGGTGCAGGACCGACGGGGGCCACCGGCGCTACAGGCTTCGGGCTCACAGGGATTGTACCATTCGATCCTGCTCAAGCGCCAACATATCCAGCAGGTCAGATTGTAACGTCTAATGGCAGCACATATATTACGAATGTCGCCGCGCCAACGGGTACACCAGGAAGTTCACCAGACTATTCATTGCTTGCTGGAGCAGGCTTAACTGGAGCAACCGGAGCAACAGGTATAGGTTTACAAGGAGTCGTACCATTTGATCCTGCTGTTGCGCCAACGTATTCACCAGGCCAAGTGGTGACGTTCAATGGAAGTACGTATATCACCAATGTGGCTTCCCCAACGGGTATACCAGGAAGCTCACCAGATTATACATTACTTGCTGGAGCAGGGCCATCAGGATCTACAGGAGTTACGGGTACAACGGGAGCGACGGGTGTAGGACTAAGCGGTATCGTTGCGTTTGACCCAGCAGTAGCTCCAACGTATCCAGCCGGTCAAGTGGTCACGTTCAATGGTAGCACGTATGTCACGAATGTGGCTTCCCCAACGGGTACGCCGGGCACCTCCCCAGATTATACGTTATTAGCAAGTGCAGGAGTCACAGGAGGAACAGGTGCAACTGGTGCAGGTGTAACTGGTAGTACGGGGACAACAGGAACCACGGGGGCGACGGGTGTAGGATTAAGCGGTATCGTTGCGTTTGACCCAGCAGTAGCCCCAACGTATCCAGCTGGTCAAGTGGTGACGTTCAACGGTAGTACCTATATCACGAATGTGGCTTCCCCAACGGGTACGCCGGGCACCTCGCCGGATTATACGTTATTAGCAAGTGCAGGTGTGACAGGGGTAACTGGGGAAACAGGAATAACGGGTGCGACCGGATCAGCTGGAGTCACTGGAGCCACGGGTTCGATAGGAGCGACTGGCGAAACTGGGGTGACAGGACCAACAGGCGTAGTCGGAGTGACCGGAGTAACAGGAGCAACCGGTGAAAGCATTACGGGAGCCACGGGTGTAGGATTAAGCGGTATTGTAGCATTTGATCCAGCAGTAGCCCCAACGTATCCAACCGGTCAGGTTGTTACGTTCAACGGTAGTACGTATATCACCAATGTGGCTTCCCCAACGGG
>NZ_JBNDJR010000029.1:0-27041 GCF_050435065.1 Paenibacillus sp. 4624
TGCGGTACGCTCACGGTCATTCCCGTTACTGCTGCGCTCGGATTGAGCCATCGTTGCACTCTCTCCTTCCGCTTTCGCGTTCAGACCCAGATCGAACATGCCGCGGCTTTCGCTGGCATAGCTGCTGCTTGCGGTACGCTCACGGTCATTCCCGTTACTGTTGCGTTCGGATTGAGCCATGGTTGCACTCTCCCCTTCCGCTTTCGCGTTCAGACCCAAATCCAGCTTACCGCGGCTTTCGCTGGCATAGCTGCTGCTTGCATTGCGTGCCTGACCGTCTCGTGAATACTCGTTCATCGTTGCTGCTTCTCCTGACACATTGGCATTGAGGCCGAGGCCCAGTTTGCCAGAGCTGCTTGACTCGCTCGTAACGTCCGAAGATTGGTTATTGTAACGGTTCATGTTCTCGGCGGATACATCAGCGTTTAGCCCTAGATCCAGATTCAATGCACCGCTTGCACTGGAAGAACCTCCGTAGCTACTCGTATTCCCGTGACCAGCGTCACGTTGTCCTGATAGCAATGATCCCAGTTCCAGACGCAAACCTGCATTTAAATCCAAATTACCGTTGCCGTTGCTGTTGCTGTTATAGCTATCTGCATATGTTAACTGCGAAGCCCCTAGCAATCCAGCTACAAGCGTACCCGACAATACCGACAATTTTACCCAACGATTCACTTTTTTCATGATAATATACACTCCTTCTCATTTTGGTTGAATTAACGCCATTGTTGTTTATGAGAAAGAGGTATATTTCGGCGGCTGACCTGGTGGTGCTTGTGACCACTGGCTGAAACCATCCAAACGTTCCATGTCAAAAGCAAAGTCGTAACCCGGCATCATCAGACTTGTTATGGTCAAAGGCAGTGCTACAGCCGGAACGGATGCTCCGCCCCCCGTCACACCAGACGAACCGGAGCTTGTACCTGTAGAGGTACTCGTTGCAGAGGGAGCTATTCCCATAACAGACCAGTTGGCCGGTCGTTCTACCCGTGGTTGCCATGGTGCAGAGGCTTCATCCTGCTTTTTAGGTAATGCTTGATCCGCATTCAGATTACCTTGACCTTGGTTCTTCGCTGTTGATTTTCCAAAAGAAGTGGCCTTTTGCAACCATTCATTATCCAGTAAAGATACGTTTGAACTTGTCTCCTCAGCACGTTGGTTCAGACCATCCTGCTTCACAGGCACAGCCCGAGAAACAGCAGGCTCTGTTACCGAGCCTGGAGTGATCTCACGATCCATCACCTGACCTGTAACCTGTACTTCATCCCTTGCCGTGTTCTGTCCAATCATCTTGCCCTGAGACGAAGGTGAATCGACTGCCTTACTAGGCTGATCTGAAGTATCCGCAGGTTGCTCCGGTTTCGCAACCGGAAGTTCAATCTTCCCTCTACCAGAATCAATTTCTGTTGCTACACCAGTAGCAGGTACGTTTGCTTTCACCTTTGGAAGCTGTACCTCGCCTTCGCTCAGATTCACACCTGATGCCCTGACATCCACCGATGTAACTTCAGGAACATCAACTTTCACGGAAGGAAGTTCAACCTTGCCTTGCCGCAGGTCTGTGTGTACAGCAGACGTCTCTGCTTTGATGACCTCGGGAACCTCGGCTTTTATACCCGGCAAGGAGGCTGTACCCTCCTGTAGATTCACCTGACTGCTGGACACATCTGCTTGAATGACAGGCGTGTCTGCTTGCACAGAAGGAAGATCCACCGTCCCTTGCTTTGCATCGATGCCAATCTTCGATGTCCCTGCCGATCCAAGCGGTGTATCCACTTTCAGCTCAGATACACTTAGTTTGCCGGTAGATGCATTCGTTTGGATCGAAGGAACTTCTACACCCAGCAGTGTTGTGGACACCGATATTGATGGAGTCAGATCAAATCCGCCATCAGCATCGCGTGAAAACAGGTTCAGTGACAATCCGCTGGACGGCTTGCTTGAACCGGCCTCATTTGAAACATCATCTGCATAGACATGCGATGAACCGAAGCCCATAACCAACGTTCCGGCCAAAATGGCTAACGGAATGCTTGCCAGACGAGTGATCGATCTGGGTAATTTCACCTTTAAGTTCAAGTTGCTTCACCCCCTTTCCGCGCTAGCGTTGATGGGACAAGGCATATGAGTTTTCCCCTAGGATTAATTAGAATACAGGGATTTCTGCCTGTTCCTCATTAAACGTGAAGGCATTTCCTCAAACGATTTTTCAGTGAAAACATTTTAAATTTAAATTAATTTCTGCCTTCATGCTGGGCGATTACCTCTCCAAAAACCACCTTACGACCCTTCACCGGTTGCCACAGACTGTGCCGGCAGAACTACTTCCACATCTCTATTCTTGGCTCTTGGCTTCAACAAGTACAGTAGACCGAGCAGTGTCAGCAGCATACCTGAACTTACAAACGCAGGCACAACACCAAATGATGTCACTAGTAGTCCGCCTACCACAGGGCCGAATATGTTGCTTGTTGTCATCACACTGCCCACAGTACCAAACACCCTGCCTGTCATCGGCTCAGGGGTCTGTTCTTGTAGCAGAATCTGAAAAGGCACGACTGCAAACCCGATGCCGACACCTGCCAAGGCAAACAGTGAAATCAGAAGCAACTGTGCGCCTATTCCTGCTGAAGGCCATACGACAACGACTATTCCTGCCGTCCCGATGACAAGGCCTGTTACAGCGGTTCCCAGACCCATTTTTAACCCGTGACTCGCTGTTTTCCATTTTCGGACACTCATCGCCGCAATTAACGTTCCGACACCACTTGCCGCAACACACCACCCAAGCAGATCACCCGAAATGCCGGGAAGCTGCCTGAACAAAACAACCGTTTGTGAATCGGCAAACTGCAGAAACAAAATCGCGGATGCTAGTAAAAAAAGTGACGTTCCGACATGAGGCAGAGAAGCTAGCATACGGATGCCTTCAAGTGTTTCTTTCCAAAAGGATTGTTTGACTTGAGTCGATCCTGCTGTCTTTTCCTCTACTCCTGTTACGTTAGAATTCGCCCGTTGGATCACCCGATGTCCGGGAATCCACAATAAAATGAGGCCAGAGATCAGAAATGACGATGCATCCAGCACAAAACACCACGTGATCCCAAACCCGGCTACAAGTAACCCGCCCAGCGCCGGACCGATAATTTTGGACATCTGTTCAATCACCGAGCTAATGGACACTGCTTGAGCAAGCTGGTGGTGTGGCACAATTTCTTTCAATTTGCCGTTCTTGGCGGGTGAGAACATGACATCAAACAGAGATTTAAGAATAAGCAATACATAAACATGCCAAATCTGATCCGCAAAAATAAATGCACCCACGATGATAATCCGGGCAGCATCCGCTGTAATCATCATCCACTTTCGGTTCAGGCGATCTGCCAGAGCACCGGCAAACGGCCCTGTGAGCAGCATCGGCAATGCCGCAGACAACATCACAAACGTGATCTCCCACGGCGTTGCGTTCCAGCGAAGCCCAACCAGAGTGAAGATAGCCAACAGATGCAGCCAGTCCCCCAAGTTGGATATCGCCTGAGATACCATCAATGTTACGAATGCACGATTCTGTTTTAGTGCCCCTTGCCCCGCTGCAATGTAGTTTGTTGCCATCTCACTTCTCCTCCATCATTTTCCGAATGTCTAATATGAAAATGATTATATAAAAGATGCTCAGGCAGAACCTCCTGCCCAAGTCGGAGATGAAGGAACATCCACAGGATGATTTTTCATTTTCTGGTATGTTGCACTCTAACCCATTTCATTGCTCCAATCGAAAATATGTATTATAAATCGTGACAAATGATCAAATTTTAAATGCTAAAAATGCAAATCTTGTGACATATCGCATGTTTTTCAGGCAAATTGAGGTCTACAATGAACATATGACGATCCTTCGATTCGTCAATCGATATAATGATCCAACTCATATAAGTTGATCTGATCTTTTACAAAACGCTTTATATAAGTTTAACTTTATGCACGGGTAAATCACCCTTAGTTCAAACTTATACAGCAACGAGAACCTTCATATCACGTCAACTTATATAAATACAATGAAAGGCGGGATCAGCATGCTGGAATTACAAGAGATCGGAACCGAACGTTCACTTCATCTGTACCGCACCTTGGCCCATACGTTCAAAAGTGTGAATGAACACGCTGTATCTGGAAGCAAAGTACATGGTTTTAATCCAACTGCCTACGGAGTGCTCGAAGTGTTATATATGAAAGGAGCACAACCGATCCAGCAGGTAGGAGCTCAACTGCTGTTGCAGAGTGGGAACGTTACCTATGTCATTGACAAGCTGGAGCAAAAAGGGCTTCTACGCCGCAAACATTGTCCGCAAGACAGACGAATCATTTTTGTCGAACTGACAGAAGAAGGCCAGCGCACGATGGATGACATCTATCCAGGATATGCGCTCAAGATTGATCGTGCAGTCAGCGGTCTAAGCGAAGAGGACAAAGAACTGCTGTCCGAGCTTCTAGGAAGACTGGCGCATGGTGCAGAAAGTCTGTCTGCAAGCAGCTAAAACCGTATGTGCACCACATCCGAGCTAGGTTACCAGGTTTACGTTGGATAACTTAAAAGAGTGGTAGAGATGAAAAAACCGGATGGGCCTGACCAAGGCTCATCCGGTTTTTGCTTGTGTATTATTTTTTAGCCAATAGGACCCTGCCCTCAAAATATATTGCCAGCCCAGAAAGATCAGGGTCATGATACAAATCTGGCGAATGGCGTCCATGTAAAGAAACGTATTCCCCCGAAACACAAAAACAGAGAACAGAACACCGCTTAATCCTGCTAATAGAACATAACCAATCATTATGGAAACAACCTGCATCGCAACTCCCTTGAATCGTCGCGTCAAGGACATAGTTACCGCATCCGTTAAAAGTGACAGCGGAAGAATAAGAAAAATGGCGATTGCTAGAGTAATCAGTACAGCTATAACTAATGAATACCATAGCGGATAATAGTACGTATTCTCCATTCGCTCGGCAATCGGTACATAATTAATAAAAACCATAATGACAGAGATTGAAATACAGGTCAGCAATGCTGAGAAGATACGGACAGGAAAGGAAACGGAATGCAGGGCTAGCCCCTTCGGGTTACTCAAGTCACATCATCCTCCTTTTTCCAATTCATCATACCAAACCCATGGAAATATAAAAAGCAGCTGATGTTCAGCTGCTTTTTAGTACATAGCGACAATATGCATCAATCCATGAATTTCATTGCTTTGCCGTGCATTCCATTGCTTCTCCCGGGCATGTCAGTTACTTCTGCATGGCTTCCACTTGCGGCGGGGCATCTGCATCCTCAGGAACAATCAGCCTTTTGCGCAAGGCCAGCGTAGTGACCCATGAAACGATCGCAATAACAAACATGATGACAAACAAGGAGTGCAAGCTGCCTTCCAGCACACTACGCAACAGCGCCCACTTCTCGTCTGATAACGCAACATCCGTATGCGGTGCAAGCAGCTCATTCAGATCCTTCTCCGATATACCTGAGGCCGCTAAATTTTGCTCACTCGACAGTTTCGAGATACGGAAATTCAGCCACGTTCCAAATGCCGCCGCACCAATCGTCTGGCCGAGTGTACGCATGAACGTATGCAGTGCCGTTGAAGAACCACGCTCTTTGTACCCTACAGACGACTGCGCGATAATCGTGAAGATTGTAAAAGCAAAACCGAACCCTAGACCATAAATAAAGGTCAGAATAAACAATACGACTTGCGGAGAAGTCCCGCCAACTAAGAACAGCCCACCCGAACCAATAGCGATCCCAGTAAGTCCGATTAAGCTGGTCAGCCTTGATCCAATCTTAAGCAGCAGCCTTCCTGCCAGCACGCTGCCGATCAGCCAGCCAACGGACATGGGCGCGAGCAGCAACCCGGACTCGGTTGCATTACCCCCACGTACTCCCTGCACCCACAGCGGCAGATAGCTGGTTAAGCCGATCATCAATGTGCTGGTCAGCAGGCCGGCGATATTCGCCACCCGGATATCCCGGATACGGAACAGATGGAGTGGCACCATCGGAGCCTGGGCTCTTTTTTCCACCACAAAAAACAAAATGATAAACAATACGGCAACCACGCTTAGTCCCACAATCAATGGAGAACTCCACGCGTAATACTGCCCGCCTGCCGACAATACAAAGAGCATAGCGGTAATACCAACGGTGAAGGTGAGCGCGCCAACATAATCAATTTTAGCGGTACGTGGTGAAATATCCTCTTTGAGATAACGGAATACAAACCACATGGCGAGCAAGCCAAATGGCACATTGAATCCGAAAATCCATTGCCAGCCGAGGTTGTCCACAAAATAACCCCCGAGCAGCGGGCCAACGAGAGACGAAATGCCCCATACCGAGCTGATCCAGCCCTGGATTTTGCCCCGTTCCTCAATGCGGTAAATATCCCCGATAATCGTAAAGGTAACCGGTACTACAGCGCCTGCACCAATCCCCTGAATAGCACGGTAGATGATCAGCTGCTCCATATTCTGCGAAAGACAGCATAAGAGTGATCCGAGCAAAAACAAGGCACAGCCAATGAGAAAAACCGGTTTACGTCCGTATATGTCACTGATTTTGCCAAAAATCGGGGTACTGACTGCCATCGTGAGCAGGTATGCCGTAAAAATCCAACTGAGAAGCTGCACGCTCCCCAATTCGCTGACAATCGTTGGACCCGCCGGACCGATTACCGTACCTTCAATCGCCGACAGAAACGTTGCCAGCAGCAAACCCGCAAGAATGAAACTGCGCTTCAAAGCTCCTGTTGTATTCACACAAACCCTTCTCTCTTTTATCTTATACACAATTAACAGTTGATTTTACTTTCTACTCCAAAACAGAACAAGCTTTCGATCACAGTTATCCCCAGATTTTTTCATCCCTTTTCTATAAAGAGAAATCCGGTGGTAAGCCTATGCTTCCGTTGTAGCTTTCGTGCCGAAAGCTTTCAGACGAACGTTCCACTTCTCCAGCTTTGTTCTGTTTCTTCGTTAATGTGTAATCTCAAAATAAATTAAGTATCTTTTTCCTACCTTCCTTTCCACTACTTTCTCTTATTGCGAAGGAACTCATCATATAATAGCGAGTACATCACCATATCCTTATATCCCGTAGACGTATGCTGTACTTGGCGAAGCAGGCCCTCGCGTGTAAATCCCTGGCTTGTCAGGAAAGTTCCTGAGGCTGCGTTACGCGGGTCCACAAGTGCTTCAATCCGGTTCAATCCCATGGTCTCATAACCAAAGGGCAAGAGCGCCGTGAATGCCTCAGACATATACCCGTAGCGCCAATACTCACGGCCCAGCTCATATCCGATCTCACCACGAAAGGCCCCTTCCAGCTGCCAGGTGTTGAATCCGCAACTACCGATAAGTTTACCCGTAGCTTTCAGTTCAATGCCCCACCGAATGGCGTCTTCTTCCCCTGCCATATGATTCAGCAGCCCGATCATATCGGCCGCCTCGCTTGTCCCGATCATCGGCGCGAGATTCATATACCGTGTAACCTCCCGGTCGGACCAGTGTACGAACATCTGGGCAGCATCCTTGCGGCGCATTTTGCGTAAACGTAGCCGCGGTGTCTCCATTTCCGGGATTCTTCCTTTACATTTATACATCACTTGACACTCCGATCCGATCCTTCTCTTGCAGACCATAAGATTCATTAGCCATCTAACCATAACCTACACCAATTGGCAACTGTTCACTCCTGTGATCATATCAAAAAACCGGGCGCATCCGCTCCCGGTCTTGATGTACCTATGAATCCACCAGCACAGGTTGTCCTGTTCTATGCCGAGAATCAATCTTTATTTGCTCAGTTACTCGCAAAGCCTAATCTGCAACAGTCTTACGCCGGAGAGGCCTTCTTGCTGTCAGACAACAATTCTTCGCTCACCCGTCCAAGCACAGCAACAATCTCCTTATACTCCTCAATGCCTGTCCCGGTCAGGCTCCACTGGTCTCCGTGGGCAGTCAGGAAATTCTCCTGCGTTAGGTGTTCAAGCTCCTGCTTAATCTCACGTTCACCCACGCGATATCCTCGCTCTTCTAACAAAGGCAACGCGTCGCTTACGTTTAAATCTTGATTTTGGGCAAAATATAGAAGATGAATTCGTACAAATAGATTCTGTACTTCTGCATGCATAAGCTAAGCTCCTTCCCGGGTTGTAGCCCTTCTTGGTTGCTAAGTAATTACCCCGCGAAAGAAGAGGAGAAACAGGCGCACAATCCAGGCACTGTCATCTCTTTCCAAAATCATTCCGCTTGACTAACCGCATCTACTGCACTATCTTGAAAATAAGTACCATTTTTGCTCGGGAGGGTGATTCACCATGTTTCAAGCTGTTTCCTATGAAGGAACACGAAGCGAGCAGCACACCGCCGTCCTGGGACAGTTAAGTGCTCTGATCCGCGATGAACCTAGTGCGATTGCCAATCTGGCTAACGCTGCTGCGCTGCTCAATGTATTTTTAACCGACACCAACTGGGTCGGATTCTATCTGTATGATGGAAAAGAACTGGTCCTCGGACCATTCCAGGGACTGCCTGCCTGCATCCGCATCCCTCTTGGACGCGGAGTATGCGGTACTTCTGCTGCGGAGAGACGCACACTCGTTGTTGATGATGTGCATGCTTTCCCGGGCCATATCGCCTGTGATGCTGCATCCAATAGTGAGATCGTTGTACCGATCGTCAAAGACGGACAATTATATGGCGTACTGGATATCGACAGCCCAATCAAAAACCGTTTTGACGATGAAGATCGTGTCTTCCTGGAAAAAGCGGTCAGCTTGCTCGTAGAACAATTGTAAAGCTGTCTGATTCATTTCCAATTCATTTGAACAAGAGGACGACGTCCTCACTCGGTCATATCCATATGTAGCAACAAAAAGCGCAGCCCTCCCAGAGGTCTGCGCTTTTTGTTGCTATGCTCTTACCAATGTTCTTACCAATCATCTTGCCAGCCCATGTTACTTTATGCATTCAGGATAGTTCCTGTGCCGCTTTGATGATCATTCCCTCTCGCAGAAACTCTGCCAGTCTCGGATGATAACCATCATACATGTTCCGAAAATCGCGGTGCTCCACGTACAGATTAGCCAAATCCCGATAAATCTCAGCCGTAGGTGTGTAATATCCTTTGATCCATTCAAGGTGTCTTCCAATAATCTGCTGCACAGCCGGACTGCCCGGCTCAAGGCCAAGCTCCAGCGCCTGTTTCAAATCCAGATGAATCTGATCGATTTTGGTCTGTGAGTCCAAAAAATCCTCTTTGGATTTCAACTCGATCTTCTCAGCTTTCGAGTCACGTGACGGGAGGGTCTCAGGCAAGTGCTGTGTTTGACCTGCTTCTGGCAATCTGGCATGACGCGTATTATGTGCGAAGCCATGGTACAGTTCGTGCTCCTCCATCGTCTCTTCCCCTTGCAGATAAGAAACCGTCCGATCCAGCGTTTGGATCAAACCGTGCAAGCGAAGTGCTTCCTCCAAAATTCGGATACGATGTTGCCGCATGACACGGATGATTTCCACGGGCTCTTCTTTAAGCATAGAGCCAATTTCTTCTTCTGCTACTCCTGCTTCCTTGCAGAACAGAATCTGCTGCAGCGTCAGCAATTCTTTTTTTTCATAATAAATATCCTCATCCAGTCCACGAAAAGCAGGGGACAGCAGCCCCAGCTCCGCATAATGGCTTAACTCACTCAGGCTCACACCTGACATACCCGATACATCCGTCATAGAATACGCCATATGAGTTCACCTCCTACCTGTTCTGCGTGCTCTGTGTGTTCACCCGCCGCTTTGTTACGTTATATTTAAAAGATACAAAAAAATTGAAATGGTAAACCTCACCCCGCTCAGTACTGGATCTCCAAGAATCTTCTAATCGTACGCAGTGAACGTTATTGTCCTCACGAAAGAATGGAATCCGCAGTTGAACATGCATGCGTCGATGTCCTATGAAATTCAACGGGTTCAGACAGACGCATGCAGGATGTTACCTAATTAATACCCTTCTCACCCAATGTGAACCTATAGTCAGTGAAGAAAAACGATGGTTTTTTTGAGACAGCTTTAAGGTGTTGTCGATCGTTTGTGGTATACCATTGTAAGCAAAAATCCTGCATCCATGAGATGGATACAGGCTCTTCAAAAATATCATATTATCGCTTTATTACAAGCGATGAACTTACTTAATTTTTGTTAAACATAACAAACTTCAATTCCGTCATTTCTTCCGTTGCATACTTCACACCCTCACGGCCGATGCCACTTTGCTTCACACCGCCATAAGGCATATGATCTACCCGGAAGGTCGGGATATCATTAATCATGACCCCGCCCGCTTCAATGTCATCCACAGCTCGAAGTGCCGTTTGAATGTCATTGGTGAATACTCCTGCTTGAAGTCCGTACATGGAGTCATTCACAAGCTGAGTACCTTCTTCTACCGAATTTACTGTGTTAATCACAACAATCGGCGCAAACACTTCCTGACAAGAAACCTTCGCGTCACGCGGTACATTCACAAGCACGGTTGGACGCAGTATGCCTCCTTCAGCCTCACCACCTGCAACTACTGTTGCTCCTGCCTGTTTGGCTTCTTCAATCCAGTCCAGAGTACGCTGTACATCCTTAGACGTAATGAGTGCCGACACAACCGTATCCTCATTCAACGGATCACCCATCACAACCTGATTGGCTGCTTCGGCGAAACGTTCAATGAACTCCTCGGAAATTGCCTGATGCACATAGATGCGCTGTAATGAAATGCATACCTGCCCCTGATAAGTGAAAGCTCCTGTAACGCTTCGTGGTATCACCTTGTCCAGATCAGCATCTTTGTCTACAATGACAGCCGCATTGGAACCCAGCTCCAGCGTAACACGTTTTAGTCCAGCGTTGCTGCGAATGTTCGTTCCTACGGCTGGGCTGCCTGTAAAAGTAAGATAAGCTACATCAGGATGGCTCACAAGTACATCCCCAATCGTTTTACCATCACCGCTCACCACATTCAGCGCTCCGTTTGGCAACCCCGCCTCTTGGAGCAGGTTTGCGATGTAATAGGCAGACAGCGGAGTCTGCTCGGCAGGTTTAAGCACGATCGTATTCCCGGCAGCAAGCGCAGGTCCAACCTTGTGCGCAACCAGATTCATCGGAAAATTAAACGGTGTAATGGCCCCAATCACCCCGAGCGGCTGCCGCATCGTATAACCAATGCGACCTTCGCCGCCTTTTGCGGCATCCATTGGAACGGTCTCTCCGGTCAACCGTTTTGCCTCTTCGGCAGCAAACCGATAGGTCTCGATCGTACGATCAATCTCGGCTCTTGCCGCAGTGATCGGCTTTGCCGCCTCCAATGCAACGATGCGGGCTGCCTCTTCTTTCCGTTCCTGCAGCATGGCAGACAACTTGTACAGCAAGTCTGCACGCTGATGTGCAGGCATCTGGCGCATTGCATAACGTGCCTTCACAGCCGCCGCAATGGCGGCTTCGGTCTCTTCTGCCGAGGCCGAAGCCACTTCTGCCAGCGTTTCCCCGGAATACGGCGCCTGAAGTGTTGTATAGTGTACCGCTTCGGTAAGCTTACCGTCGATAAACAGATGTTGTTTTTTCATAAACGCATCCTCCGTTCCCGTTCATTCGCTTCCTCACATTCTCACAATTCCTCATCATAAGCATATATGAGTACTCATTACTCGCGAGTAGCAACTACTTACCTTACATAACTCTACTCTAGTTATACACCATTTCGCTCTCTTCCACCCAGTTGACGAAACGATAAAAGTTACTTGGAACGGATTGAGCTGTGAGTGAACATCGCTACAAGGTGCTGGATTATCGTTACTGAGCACTGCGACTAGCTACTGTTACTTTGGCTCATCGTTACTGTGTACTGTTACTGTTTACCGTTACTACCTTACCTCGCTGCTACTGAGTACTGTCACTAGATACCTTTAATGCGCATCGATTCTGAGCAATCCACACTGCAACCAGTTTGTTTCAATAACACTATGACCACTAATAAACCTTTTACCCATCACGCACACGCATGTTTCTTCATCCATGAGCAATATTTCACTGTATGAAGGCGGTCAATTGATCCCACAGAGCTGGCATAGATTGATACTCCTCCGCTCTAACGATCACCAGGAACGTTATTTAGCTAGATTTGAGGCGAATAAATTTCTAACGATCACCACAAGCCTTATTTCACTCAAAAGCACGATAAATGCCCGTTTTTCATACCAAGAAGTCAAAATAACGTTCCTACGGATCGTTAGAATTTCAAAAGGTTGTATTTCCGCAAAATAAGCTCTCCTGAGATCGTTACAAGGTTTGCAGATTATTTCACCGTCAGTACCGGGCATTCGGCATGCTTCAGCACACCATGACTGACACTGCCAACTACAATCTCTGCCAGCACGCTTTTACCCCCGGTGCCTATTACAATCAGGTCACATTTTTGCTCACTCGCCATGCGACAGATTTCCGTTACAGGATCACCCGCAACCAGCATCGTCTCATAAGATACCTCACGACCAACCATTTGTTCAATCACTGGCTCCATAATGTGCTTTCCTTCTTCGGCGATTCGCTCCTCCAAATCAACGCCAAGCGCCGGCTCGTTAATTGAAATGGAAGGATTCACGTGCAAGATGGTCAGACTGACAGGATGTTTCATCTGTTCAGCCAGCATCAGAGCCTGTTCCAGCGCCTTTTTCGCATGATCCGATTCATCTACAGCGACCAATATTCGTTTTAGCATACCCGTTCCTCCAGTCTCTTCATCGGTTCTCAACATCTATCCACGCGTTGCACTCGTACTACTATCCTTTAACCATAAATCAACTTTTAATGAGCTGTGATGGACGCATCAATATCCCGCAGGTGACGACGACGCATCAACAATACAGCAACACCGATCAGCACCATTAGTGCACCGAAGTAAAACGGCGTTTCTGGCAAAAACCACTCCGACAGTTTACCCGCAAGCCACGGGGCTAGTGCACCGCCCATAAACCGCACAAAGCTGTACGCCGCAGAGGCTACGGAACGTTCCACTGGAGCGGCCTCCATCACAGCCGTTGTGATCAACGTGTTGTTTATTCCAAGGAAGATCCCTGCTACGATCACCGCAACAATAACCGTCACCGAAGAACCCATCACCGTACCCACAGCCATAACCAGCAAGTCCAACGCAAACAACGTGAGCATGACACTCATGGAAGGCACGGAGCCAAACCGGCGCTGCAGCTTCGGTGCTACAAAGACGGACGTAATCGCCAGCATCAATCCCCATCCGAAGAAGACATATCCAAGGCCGTGTTCGTCCAGTTTCATGACATATGGGGAATACGCCATCAAGGTAAAGAATCCAAAGTTATATAAAAAGGCGGTAATCGCCAACGTTTTCAGTGAAGGGTACCCGAGCGCTTTGAACGGATCGGACAAGGTGCTGCGCGTTTTTGGTTTAGCCATTTTGGGCAACATAAACATGATGCTGATAAAAGCTATTGCCATAAGGGCAGCTACCCCGTAGAACGGGCCGCGCCAAGAGATCGAACCCAGTTCCCCGCCAAGCAATGGACCAACGGCAATCCCTAGACCCAATGCTGCTTCGTATAAAATAATAGCCTTGGCTGTCCCCGACGTGGACAAGCCAACAATGGCTGACAACGCGGTGGCGATGAACAAGGCATTCCCAAGTCCCCAGCCCCCGCGATAACCAACTAGCGCTCCGACCGTGCCCGATGTACCGCCAAGGAACGAAAAGACAATAATCAGCATTATGCCGCTCAGCAATGTCCATTTCACACCAATTCGGCTGGATACCACACCCGTGATTAACATGGCGATCCCTGTTACCGCGTTATAGCTGGTAAACAGCAAGGACACCTGGCTTTTGGACGCGTGCAGTTGATCCGCAATGGCTGGCAGAATCGGGTCTACCAGACCCAGTCCCATAAACGAGATGATACAGGCGAAAGCTACAGCCCAGACTGCTCGTGGCTGGGACAGCAGTCCTCCACGGGATGACGGCAATTCGTCAGGTAGTGATGGTTCTCTTTTCATAGGTCATTCCTCCGATGTAGTGTTAGGTTGAAATGTTGAAAATTCGTGAAAAAAATGATTAATTAAATAAACTTTCAACTTTTTTTCTTGATTTTTCAAAAAACGAGTTGCAAAAACATCACAAGGACACCGAGAATTCCGGTGTATTGCATTCATCCAGACTGCTCTGCACTCCCACAAAAGACTTGCGAACGTTGCCTGTGCGTATGCATTTGTTTATCGTTCGGCTTCTTGTTGCTTTCTCTGTTGCCTACTCATCTTAATCTTCGTTACTCTCACGAGCATTGGCTTGCAACGTCTGTATACCCGTTCTAACACGCCCACGAAGCTCCTCCAGCTCCTGTTGTACAGCATGAATGCTCTGAAGCTTCTGCTTCAGCAACTGCAACTGACCATCCAATGTTGCTTCCATTCGGGTGAGCTTTTCGATCCGCTCTTTCACCTCAGTTGTCTGCTGATAGTCGAAACGTTGCTCGTTCAGCACATCTGTTGTAGCTACATAGGCATGAAGTTCTTGTAACGAAAAGCCAAGTACCTCTTTGGCTCGAACCACTTTTTTCAAATAGTCGATGTCATCCTGTGAATAAAGCCTCGTTCCGCCGTCTGTCCGCTGAGGTGAAGGCATCACACCAATCTCTTCGTAATATCGAATGGTACGCTTCGTCAGTCCGCAGGCTTTGGCGACATCATCAATTTTGAACAAACTCATCGGCTCCACCTCTCTTATATGTCATTAATATTATGTACATAATTATATATAATTATAACGTTAACGTCAACGTTAGATTTTAGTTTGCCATTTAACCGTTAGAATAATTCATGAAATGATGGATACAATCGATCATTCCTTTCCGTATTTGAAACAGAAGCAGAAAATAAAGACAAAAAAAGACCCGCATACGCGGATCTCGATGTAATTATACAAGTCATTAAGGACGTTGCCCTGCACGCACTAACTAACATTGCTTGTCCTGACCTTATCTTACTTTTCTTTTATTTTTCTTACTTCTCTTATTTCTTCTGCTTGTCCTGTTCCTGCTGTGCCCTTTGCATTTGCTTCAAACGGCCTTCGACCCGGGTAAACAGCCTGATGGTATAGAAACCAACAGCGATCAGACTCAGCACCAACGCACGCACATCCGTAAGCCAGAAACCGATGACACCAAAAGCGGTGATAATAAATCCAAACTGCATCATCAGTGCCGAACTGTACCGCTGCGCTTCTTCCCACAGCGCCTGGTCGCTCATTGCACGTGGTGTCCGATACCCATATATTCCGTTAATTTGTTTTGGCGGCTTCTTATGTACCATCAATCCCAAAATGAAATAACATACTCCGCATATAATCCCCACGAATGCTCCTGCCAAAATACTCGCTCCTTCTCTTCTCTTTAGCTCTCAGGCCAATGTCGTTCACCAATCAGCCATAAAAATAGTAAAACGGCTCTACGTATATACGCAGAGCCGTGCTGTACGTTTCAAACCATTTAAACGTCCTTGATCCGAAGAACCCGCATTGCATTCAATACCGCAAGCACCGTCACACCCACATCCGAGAACACGGCTTCCCACATGGTCGCGATCCCGAATACTCCCAGCAACAGGAAGATCGCTTTGACTCCCAGCGCAAATCCGATGTTCTGCCATACAATGCGGCGTGTACGCTTCGCAATACGGATAGCACTGGCGATTCTGGACGGTTCATCCGTCATAATCACCACATCCGCTGCTTCAATGGCTGCATCCGATCCGAGTCCGCCCATCGCTACACCAACATCGGCACGTGCCAGAACAGGAGTATCGTTAATCCCGTCACCGACAAAGATCATTTTTTCCTTCGGTAATTTTTTTTGTTCCAGTTGTTCCAGCCGTTCGACTTTGTCCTGCGGTAACAGTTCGGCATGAACCTCATCCACGCCAAGCTGGCGTGCAACCGCCTCGCCTACCGCTTTGGCATCACCGGTCAGCATAACCGTTTTGCGGATGCCGAGCTGCTTGAGTGCCTCTATCGCAGACGCTGCATCTTCCTTCACTTCGTCTGCAATAATGAGATGCCCAACATACTCTCCGGCTTCAGCTACATGCACAACAGTCCCTACCGTTTGCGGCTTCGTATACATGATGCCCGCCTGCTCCATCAACTTGGCATTGCCTGCGAGCACTTCCTGACCGTTCACCTTGACTTCGATCCCGTGTCCCGCCACCTCGTCATATCCGTCCACCCCTTGTGCAGGAATGTCTTTCGCCCAAGCGGCACGAATCGATTCCGCAATCGGATGATTGGAATTCGCTTCGGCAATCGCGGCCAGCTTCATCAATTCATCTTCTGTTCGCGTACCTTCAGGATGAACAGACGTGACCTTGAAAACACCTTTGGTTAGTGTGCCCGTTTTATCGAAAACAACCACTTTAACGTCATTCAGGGCCTCCAGATAATTACTTCCCTTGACCAGAATGCCGTTTCGCGAAGCCGCGCCAATCCCGCCAAAGAAACCAAGCGGAATCGATACAACGAGTGCACAAGGACATGAAATAACAAGGAACACCAGTGCGCGATAGATCCAATCTGCAAACGTGGCTCCGCTAAGCAGTAATGGAGGAACGAAGGCAATCAGAGCCGCGAGAATGACCACAACAGGTGTGTAATACCGGGCAAATTTACTGATAAAATGTTCCGTTTTCGCCTTGCGGCTGCTGGCATTCTGCACCATGTCGAGGATTTTGGATACGGTTGATTCACCAAAGGTTTTGGTAACCTCGATAGTTAACATGCCGTTTTTGTTTACAAAACCGCTGAGTACATCACTTCCAGGCTCCAGTTCCCGTGGAACAGATTCCCCCGTCAGCGCGGATGTATCTACCATGGAGCGGCCTGCTTTTACGATACCGTCTAGCGGTACACGCTCACCGGCTTTAACCACGATCCGGTCGCCAATGCGCACTTCTTCCGGGGAGACACGCCGCGTATCCTCCCCTGCTCCCGTGAGGATATTCGCATAATCCGGACGAATATCCATCAGGGACTGAATCGATTTGCGAGAGCGATTGACCGCCATGCCCTGGAACAGTTCTCCGAGTTGATAGAAGAGCATGACCGCAACACCTTCAGGATATTCTCCGATGGCAAACGCACCAAGCGTCGCAACCGTCATCAGGAAATACTCATCAAACACCTGACCGCGAATGATGTTTTTGACCGCCTGCAACAAGATATCGCCACCAGCGATGAGATAAGCCACGACGTAAAGTGCAAGCTGTGCCCAGCCATCCAGCGGTGACCAGATCGCTGCGGCAAGCAGCACAGACCCAGTCGCTAGGCGAGCTAGTAGTGTTTTGGTCTGTCCGGCACCATGTTCATGTGAATGCCCTGCATGAGCTCCACTGCTTTCGGCGTGGTTATGCGTGTGGCTGTGATCATGTCCATGACTGTGTCCATGATCGTGAGTATGTTCATGTGAATGAGCCTGACTCTGATGTTGATGAGTGCCCGCCGCATGGCCTACGTTCGTATGGGCATGATGTTCACCCGATTGGCTCCGATCTTGATGACCTTGCCCTTTTTCCGAAATACGAATATGTGGCTCCAGCCGCAGCACCTTACGCCTCACTTCCTCCACTACCTGCTCATCCATATCGGAAGTGGTGTACATGGATAACGTTTTGGTCACAAAATTAACGGAGCATTCATTAATGCCCTTAATTTTACTCACACCATTTTCAATCTTCAGCGCACAGTTGGCACAATCCAGTCCGTCGAGCAGCAGTTCCCTTTTCACCTGTTCCTGTCCGGTTCCCATGTGAATTCTCCCCTTTGCAGTCCAAAAAAATAGTTCTTCCATATCTGTTAATCGTATTTATTACAATATATGAGCAATCATTCATATGTTTAGTTAACCCCATTATATGCATGCCCAAACCGGAGTGTCAACACAAGGTGTTGATTTTGGATACAGAATATGCTATTAGTAATCATTTCGCTTTAGGCGTTTTTTGGATATAATAGAGCTATCAAGTTGCTAAACATAGGCGGTGATAGGAATGGAACAACCGGTTAAAGCTTCACATGATTGCGATGATGCCTGCTTAGGTACGGAAGCCGATGTGCAAACCATTCGCACCTCACTTATAGATCGGGAGACCTCTTCCGAGATGGCGGATTGGTTCAAAGCATTTAGTGATCCAACACGTCTACGTATTATTGATGCACTGTTACAGAAAGAATTATGTGTGCATGATCTGACGGTGTTGCTCGACATGGGTCAGTCAGCCATCTCCCACCAGCTGCGCTCTCTCCGCAACATGCGGATTGTGAAGCGGCGCAAGGAAGGCAAGACCGTGTTTTATTCTTTGGATGATGCTCACATTGAGCAGATCTTCCTGCAAACACTCCAGCATATCAAACACGGCTAGGCTGCTGCCAGCCGGTTTAAACCAACAAGACCCCCCGCCAGCGGCATAATGCCGAGAGGCGGGGGGTCTGTTGTGTAAGGGAACCGTTTTAATATTTACAACAAATGGTTGTTGTTTGGATCATACAGCCCCGACTTGTCTTTGAACATGTTGAATATATGGGACACCACCACTTTAAGTACCGCGTATCCTGGAACCGCGAGCAGAATGCCAACCACGCCGAACAAGTTACCTGAAGTCAGAATGACAAAGATGATCGTGATTGGATGAATTTTGAGCGTTTTACCCATAATCTGTGGTGAGATGAACTTACCTTCGATCAGCTGTACAATCGTCCATACGGCAATCATTTTCAGCAGCATCACTGGCGAAGTCACCAGAGCGACAATCAAAGCCGGAGTAATTGCAATAGCTGGCCCCAGATAAGGAACAACGCTGGTAAAGGATGCTATAATCGCAAGAATCAAAGCGTAGTCCAAACCAATGATCATATATCCGATGTAGAGCAGGACACCGATACAGAAACTAACGATAATCTGTCCACGGATGAATGAGCTGATCTGGTGATTGATATCATGCAACACATGCATGGCACCGGTACGACTTTTGATTGGCAAAAAAGACAAAATCTTGTCCGGCAGTTTCTTGCCGTCTTTGAGCAAATAGAACAAGATGAATGGCACGGTTACGATAGATAACACTGTCTCGGTAAATGCACCTAGGAACCCGCCCAGCTTCGTCCAAGTGGAGTTGAGGATCTCGGTAGCCTTCTCGGAAATGGTACCCCACCAGTCCTGCCAATTCAGGTTGACCGTCTCCTGCACCTGGCTAAACAGCTGACTTCCTGTCAGTTCCTCAAATTGCTCCCTAACCGTTTCACTATAGGTAGGAAAATTAGCGATCAGGCCCATAATCTGGTTTCGCAGCACGGGGATCACGGCAAGTACTACAACGGTCAGAACTCCGCCAATCGCGAGATAGAGAATCAGAATCCCCCAGCCGCGCTTAATTTTCCATCGTTCCATCACATCCACAAGTGGATTCAGCAGGTAATAAAGGATACCCGACAGAATAATCGGCAGGACAATCGTTTTGATTAACACTGCCAGCGGGTGAAACACAAATGATACCTTGGTCAGCACCATGATGTTCAATCCTACCAATAGCAGAATTAAGAGAAACAGCACAAATTTGTTATTCAGAAAAAATCGTTTGAATCGCTCAGGCCACACCCGCGTTTGTACTTCAGGTTGTTGCTCAGGTTGCTCCATAGGCTTGTCGTCCTCTCTTATGTATCTTTCTTCCGTTATTATTACCTTTCTGCCTGACGGGTACAATTCACTCTTGTACAAGCCAACATATGTATAATACTCCGATTTATACGTATGAGCCCGTTGACCGTTTCAAATTCGGCAAGTAAAGTCATTTTACCCCAAAATGCACAACGTGCCCCACACCGACCTATTGAAAAACTTCCCATGTAAAAAAAACGATCCACCTCCCCTGGAGGCGAACCGTCTCTCTCTGATCCGATGCTATTCACATTCTTCTGTTATATAAAACCTTTATGCGTTTCCGGCAAGCTGTGCGATTAGCTCATACGAGTGCAAACGTGCCTGATGATCATAGATCATCGACGTAATAATCAGTTCATCTGCTTGCGTCTGGCGAATAAAGGACTCCAGCTGTTCCTTCACTTTCTCCGGTGAACCGTTCACCGCAGCTTTCAGTGTTTGAGCTACAGCCACTTGTTCCCGATCTGTCCACTTGCCATCCATCACTGCTGGCGGCTGTACAAGTCCTGTTGTCCCGCGGATAATGTTCAGGAACTGTTGTTGCATCGTCGTTCCCAGCCACGCAGCCTCTTCATCGGTATCTGCCACCACGGCATTCACCCCTACGATAACATAAGGCTCCTTCAGACTCTCCGACGGCTGGAAGCTGCTGCGGTAGGTGTCCAGAGCAATTCGAGTATAATCTGGTGAGAAGTGGCTGGCAAAAGCAAACGGTAGCCCCAGCTGGCCTGCCAGACGTGCGCTGAAATCACTGGAGCCCAGCAGGTAAATCGGGATGTTCAGCCCTTCGCCGGGTACAGCACGTACGGGTGCATGATAAGAAGTTGCCGATGCATCAAAGTACGCTCGCAATTCTGCCAGCAGCTCAGGAAAATCTTCTCCGCTGTTCAGATCTTTGCGCAGTGCAATGGATGTACGGCGGTCACTGCCGGGTGCACGTCCCAGACCCAGATCAATGCGTCCAGGATAAAGGGATTCGAGTGTGCCGAACTGCTCAGCAATAACAAGTGGTGCATGGTTCGGCAGCATAATGCCACCAGAACCTACACGGATGGACTTCGTTCCACCCGCCAGGTGTCCGATGACAACCGAAGTTGCAGACGAGGCAATGCCTGGCATGTTGTGATGCTCAGCTACCCAGTAGCGATGATATCCCCAGCGCTCGGCATGTTGTGCCAGTTCCAGACTGTTGCGAAGTGCATCTGCAGGAGTTGATCCCACTACAACGGGTGCAAGGTCAAGCACGGAAAGTTTGACGTCAGTGACATGTTCTTTATGTTGATGTTCAGTACTCATTAAAGTTCATACTCCTCTGTGATTATATTTTTGCATATCCAGATATATAGATATAATTGAACAAAGTGCACTTAGAAAATGAAACATAACTCTTATGTTTCGAAGACAGATTCTTGTCATACATGTGAAGAAAATACCGGGAGTCCGTGTGGTACACATCACATGTTCTTATAACATATATAGCCGTTCACATCCGGACGGAATCTCCTGCTTGCTGCATATTGCATCCTGGCTTCCGTTCCGGCATCCGGCTTATAACTCATGTTGTACGTACTCGGCAAAAGCCTGAATCGTCTCTTCATTGCGGCGATAGTACGTCCATTGTCCTCTGCGCTCCGATAGCAACAACCCTGCCTTGAGCATCGTCAACAAATAGCTGGAAATTACAGACTGTGCCAGTCCAGCCTTCAATTGAATCGTGCCTACACAGATCCCACTCTTACCGCCATCCGGATGCTGGGATAGCTCGAGGGGGGAGAAGTGCTGCTCCGGGTTTTTCAGCCACAGCAGGATCTGTCTGCGTGTCTCATTAGATAATGCTTTGAAAATGAGTATAGGTTCCATGGGTCGATTATACCCCCTTTCTGACCTTTTGCCAAACCCCATAAACTAACAAACCGACTCATCAAGAGTCGGCTTCGCAATTCACATCTGTTCAATCATATGTTAGAAACGTGTTGTTACCGCCTGTTTCACTTCATCCAGCATTGCTTGATATGCAGCCTCATCCAGATAACCAATACCGCCGAAGAGCAGATGGCCTACTGGCTCGATTCCTACAAAATCAAAAATCCCTGTGTCCGAAGTTAGCTTGAGCGCATCCGTCATACCGATCTGATCATACACATCCTTCGGCGTTCCGTGTGTACTGATCATAAGCCCTTTTTTACCCGTTAACAATTTCTCAATTCCTGCTGCTCCAGATGCATAAGCAAATCCGTAAGCAAACACCCGGTCCACGTATCCTTTCAAAATCGCAGGAAGCCCTGTCCACCAGATTGGATAGATAAACGTAATGGCTTCTGCTTCCGTCACATATTGCTGCTCTGCTGCGATATCTTGCGGAGTCTGTCCTGCACGCATTGAAGCTGTATCCGCCTCAGTCAGTACAGGCTGAAATCCGAGTTGATACAGATCACGCACAACGACCTCATGCCCCTCTGCTTCCAGAGCGGTTACGGCTGTAGTCAAAATGGCTTTATTGAAACTGTCTGTGTGTGGATGAGCATATAAGATAAGATGTTTCATGTTTAATTCCTCCTCAATTGGGTTCAACATATTTTAATTTCGCCTTGTTACTAAAAATTTCAGCTAACATTTCAGCTATCAAACGCCTTTCATATACATAGATATCTATGTATATGAGCAAAAAAACTTCTGCTCCTAACCTTTAAGCAAGCTTCTCATACATCTTTAATGCATTGTATAGAGATCAGCATATAAAGTTAAAAACAGAAGACAGAGTACGCCGACAGTTAAAACCGTCTGACAATCATGGACAATAAGCTCTCCAACTGCTCTGACTGCTCTTCAGACAGATCGGCATAGATCATCTGATTAATCTGATTCGACACTTCGCGAAAGATCGGCTCAAGCTGCTTCCCATTGTCCGTTAGCCGAATCATCGTTACCCGGCTGTCTTCAGCACTCTTGCTACGTTCGACATACCCCAGCTTTTCCAGCTTGTTGACCAGCACTGTTACTGTAGGCTGCGTACGCTGAACGCGTTCAGCCAGCATTTTGATCGATAATGTCTCTTCCCGGTACAAGAACATCAGGACATCTCCATGGGAAGGCACGATGCCTGTTACTTCATGCTGTTCCAGTTCATGAACAATTCGTTTGTTCACATGATCTCTGATGCGTGCAATCATTGCAAAAGCGTTATATTTAAGCATGAAATTATTATACATAGATATCTATGTATTTTCAACTCCTCATTTTTACTAAATTGACTTCCACGCAAAGTGAAACGGCCCTTATACTCTCGTACTAAAAAATATGAGAGTATAAGGGCCGCACATGGTTACAACAGATCCGTTCACAGAAGATTAGTTTACACACAAGAGCCGTTACCTTTGTTCTTTCGTCCAGTGTGATTAATATTTCCCAGCAGTCTGTATGATACTGATGCAGATGGTCTCTATTACATCGATAGATACTTATCGTTATTTAATCCAATGTGTAATTTGCTCAACAGATTGGCGTGATTTCTCCCGATGAGGCTCTTCTGCACGATAACCAAAGGCTGCCATCACTGACACATCCCATGCGCCGTCCTCTAGCAGTCCGGCTTCTTCCAGAATACGATGCACCTCTGCATAGTTGTATCCTTCGATCGGACAAGAATCGATGCCAATCTGAGCCGCCGCGGTCATCATATTACCCAGGGCAATGTATGTTTGTTTAGATGCCCAGTCAAATAATGTTTTCGCATTTTGAAGCAGACCTTGATTATTCTGAAATTTACCGTAAGCTTCACTTGTTAGCTTGAATACATCATCAGGCATGCCCTGAACCTCTTTTAACATGTACGCTGCATAAGGAGAGCTGTAGCTGGCATCCGTACGAGCCAAGATCACAATGAAATGACTGGCTGTGGCTAGCTGACGCTGTGCACCGGACGATACCTCGGATAGACGCTGACGGAAATCAGGATTTTGTACAATGAGAAACTTCCAGGGTTCAAATCCGATGGAACTTGGAGACAAACGGCCTGTTTCAAGGATGAAAGCGAAGTCTTCTTCTGTAATTTTGCGTGACGCGTCAAATAGCTTTGTGGCATGACGAAACTTAAATGCCTGCAAAATCTCTTCTTTTTTCTTTGTCTGCACAGTAACATTCATTCTTCTCCACGTCCTTTGCTTTATATATTATATGCTGAACCCGCATAACTATGGGGTTCGTTTGCTGTTTATGGCTCAGGTATCAGTTTAGATGTTATGCTCCAGATTGAAAAGTACGTACCTTATTGTACCTTGGTTCCTAAAAGTAAGTTTAGTTTTCACCAATTAAACTACTACTATTCCCCTCTGGTAATCATAGTCACTCGCCCATCTTCTTTATATTGTCCGCATTTCTAGTTAAAAAATAAACATAATTCCACACATCATTGCCGTAATCGTCCATCAGACTGGCAAGTGTGTCATTGTTCATGGTCTGGGCCTCTGCCAGAAACGAATAGTCCAACGGATGTTCACCTCACTTAATACGACTAAGCCGAATGCCATCTGGTTCCCTAATTTGCACATTATTTTTTTATATTGTAGCAAAAATAAAAAACAGCATGTCCAGACACACTGAACACGCCATCCTAAAACGTTGAATAATACACATATTAGATTCATAATTATTCTTTCATTGCTACGATCATCAGAAACATCGGTCTTCGATTCTCGTCTGACATCCCTGGAACCTGCTCCATCATCTTCAAAGATGGTTTGGATTCTGCCACCTTTTGAATGATGAATCCCGCACCAATCAATTCATTCAGATGGGTAGCCATGGTCCGATGATACTTCACCACATCATGATCCAAAAAGTTTGCGATCCGCTGTCCTTGCTCATGATAATGATCCACAGGCCAATGCACTTTCTCCCCTTTAGCATCATAATGCCAATCCTGCTCTGCACGAGCGGTGAATATCGGATGTTCAACAGACAGAATGAACGTTCCACCAGAGACTAGACAATAATTGATTTTACGATAAACTTCATGCAAATGTTCGATGTAATGCAGAGCAAGTGAGCTAATAACCACATCGAATTGATTCTGTTCAAAATGAATATCTTCGATGGCCGCCTGCCGATACTCAATCTGTGGATCATCCGTCAGCTCACGCGCACGCCTGAGCATATTTTCGGATAAGTCTACACCGACGACCGAACTCGCCTGTTGTTCTCGCGCATATCGGCAATGCCAGCCAAAACCGCATCCCAAATCAAGTACTCGCTTATCCTTTAAATCGGGTAATAACGTTTGTAATTCATGCCATTCCCCAGCTGCATCTAACCCTTCAACGGAGCGAGCCATCTGGCTATAATTCTGAAAAAACGCCTTATCATCGTATTTATTTTGCTTCATCTGATCTTACCTCCCTGCCTAGCCCTCTCTCATACTTTATCAAATAAACGGTGTGAATTTCAGAAAAGTTGCCATTTGAATTGTACTCATGTTATTATACAGAACGAACGTTCAGTATAATATATTACAATAAACTTTCGCAATTACTAACGGAGGTCATTATGAGTACGAATTGGACGCATCCACTTGAGAGGCAAACGGTAAACCAAGCTTTTATCAGCTATCTGGTACCTTCTGTCTTGGGGATGCTGGTCATCGCATTTAACTTTATTATCGACGGCATTATGGTGGGGCACAAACTTGGGTCAACCGCTATGGCAGGGATCGGCATCGCTTCTCCTGTCTACACGCTATTTGTGGCCATGTCTCTATGGATCGGTATGGGAGGGGCTACATTATACTCTAATCATATGGGAAGGAAGGAGCATAAGAAGGCCAAAGAAGTGTTCACTAAATCCATTATTCTCATTGCACTGATCACGATGGCTATTGGTTACACCGCCTATACGTTCAAAGATAAACTCGTATATACGCTGGGTGCAAATGCCGATACTTTTCCCTTCGCAGCCGACTATATGAATATCATGTTACTTTTTGGGTTTGTTTTTACGATTGAAAATGCATTATCCGTTTTTGTTCGCAACGATGGCGGTCCAAACACCTCAATGTATGCCCAGATTACCTTTGCTGTAGCTAACATTGTGATCAATTATATTACGTTATATGTGCTGGAATGGGGAGTACGCGGGGTTGCACTTGGCACGATTGTCTCAGCCGCTTTGGCGCTGCTTGTGCTGTTCAGTCATTTTTTCAAAAAGTCCAACAATCTTACGTTCACAAGGTTCACATGGAGTACCAAATTGCTTTGGATGATCGCACTTATTGGCTTTCCCAGCTTTCTAGCTGAACTTGGCATGTCCGTCTTTTCGGTCTCACATAACATCTCTATGGAGCGGATCGAAGGTACGGATGGTGTCGCTTCATTTACGGTTTTAAATTACATCCACGGGGTTGTCTTAATGGCATTCCTTGGTCTGGCTTCTGCTGCACAGCCCCTAATCAGTTATTATCATGGTGCACAGCGAGTAAAACGAGTTCAAGAGACCATTCGTATTGCCGTAAAAACAGCCCTAACCTGCGGTCTGGTTCTGCTTCTCATCGTTCAAGTCGGAGCCTCTTATTTTGTGCAGATCTTTGGTAACTTTAGCAACAGTGTAACGGATAGTGCCGTCTACGGTTTGCGCATTTTCACCATTGCTTATGTATTCATGGGAGTAAACTTTGTCATGAGCACGTACTTCCAGTCCATAGGTAACGCTAAAATGGCGATCTGGATCACAGCCGCACGCGAGATGATCATCATGATTGCTTTGATTGCCATTCTTCCTTCGTTCCTGGGTGTTACAGGTGTATGGCTGGCTGTACCCTTATCTGAAATGCTTGTTCTAATCACGATAGCTCTCTATTATCGCAAACGCTCCTTGACCGAGCGGCTCAATCTGTTACAGGCAAAATAATACTATGAAGGTTCGAAAAAGGAACAAATCAAGCAAGCTATGCGATCTATTGCCTCACTTAACAAGTTAAAAGCTTGCTCTAACCCCAACCTGATCTCTGAAGAATTAGGCTGGGGTTAGTCTGTTGTACAGATGAATGAACAATAATATCTACAATAGTACAGGCAAGAATATAGACAATACAAAAAAACACACCTGATTTTCATCAAGTGTGTCTTTGCTATTGCTTGGCGGCGTCCTACTCTCCCAGGACCCTGCGGTCCAAGTACCATCGGCGCTAGAGGGCTTAACGGTCGTGTTCGGGATGGGTACGTGTGG
>NZ_JBNDJR010000030.1:0-25192 GCF_050435065.1 Paenibacillus sp. 4624
CTGGTTCGAAATGATACAAACGGGCAGAAAGTGTTATGTGCATATTACACACCGGATACAGGAACGGAACTGGCAGTGAATGATCTGCGCGGCGCGTTGGCACAGGACTTACCAGGATACATGATTCCGTCGTACTTCGTGGAGATGGAGCGTCTGCCACTGACGCCGAACGGAAAGATAGACCGGAAGGCGCTGCCAGCGCCGGAAGGGGAGGCAAGAAGCGGAACGGAGTATGTTGCACCACGCAATGAGCTAGAAAGAAAATTGGCCTCGATATGGCAGGAGGTGCTGGGACTTACGAAGGAGATCGGCGTGTACGAGAACTTCTTCGACATCGGTGGTCACTCCCTGCGGGCAACGACATTGGTCAGCAAGATTCATAAAGAGCTGAACGTGGATCTGCCACTGCGAGAGGTGTTTCGTCATTCTATGATCGAGAACATGGCGGTTGCTATTTCCCGGCTAGATGAGCAGAAATTCGTTGCCATTCCACTGGCGGATAAACGTGAGGTGTACCCACAATCTTTTGCTCAAAAACGCCTCTTTATCTTGAATCAACTGGAAGGTGCGGAGCTTAGTTACAACATGCCAGAAGCCATGGTGCTAGAGGGTGCTTTGGATCGTGCAAGGTTCGAAGACGCATTCCATAAGCTTGTGGAGAGGCATGAAATGTTGCGCACCGGGTTCGAGATGGTGGATGGCGAAGCGTCACAACGGATTTACCAGGACTTGGATTTTTCCGTGGAGTTCTACTCGGCGGATGAGCAAGAGGTCGAAGAGATCGTTCGTCGTTTTGTCCGTCCGTTTGACTTGGGGAAACCTCCGTTGCTGAGAGTGGGCCTTGTCCAGCTTACTCCGGAACGCCATATTCTAATGTACGATATGCATCATATTATTTCTGACGGTGTTTCGATGGAAATCTTTGTTGAAGAATTCGTCCGCTTGTATGGTGGAGAACAACTGGAGCCTTTACGTATTCAGTACAAAGATTATTCCGTTTGGCTACATTCGCAGGAGCAGAAGGAACGGCATCAGCATCAGGAAGCATACTGGCTGAACATGTTCCAAGGGGAAATTCCGGTGCTGGAAATGCCAACTGATTATCCGCGTCCAGCTGTACAGAGCTATGAGGGTCACACACTGGATTTTTTCTTAGAAGCTTCGAAAACGGATGCCCTGAAGCAGTTGGCTTCAGAGACGGGCACGACACTGTTTATGGTGTTACTTGCTGCGTATAACGTGCTTCTGCACAAATATTCAGGTCAGGAAGATATGGTTGTTGGTACGCCAATTGCCGGAAGGAATCATGGAGATGTGCAACCGTTAATCGGGATTTTCTTAAATACACTGGCGATTCGCAGTTATCCGTCTTCGGAGAAGACATTCCTGTCATACCTGAACGAAATTAAAGAAACGACCCTTCATGCTTTCGAGCATCAAAACTATCCGTTCGAAGAATTGGTGGACAAGGTGCAAGTCGACCGTGATTTAAGCCGTAATCCCCTTTTTGACACGTTGTTTACGATGCAGAATACGGAGAACGATGAATTCGAGTTAGAAGGGCTCCGCTTGACATCTTATCCGAGCGCAATGGATACCGCAAAGTTTGATATTAGCTTGGATGTGGGTGAGGAGAACGGCGGCTTGGATTACAGCTTCGAATATGCGACGGCTCTTTATAAAAGGGAGACGATCGAACGGCTGGCCAAACATTACGAGCAGTTGCTCGTCACGATTGTAAGCCGTCCGGATGCGAAGATTGCTGAGCTGAGCTTGTTAAGGACTGAGGAAAAAGAAATGCTCGACTCATTTAACCCGGCGCAACTAGAAGTGGAAGTTACTCTTGCGGCTGCGTTCCACCGTCTGTTTGAAGAACAGGTGCAGCGCGCACCTGAATCGGAGGCGGTTGTGTACGAGAATGACCGCCTAACGTATGCGGAGCTGAATGAGCGGGCGAATCGTTTGGCATCTACATTGCGCGCAAGCGGCATCGGCCGGGAATCCATCGTTGGCATTTTTGCCGAACGTTCGGTGGAATTGCTTGTAGCCGTGATGGCTGTGTGGAAAGCAGGCGGCGCGTATGTACCGCTCGATCCGGATTACCCGGCAGATCGCGTGCGGTTCATGCTCGAAGACAGCGGAGCGAAGGTACTATTAACGCAAACGCCACTACGAGAGCGAGCCGAAGCTTGGCTGGGCGAAGAGGAGCTTGCGCTGGGTGTGGTGCTGTATCTCGATGACGAAGCAACCTACAGCAAGGATCGGGCCAATGCACCGATGAGTTCTGGCATGGATGATTTCCACGAAGCCCGCCCAGAGGATCTGGCCTACGTGATCTACACGTCGGGAACGACAGGACAACCCAAAGGCGTCATGATCGAGCACCGCAGCCTGGTCAATACGGCGGCAGGCTACCGACGGGAATATCGGTTGGATCAGTTCCCGGTGCGGCTATTGCAGCTGGCCAGCTTCTCGTTTGACGTGTTCGTGGGCGATATCGCACGCACGCTGTACAACGGAGGCACGATGGTCATTGTGCCGAAGGATGACCGGATCGATCCGTCTCGTTTGCACCACTGGATCGAGCAGGAGCAGGTGACTATTTTTGAGTCGACGCCAGCGCTCATTGTGCCGTTTATGGACTATGTGCATGAGCAAGGGCTGGATATGAGCCACATGGAGCTACTCATCACCAGTTCGGACAGTTGTAGCGTCGCCGATTATCGTACCTTGCAGGAGCACTTCGGATCAGTGTTCCGAATCATCAACGCTTATGGGGTGACGGAAGCGGCGATTGACTCCAGCTTCTACGACGAGCCACTGGAAATGCTGCCACAGACAGGGCATGTGCCTATCGGCAAAGCGTGGTTAAATGCGAAGTTCTACATTGTGGATGCCCATCTGAATCCTGTGCCTGTAGGTGTGCTGGGCGAACTCGTTATCGGCGGAATTGGGGTTGCGCGTGGATACTTGAATCGTCCAGAGCTGACGGAAGAGAAGTTCGTAGACAGCCCGTTCGCCGCGGGTGAGCGGTTGTATCGCACGGGCGACTTGGCGCGATGGACGAAAGACGGCAACGTGGACTTCATCGGTCGGATGGACAACCAGGCCAAAATCCGGGGGTACCGGATCGAAACAGGAGAGATTGAGTCACACCTACTACAGGTGGAAAATGTTCGCGAAGCAGTCGTGCTGGTTCGAAATGACGCAAACGGGCAGAAAGTGCTATGTGCATATTACACACCGGATACAGGAACAGATCTGGCAGTAAACGATCTGCGCGGAGCGTTGGCACAGGAGTTGCCGGGGTATATGATTCCATCGTACTTCGTGAGGATGGAGCGTCTTCCTCTGACGCCAAACGGCAAGATTGACCGGAAGGCGTTGCCAGCGCCGGAAGGGGAGGCAGGAAGCGGAACGGAGTATGTTGCACCGCGCAATGAACTGGAAATAAAGTTGGCCTCGATTTGGCAGGAGGTGCTGGGGCTTACGAAGGAGATCGGCGTGTACGAGAACTTCTTTGACATTGGTGGTCACTCTCTACGGGCAACGTCATTGGCGGGCAAGGTATTTAAGAAATTAAATGTTAATCTGCCGCTGCGCGACGTATTCCGCCACTCGACTATTGCATCGATGGCCGAGGTAGTCGCCCGGATGGAGAGACGGGAGCATGAGGCCATTCCTCAAGCGGATTTAAGAGATTACTACCCTCTCTCCTCTGCGCAGAAGCGATTGTTCATTCAGCACACGCTGGATGGGGCAGATCAGCTTTATAACATGCCGGAACTGGTGCAGTTGGAAGGTGAGTTTGATTTAGAACGTTTTGAAGGTGCCGTGCGCAAATTGATAACACGCCATGAATCACTGCGCACAAGTTTTGAAGTTGTGAAGGGTGAAGCAGTTCAGCGTATTTACCAGCAGGTTGATTTTGCTATCGAACACCATCAAGCAGATCCAGAGGATGTGGCTCAAATCGAGCAGACCATCCGCAGCTTCGTTCGTCCGTTCGACCTTGGCAAGGCGCCGCTTCTACGCGTCGGGGTCATAGAACTGGAGCGGGACCTGCATATTCTCCTTTTCGATATGCATCATATTGTGTCCGACGGTGTATCGATGACGATTGTGATGGATGAGTTCTCAAGTGTTTATGCTGGTGAAGAACTGCCTCCATTGCGGATTCAATACAAGGATTATGCCGTTTGGCAACAGTCTAAGGATTACCAAGACCGGATCGGACGGCAGGAAGCGTACTGGCTGAAAACCTTTGAAGGCGAACTGCCGAGGGCCGATTTACCGCTGGACTATGAACGGTCTGCGATTCGCGATTACGAAGGCATGCATCTGGAATTCGATGTTGACGCTACTCTCTCTGAGCGGCTACGTCAATTGGCGGCCCAGCAAGAAAGCACGCTGTACATGGTGCTGCTCGCGGCGTATACCTTGTTGCTGTCCAAGTATAGCGGGCAAGAGGATATCATCGTGGGTACCCCGGTGGCGGGAAGAACGAATGCCGATTTGGAGCCGGTCATCGGGATGTTTGTCAATACGTTGGCGCTCCGTAATCGTCCGTCGGGGGACAAAACATTTTTGTCCTACCTTGAAGAAGTGAAGGAGACCGCTTTGGGTGCTTTTGAGAACCAGGATTATCCGTTCGAAGAGCTCGTAGAGCGTTTGAATGTGAAGCGGGAACCGGGCCGCTTCCCGTTATTCGATGCTGTTTTCGACTTGCAAAATATCGAAGAACAAGACGTCGAACTGGAAGGGGTCAACCTGAAAAGTTATGAACTCGACCAGTTGGAAGAAGCCAAGTTTGATCTAACCCTGTTTATGTATGAAAACAACGGCTCGCTGAGCGGAGGCTTCTTCTATGCCACGAAGCTGTTCAAAGAGACGATGATTCGCACCTTGACCGACGATTACCTGCGGGTGCTGTCTCAAATCGTAGAAAATCCACAGCTTGAGCTAAACCGGATTGAATGTCATAAACCAGAGACAGACGGAAAGAATGCGGTTGATTCAATCGAATTTGCGTTTTAAATCTGCAATCATGCCTTTGATGTCTAGTGAAATCTGCACATATCCCAAGTAAGATGGCGAACAACATGCAAGCCCATAGATGCACAGATCCGAAAATAAACGTTTTGGATCTGTGCAGGGCATGCGGTCACTTCATTTTAGGGGAGGTACCCATGAAATCTTTATTTGAAAAGGAAGAACAGTACTGGAACCTTAAGTTTGATGCCAGTGACAGTCTGAGCTTCCTTCCTTACAGTCAACCCTCCAAGTTATCTGCAAGTGGGGAAGCCGAGGTCAAGCCAGGCTTGCTTCACCGCACTCTGCCAATCGAACTCTCGGAGAGAATCATTGGCCTAGCGAGTGGTTCCGATTTGGCGATATACATGGTTGTTTTGGCAGGAGTAAAAAGTCTGCTGTTCAAATATACGGGGCAGGATCAGGTGCTGGTCGGTATGCCTTCTTATCAAGCAGAACCGGATGGGACGCCGCCGCATGAAATCCTGTTCATCAAAACGGCTGTAAGCCATCAGACTACGCTTAAAACGCTGCTCGGGGGAATCAAAACCTCTATCAGCGAGGCGCTGGAGCATCAGCACCTGCCTTTCCGAAAAATGGTGGAGCCGCTCCGTCTGGGTTATACGAAGGATGGCTTTCCAGTCATTAACACTGTGGTCTCCTTCGCCCCGATTCATCCTGAAACGCTGGGCAACCGGATGGCGAACGATATGATTTTTCGCTTCGACCGCGAAGAAAGTTCTCTCGAGTTGGAGATAAGCTATGACGGGCAACGGTATGAGCATGCGTTTGTGGAACAAGCAGCCGACCATCTAGTTCGGCTACTGTCCTTACTTTTATTTCAGCCGGATCTGGAGCTTGGACAAGCCGATGTACTATCTCCAGATGAGAGGGAAATGCTCCTGAATCAATTTAATGACACAGGAACCGGATTTGATCGTGGGCAAACCATTCACGGCTTGTTTGAAGAACGGGCAGCTTTTTATCCGGGTAACGTAGCCGTTGTCATGAATGAAGAGCAGTTAACTTACTGCGAATTGAACGAGCGATCCAACCGCCTTGCGCGGAAGCTGCGCGAGACAGGAGTCGAAGCCGATCAACTGGTCGCGATTCTAGCTGAACGCTCGATTGATATGGTTGTTGGCATTCTAGCAATTCTCAAAGCCGGCGGGGCTTACGTGCCTATTGATCCCGATTATCCAGAGGAGCGTATCCGCTTCATGATTGAAGATTCAGGTGCACCATTATTACTTATTCAAAAGCATTTGCATGAAAAGACTGACTTCGCAGGAACTCGGCTTGAATTAGATCATTTTGTTTGGGAAGACAGTGGGCTCGGCTCCGAAGGTGCACCGGACTCTTCGAACTTAGAACCGATTTCTGAATCGGGAAACTTGGCCTATGTTATCTATACGTCAGGAACGACGGGTAAACCTAAAGGAACGCTAATTGAGCATAAAAACGTCGTACGCCTCCTGTTTAACGACAAGAACCTGTTCGACTTTGGGCCATCCGACACATGGACACTGTTCCATTCCTTCTGCTTTGATTTTTCTGTTTGGGAAATGTACGGAGCGCTACTGAATGGAGGGAAGCTGGTCATCGTACCACCGCTTACGGCGAAAAGTCCCGCTGATTTTCTGGCGCTGCTGAGCCGCGAACAAGTCACGATTCTTAATCAGACGCCAACATATTTTTACCAGTTGCTCCGTAAGGTCTTGGTCGATCATCCATATCATCTACGGATTCGTAACGCTATCTTCGGAGGAGAAGCGCTCAGTCCGTTGTTACTCAAGGGTTACAAGACGAAGTACCCGGAGACAAAGCTGATCAACATGTACGGCATTACGGAAACGACCGTTCATGTGACATATAAGGAAATTACGTGGACCGAAATAGAGGCGGCGAAGAGTAATATCGGCAAGCCTATTCCTACACTTCGTGTGTATGTCCTGGATGAAAACCGCCAACCCGTTCCAATTGGTGTAGCGGGCGAAATGTTCGTGGCTGGGGAAGGCCTTGCGAGAGGATATCTGAACCGTCCGGACCTAACAGAGGAAAAGTTCGTCGATTCCCCGTTTGTGAAGGGGGAGAAACTGTACCGCACGGGCGATTTGGCAACTTGGTTGCCGGACGGCAATATCGAATATCTGGGCCGGATCGATCATCAGGTGAAAATTCGTGGGTACCGGATCGAGTTGGATGAGATCGAGAACCAGATTCTGAAGATTGAAGCTGTGCAGGAAGCCAAGGTGCTTGATCGCGAAGATGCGAACGGTAATAAGCTTCTTGTTGCTTATTACGTCGCAGAAACAAGACTTTCGGCGCATGAACTCAAGGAGGAACTCTCCAAGCATCTTCCGGGGTATATGATTCCTTCGCACTTCATACAGCTTTCGCAGATGCCGCTGACCTCGAACGGTAAAATCGATCGCAAAGCGTTGCCTGCGCCGGGGGAAAACGCGGCCAGCGAAGCCGAGTATGTCGCGCCGAGAACGCTGCTTGAGATGAAAATCGCCCGTGTGTGGCAAGATACGCTTGGCGTTCCGCAGGTCGGAGTAAAGGATAACTTTTTTGAGCTCGGTGGTAATTCGTTAAGTATCATGAGGCTCGTACAGGCTGTTTACGATGAAACAGGTATTGAGATCCCGCTGAACCGCCAATTCCATCATGTCACCGTTGAAGCCATGGCTTTTGGAGAGGGAGACCTGGGGCTGGATCAAGGAGGAGACTCTTTCATCAAGTTGAATAAAACAGGTGATCTTAACGTGTTCTGCTTCCCTCCTGGTAGCGGCTTCGGCATAGGTTACCGAGAACTCGCAAGTAGGCTCGATGGCCGATTCATACTCTACGGCATTGATTTTATCGATGATGCCACCGATTACGACTCCATGCTGAACCGCTATGTGGACGAGATTGTTCGCATCCAGCCAGATGGGCCTTACGTGTTACTGGGTTATTGCTTTGGAGGCAACCTGACGTTTGAAGTAGCTAAAGTGATGGAGAAAAGAGGGCATGTCGTAACGGATGTGCTTATGGTGGACTCGTGGATTAAGGAAACGCTGACGCCTGCTGAAACGTCGGAGAAAGAGCTTGAAGAAATGCTTGCCGATTTTGACGAAGAAGAGAAGGAGTTAATGAGTAACTCACTCGTACGGGAGAGGGTTCATCGGAAGGTCAAAGCGACCTTGATGTATGAGGCCCAGCTTATTAATTCTGGAACGATCCGGGCCCGAATTTATGAACTGATTGCGCAGGACAGCGAGGCGTTTCGTCTGGAACATCAATTGCCGTCCTGGCGACGGGCAACAAGGCAAGTTTATACCGATTATCGCTTGGAAGGCGCGCATGAAGAATTATTAGAGCTTGCGCGTGTGGACGAAACAGCCGTCGTCATCCGGGATATTTTAGAGCAAGTTAAGCAGCAGATCGAGGCAGAGACTGGAGTACTGCATGGAAGCTGACCAGCAGCCATTTGTTCGAGAACAAGTCACAGAGGAAGCTTCCAAGCGCCAAACCGTTTACGCCACATGGAAAGCATTCCGCTGGCTGATGTCCTATGTAAGCCGTCACAAGGGCTGGATGATCGTCGGTATATTGTCCGCAATTGCTGCGGCCGTCATTGAGATATGGACGGGAAGTCTGATTGAGCAACTGACCACGCAGGCCGAGAAAGGGGCAGGGCCAATCGTACTGCAGATCGTGTATGCCGTCTTTGTGGTCATTCTGATCGGTGTACCGGCCAAATTTTTCATGAGTTTTGGCGTGGAGCGAAGCAGTGCCTCTGCGGTTCAAGATGTCCGTAACGATGTCATGCGTCATATTGGCAAACTTCGGGTCTCCGATTTGGAAAAGCAGCACTCCGGTGACATGCTGTCACGAATCAACAATGATCTGCAGCTCATCCAGCAGTTTATGATTCGGGATTTTGCCCAGTGGTTTTATCATCCGCTATTGTTTATTGGCTGTTTTGCATATTTGATCTACCTCCAATGGGAGCTGATGCTGTACAGTCTGCTGTTATTTCCGGTAGCGTTGCTGGTTTCTCAATGGATTGGCAAGCAATTGGAGCGGTTGACGGAGGAAGCCCAGACCAATATGGGCCTAATGAACGTGAACCTCCAGGATACGCTCGGGGGGATGCCTATTGTAAAAAGCTACCTGTTATCCGGGATGTTATCTCGATCCTACCAAGTGTTGCTGCAATTGACAGCTCAAAAAAAACTGGCCGTGAAAAAGCGGGAAGCCTGGGTCAACCCGTTGCTTTCTACACTGATGATCAGTCCGATCATTTTTGCAGTCAGTTACGGAAGTTATTTGATCTATCAAGGACAGTTAGGCGCGGGAGAACTCGTTGCCTTCTTATACTTGCTGAATCTGTGTCTGGAACCGCTGGAACATATTCCCGAGCTTATCACGCGTACGTTCGAAATGGCCGGTGCCTTAAGAAGGGTTTCCGATATCGTTGAGCAGCCAACTGAGACAGAAAATGGCCATTTAATTCCGAAAGCGAACGCAACGCCTATTGAATTTAAGAACGTAACCTTTGGATATGAAGATCACTCTCCGATCCTGCGGAATGTGAGCTTCTCGGTACCGGAAGGCAAGACGATTGCTCTTGTCGGAGCGAGCGGCGGAGGAAAGAGTACGGTGTTTAAGCTGGTTTGCGGCTTTTATCCGCTACCGGAGAAAAGCGAAGGTGAAATCCGCGTGTTTGGCACCCGGATTGATGGTGCTGACCCGGAGCAACTGCGGTCACATTTTTCCGTGGTCACTCAGGATTCGTATTTGTTTAGCGGTACGATTGCCGAAAATATTGGCTACGGGCAAGAAGGAGCATCGATGGATGCGATTATTGAAGCTGCCAAAGTTGCTCAGGCGCATTCCTTCATTATGAAGCTCTCTGATGGATACCAGACGTATGTCGGAGAGCGCGGCGGATTTTTGTCCGGCGGGCAGCGTCAGCGTATCGCCATGGCTCGGGCTTTTTTAAAGGATGCTCCCGTGCTGTTGTTGGACGAGCCTACGTCGGCCCTTGATCCAGAGTCGGAAAGTGCGGTTCAGAAAGCTCTGGGTGTATTGATGAAACAGAGAACAACGATGGTTATTGCTCACCGACTTTCTACGGTACAAAGTGTCGACGAGATTTGGGTCATGGAACAGGGAAATATTGTGGAAAAGGGCACTCATGAACAACTGCTGGGGATGAATGGGCTTTACGCCCAGTCTTACTATCAGGAGTTTACCGAGGCCGCCGAACGCAGGGAGGTGGCGCACACATGAAAAAGGGCGGATGGCTCTCGCAAGTTAAAGAACTTGGCTATTTGCTGACATTTATGAACCGCAAGCAAAAAACTCAGTACGCCACCGGCCTAGCTGTAACGGCACTCACCCAAACATTGTTTCTGATCGCCTTCAGTTTGGTCGTACATAACTTGGTTGATTTCGCCGTGTCCCGAGATACGTCCCTGATGGTGAATGCTTTTATCATTTTGGGCACGGCGCTGTTTCTGGAAAATATCATTTCGCCCTGGTTCATTTACTTGTACCAGCGGAGTGTTGAGCTGACTGTACTGAACATCCGCGAGCGTCTTTATGGCAAGCTGTGCCGGGTCCGTCCGAGATTTCTGGAGCAGACGCACCATGGGGACTTGTTGTCACGGGTGAACAACGACGTAACGACAGTTGAGTTTACATTTTCACAGGTTTACTTCGTTCTGTTGTTACAAGTTGTTTTTTGCATCGGCTCTATTGTTTCCATGGTATTGATCGATTGGCGGTTTGCTGGCGTATCTTTCGTCATTCTGCTATTGTCCTCCGCGGTCAGCCTGAAATTTGCCCGAGATATTCGTGCCTTGTCCGAACAAGGATTGCAAACGCTCGGTAAAATGACCGAAAAATTCAAAGATTTCATGGGCGGCATTCAAATGGTGAAACTGTTTCGCATCCGTTCGATTTATAGCCAGTATGAGGCGTTGAATGAACAGATGACTCAGACGCTACGGCAAACTGCGCAGAAGAACGGGATGCAGGCTGCGGTGAATCATTTTATTAGTTACGTCACGTTCTGTGGCATTATCGTCATCGGTAGTCTTCTTTATGCCTACGGACTGATGGGAATGGGGAGTGTTGCTGCCCTGGCGGTTTTGCAAGTGAATCTGACACACGCCTTATTGAACCTGGGGATGGTTCTGTCTATGACCCAGAATTCACTCGCGGGGGCTCATCGGATTCAAGAGGTACTTGCAGAGGAAGAGGAACCGGAGCGACTAGGATCTCCAGACAGCAAACATTTTTCGGATGCTGCGGTGGAGTTTCGCGATGTGGAATTTTCCTATCAGATGGGTACAAAGGTGCTTGAAGGCATGTCCATGAAGGTGTTTCCCGGCCAGATTGCTGCGATTGTGGGGGCCAGCGGCAGCGGCAAAAGTACGCTGATCAAACTGTTGCTCGGTTTTTATCCGGTGGACAGTGGAGAAATCCTGCTCCAAGGCAAAGCGTTTGGCCATTACACGCTGGATGAAATCCGCAAGCAGATTGCTTACGTTCCGCAGGAACCGTTCTTGTTTGCAGGCACAATCGAGGAAAATATTCGCTATGGCAAGCCGGAAGCCACGGATGAAGAAGTTGTGGAAGCTGCCAAAGCGGCATACGCTCATCACTTTATTCAGGAACTTCCTGAGCAGTATCAAACGTCGGTGGGAGAGAGGGGAGCATCGTTGTCAGGCGGACAAAGACAGCGCATTGCGATTGCTCGAGCGATTCTTAAGAATGCACCGATTCTCCTGCTGGACGAAGCAACCTCTGCACTGGATAACGAATCCCAGCATTGGGTACAGCAGGCCCTGAACGTATTGATGAAGGGGCGTACGACTATTCTGATCGCGCACCGTCTCAGCACCGTGGAACATGCGGATTCGATTACGGTTATGAACCAAGGAACAGTCGTTGAGCGGGGGCGCCATCAGGATCTGCTCGCGCTCGGAGGTTATTACGCCCGGCTTTACGGTTAGCTTATCTACCAACAATCTCTAAAACGGGAGTGTGTCGATGTGAGAGAAAATACCAACAAGCAATACGGATTAACGCAAGCCCAGCGCCGAATATGGTTTATGGAAATTATGAATCCGGGTACGTCCATCACGATGCTTTCCGCAACTTACCAAATTACGGGTGAGATTGACACACCGCTTCTGGAGCAAGCGACGGGTGAAATCGTCAAAACTTATGATGCTTTCCGAATCCGTCTTAGTGGAGATTTACAACATCCAACACAGTGGTTTGAAGAACTGGAGAATGTGCAGGCCAGGATAAGTCACCTCGAATTAGATACAACTGAACAATTTTATACGTGGGTAAACGAAGTAAGCAAAAAACCGGTAAGCGTGTTTGACGAAAACCTTTATCAATTTACAATTATTCATTTTGCGAACGGTCAGGTTTGGCTTAATTTGACGATAAATCATATCATTGCTGACGGTTTGTCCGTAAATGCTTTGTTGCATGCCGTGATGGAAAAATATCTGAAACTGCGCAAAGACAAACGTAAGGAAAAGGGCAAAGAGAATGAGAAAGGCAGAGATATAGACATCTCAGGTAATGATCAGGCTCCCTCCTATTTGGATTATATTTCTGCTGAGCAAGAGTATGAGCAATCACAACGTTATCAAAAAGGCAAAGAATATTGGCTGACAAAGTACAGCACTTTACCTGAAACGACGGGCATTAAATCGGCGCCATCATTCTCCGTTGGCAGTGAGTCCAATAAACTCGCCATCACTTTGGATGGTTCCCGGTATGAACGCATTCTGGCCTTCAGTGAACAATATCAGGTCAGCTTATATACGTTATTTCTGTCTACTATGTATGCCCTGCTGTATAAGCTGACTGACAGCACCGATGTGCCAGTCGGCACGGTTTTCGCCAATCGTACCAGCAAAAAGGAAAAAGAAACCATTGGCATGTTCGTCAGCACCGTGGCTACACGGATTCATCTTGATCCAGACGCTCACCTGCTGTCCCTGATTCAGACCGTTTCCAAGGAAAATACGGCTGATCTGCGGTATCAGAAATATCCGTACAACCAATTGATCCAGGATTTGCGTGAGCAGCATGGGCGCAACGATCTTTCGGAGCTTTTCCGCACATCTCTGGAATATCTTCCTCTGAAAATTGAGGAATACGAAGAAATCAAAGTACGTCTGGAGGCTCATTTTGCCAGACATGAGATGGACGATTTGCTCTTACGCTTCGACCATATGCTGAATGAAGGACATGTCATTCTGCATGCTTCTTACCGTAATGGCTTGTTCGAAAAGGCCGAGATTGATCGGATTATGGAACAGTATGTAACTGTTCTGGATCAGTTTCTTCAGACTCCCGAACTACGGGTACGGGAACTTTCTCTGCTCAGTGATGAGGAGAGACATCGCATATTGGACGTTTTTAACCCGCCGGTGGCAGAGCTTAGCGAGGCAGAAGCATTTCACCGATATATTGAAAAGTTTTCAAGGGAAATACCGGATCATCCTGCAGTCATCTATATGGACCAACAGCTGACGTATGGCGAATTGAACGAGCGCGCCGAACGGCTGGCTTCTCTCCTTCGTGAACAAGGCGTGGGAAGGGAGAGCATTACAGGGATCTGGGCGGAACGTTCGGTCGAACTTTTGGTTGGTGTACTCGCTGTTTGGAAAGCGGGCGGAGCCTATGTGCCGCTAGATCCTGATTATCCAACGGAGCGAATCGAGTATATGCTAAGCGACAGCGAAGCATCGGTGTTGCTCACACAGCGTCACTTGTTGGAGCGGGCCGGAGGTTGGCTGGCTGATGACAGGCTGAAGCTTCAAGCAGTTTATGCCATGGACGATGAGCAGATTTATATTGGGGACGCGGGTGGCATGGAATTAGACTCTGCCGAGAGTACCCCGCAAGACTTGGCCTATGTGATTTACACCTCGGGTACGACAGGACGTCCGAAAGGTGTCATGGTTGAGCATGGTAGTCTCGTAAATACGGCGGATGCATACCGCCTTGAGTACCAACTGGATCAGTTCCCGGTAAGGTTGCTGCAGCTGGCGAGTTTCTCGTTTGACGTATTCGTCGGAGATATCGCACGCACGTTGTACAACGGGGGTACGATGGTGATTGTGCCGAAGGATGACCGGATTGATCCCAACCGTTTATACGGCTGGATTCGGGATCAAAACATTACGGTATTTGAATCGACGCCTGCGCTCATTCTGCCGTTCATGCAACATATCTATGAAGAAAAGCTGGACGTTAGCTCCATGCAGTTGCTGATTACCAGCTCGGATGCTTGCAGTGTCAACGATTATCGTTTGTTACAGGAAAGATTCGGCGGACAATTCCGCATTATTAACAGCTATGGCGTGACGGAAGCGGCGATTGACAGCAGCTTTTACGACGAGCCGCTGGACAAACTGCCGCCGTCGGGCCATGTGCCAATCGGCAAAGCTTGGCTGAACGCCAGATTTTATATTGTTGATGCTGCATTAAAGCCAGTGCCTATAGGTGTTCCGGGTGAGCTTGTCATTGGTGGTGCAGGGGTAGCGCGCGGGTATTGGAACCGTCCCGACTTAACCGCTGAGAAGTTTGTAGAGAGCCCGTTTGTGCCGGGCGAACGTCTGTACCGGACAGGGGACTTGGCCCGCTGGCTGGAAGACGGAAACGTGGACTTCATCGGCCGGATCGACTATCAGGTGAAAATTCGAGGGTTCCGAATCGAACTCGGGGAGATTGAAACGGCTTTGCTACGTTATCCTGGCATTAAACAGGCTGTAGTGATCGACCGTACGGATGAGCAGGGGCAGAAGTATTTGTGTGGTTACGTGGCTGGCGATGCTTCCTTGCAGATAAGCGATCTGCTGTCTCAATTGAAGGAGGAACTACCTGTCCATATGATCCCGGCTCGATTGGTATCACTTGATAAGCTTCCACTCACGCCGAACGGTAAAATTGACCGTAAAGCCCTGCCTGAACCGACCGGAGAGGTAGAAGCAGGACATGAATATGTAGCACCTCGCACATGGCTCGAAACAAGGATTGCGCTCATTTGGCAACAGGTGCTGGGTATTGCGCGAGTTGGCGTTCAAGATGACTTCTTCGAACTGGGAGGGCATTCCTTGCGGGCCTCCTCGCTGGTTTCCAAGATTCGGAAGGAACTGCAAGTCGAGGTGCCACTACGGGACGTTTTTCGCTATACCACGGTTGAACAGTTGGCACAGAGAATCGGTAGTTTAAAGAAGCAGGAGACATACGAGATCACAAAGGCAACCCAGGCAGAGTACTATCCGGTTTCATCTGAACAGAAGCGTTTGTACATCCTGCGCCAGCTTGATGGAGCCGAGCGGAGCTACAATATGTCAGCGGCGCTTCTTCTTGAAGGGGCATTGGATCATACGCGTGTCCAGCAAGCATTCCGGGCACTGATTCAGCGTCATGAGACGCTGCGTACCGGGATCGAGCAGGTTCAGGGCGAGCTTGTGCAGCGCATCTATGATGAGGTGCAGTTTGCCGTGGATTATTACCAGACGAGCGAGCAGGAATTAGATCAAGTGGTGGAGGATTATTATCGCCCGTTTGATCTGACTAAGCCGCCACTTCTACGAATCGGCCTGATCCAAGTCGCCAAGGATCGTCACATTCTGTTGTTTGATATGCATCATATCGTCTCCGATGGTATTTCGACTGCGTTGCTTTTTGATGAGTTCAGTCGTCTGTACCGCGGTGAGACGCTGGCACCACTACACATTCAATACAAAGATTATGCTGTTTGGCAACATTCCGAAGCTTATGGGCAGATGCTTGAGCCGCAGAAGGAATACTGGCTGGAACAGTTGTCGGGTGAATTGCCTGTTTTGGAGCTGCCGACGGATTACCCGCGCCCTGCGGTGCAGAGCTTTGACGGCCGGACTGTAAAGTTTTATATCGGACAAGAACGAACGGAGAAGCTGAAAGAACTTGCGGCACGGACGGGAACGACTCTGTATATGGTGCTACTGTCGGCGTACTCCATCCTTATGCATAAATATTCGGGTCAGGAAGATCTCATCGTAGGAACACCGATTGCCGGAAGGACGCAAGAAGAAGTGCAACCCATCGTGGGCATGTTTATCAACACACTGGCTATTCGTAGTCGTCCAGAGCGTTCCAAGCCGTACCTTTCCTACCTTGATGAAGTTAAGGACATCACACTTGGGGCCTTTGAAAATCAAAATTATTTATTTGAAGACTTGGTGGAGAGTCTGCACATTGCGCGCGCGACTGGCCGAAATCCGCTCTTTGATACGTTCTTCTCCCTGCAAAATACGGAGAACGAGCGCATTGTCATCGAGGGGCTGGAACAATCGTTTTATCCGCTGGAAAACAGAACATCCAAGTTCGAACTGCTGCTAGATATTTCGGAGTTGGACGGTCAGCTTGAATGTCGGTTGGAGTACGCTACGGCTTTGTACAAACAGGAAACTGCGGAGCGGTTCGCCAGACATTATGGCAAGTTGCTCGAAACCATCGTAGCAGCACCGGACGGAGACATTGCATCACTCGAGATGCTTACGGAAGAAGAAGTGCACGAGTTGATGCACGGGTTTAACGACTCGGAAGCGGACTATCCACGCCAGCAAACCATTCACGGACTGTTTGAAGAACAGGCAGAGCTCTACCCGAATAACGTGGCCGCTGTCATGAATGAGAAGCAATTGACCTACCGCGAGTTAAATGAAAAATCGAACCGCCTCGCACGAAAACTGCGGGAAACTGGAGTCGAAGCAGATCAGTTGGTGGCCATTCTGGCCGAACGTTCGATTGATATGGTCGTCGGCATTCTGGCAATTCTCAAAGCGGGCGGAGCTTACGTGCCTGTCGATCCCGACTATCCGGAAGAGCGTATCCGTTTCATGATCGAGGATTCAGGCGCACCGTTATTGCTGATTCAAAATAATTTACATGAGAAGACGGACTTCGCTGGAACTCGGCTTGAATTGGATGATTTTGTTTGGGGAGATGACAAGGCGGACTTGGGAAGTGCGCTGGATATCTCGAACTTGGAACCGATATCTGGCCCAGGCAATCTGGCTTATGTCATCTACACATCGGGAACAACGGGTAAACCGAAAGGAACGTTGATTGAGCATAAAAACGTTGTGCGCCTCCTGTTCAACGACAAAAACCTGTTCGACTTTGGGCCGTCTGATACGTGGACGTTGTTTCATTCGTTCTGCTTTGATTTCTCTGTTTGGGAAATGTACGGAGCACTACTGTACGGAGGTAAGCTGGTCATTGTACCACCGCTCACAGCGAAAAATCCAGCCGATTTCCTGGCACTGTTAGGCCGCGAACAAGTCACGATTCTGAACCAGACGCCAACGTACTTTTATCAACTGTTGCGGGAGGTCTTGGCGGATCATGCATACGATCTGCGGATTCGCAACGTCATTTTTGGGGGAGAAGCGCTCAGTCCGCTGCTGCTTAAGGGCTTCAAGACGAAATACCCTGAAACGAAGCTGATCAACATGTATGGTATTACGGAGACAACGGTTCATGTAACGTATAAGGAAATTACGTGGGTCGAGATAGAGGCAGCCAAGAGTAATATCGGTAAGCCGATCCCGACGCTGAGCGTGTACGTTCTGGATGAAAACCGTCGTCCTGTGCCGATTGGTGTGGCAGGCGAAATGTATGTGGCCGGGGAAGGATTGGCCAGAGGATATCTGAACCGTCCGGATCTGACAGCGGAGAAGTTCGTCGATTCCCCTTTTGCGGAGGGGGAGAAATTGTATCGCTCGGGCGACTTGGCCGCCTGGCTGCCGGATGGCAACATTGAATATCTAGGCCGGATCGACCATCAGGTGAAAATCCGCGGTTACCGGATCGAGCTGGACGAAATTGAGACGCAGCTTCTAAATGTAAAGGGCGTGGAAGAGGCGGTGGTGCTAGCTCGTGAGGACAACGTAGGCGAAAAGGCGCTTGTCGCTTACTTTGTGGCCGATCGGACTCTGACAATCAGTGAAATGAGAACTTCGCTGGCTCAGGAAATGCCGGGGTATATGATCCCGTCATACTTCGTGCAGCTGGAGCGTATGCCGCTGACGTCCAACGGTAAAGTCGATCGCAAAGCACTGCCTGAGCCGCAAGGTGGCATGGACACAGGTGTGGAATACGTAGCACCGCGTAACCAATTGGAGGCTCAACTCGTGAAAATTTGGGAGGAAGTGCTGGGCTATTCGGGCATTGGAGTCCTGAACAATTTCTTCGAGCTCGGAGGGCACTCCTTGCGGGCAACAAATCTTGTCAGCAAAATTCGGAAAGAGATGAGTGTCGAACTCCCGTTACGCGATGTATTCCGCTATATGACGGTAGGGTCGATGGCCGAGGCTATTGCCCGTTTGGGAGAAACGAAACATACCTCCATTCCAAAAGCAGAGGAACAAGCATACTATCCGGTTTCTTCTGCGCAAAAAAGGCTTTATGTCCTGAACCAACTGGATAGCTTGGAGTTGAATTACAACCTCCCAAGCGCCTTGCGATTAGAAGGTCTTTTGGACGAGGCCAAAGTAGAACGAGCACTGGATACCTTGGTGGCCCGTCATGATATGCTGCGCACCGGTTTTGAAATCATAAATGGAGAGCCGGTTCAACGTATCCATCCACATATAGCTTTTAAAATAGAGAAGCTTCAAGCAAGTGAAGATCAGATTGCAACCATTCTTGAAGGCTTCATTCAGCCTTTTGATTTGAGCGCGCCGCCTTTGCTACGTGCTCTGCTGATTGAACTTGTAGAAAAGCAATTCCTGCTCGCACTGGATATTCATCATATTGGTTCTGACGGCCTTTCTATGGACGTACTACTGCGAGAGTTCGTGCGGCTATACAATGGGGATGAGTTGCCGGAAATGCGAATTCAATACAAAGATTATGCCGTGTGGCAACAATCCGAAGAGCAGCGACAGCGCATCGAGCGGCAGAAGGAATACTGGCGTGGGGTATTTAGCTCCGAGCTTCCGGTTCTTGAGCTACCTCTCGACTTCTCGCGCCCAGCTGTTCAACAGTTTGACGGTCAAACGCTCACGTTTACACTGGATACAGCCAAAAGTGAAGCCCTTAAACGGCTTGCAGGTGATTCGGGGTCAACGCTGTACATGCTTTTGCTGGCCGCATACTCCGTATTGCTTCATAAATATGCGGGACAGGATGATATCGTGGTCGGTACGCCGATTGCCGCTCGTTCACACGCCGACCTACAACCGATTATCGGCATGTTTGTCAACACGCTGGCTCTTCGTTTAGGTCCAGCGGCAGAGCGGACGTTCATGGAATACTTGCAGGAAGTGAAGGAAACGACGCTTGGAGCCTATGAGCATCAGGACTATCCGTTTGAGGAACTGGTGGAAGTACTTCAGGTGAACCGGGATTTAAGCCGGAATCCGCTGTTTGATACGATGTTTTCTTTACAAAAGCACGAGAGTCTGGATTTAACGATGGAAGGCTTGCAATGGTCGCTGTTTGATATCGAGGAAAAGACTGCAAAGTTTGATCTTAGTTTGGATGTTGTAGAAGCGGGGAGAGAACTGGTTTGCAAGATTGAGTATGCTACCTCGTTATTCAGACCGGAAACGATCGTACGGCTCGCAGGGCATTACGAGCATCTTCTGGAGTCGATCCTGGCTCAGCCGGGAGCGCGGATTGCAGATCTGGATTTTCTCACGGACAACGAAAAACATGATTTGCTGGTTGGGTTCGACGTGTCGTCTCAGGCTCTCGCTAAGCAACCCGCCGAAGAGAGTACAGGCTTGGAAACAGATGAAGCTTGGAGGGAGAGAACGTTCCACGAGCTATTCGAGCAACAGGTGGAGCGTACGCCAGAAGCACTGGCCGTTGTCTACGAAGACAGCAGGCTGACGTATGCGGAGCTGAATGCCAAAGCAAATCGTTTGGCATATATACTACGGACGTACGGAGTGAAGCCTGAGCAGGTGGTTGGCATTCTGGCTGGTCGTTCCACGGAGCTATTGATTGGGGTGCTTGCCGTATGGAAAGCAGGCGGCGCTTATGTACCGCTTGACCCGGATTACCCGGCGGAACGGATCGAGTATATGCTCGCGGACAGCGGTGCATCTGTTCTGCTCACGCAGACTTGCCTGCTGGAGCAAGCGGAAGTTTGGCGTACTGATGCAGATCTGGTGTTACAAACGGTGCTTGCGCTTGACGATGCGACAACATATGGACTTGGAGGGACAGAAGGGGCTGTAGGTACACAAGCTTGGGGTGAAGCAGGCGCTGAGGAGAGGTCTATGGTGCAGGCGGAAGTGGAATTGGCTGCTACCGAAACCTCTGCCACAGCAGAAGCTGAGAAGAGCACACAAGCAGCAGATCCAGCATCCAATCCTGCAAATGTGAACAAGGTGGGTGATTTAGCTTACGTCATCTACACCTCAGGTACAACCGGCCAACCGAAGGGCGTGGCAGTGGAACACCGTAGTTTGGTGAACACGGCGTCCGGCTACCGGCGAGAGTACCGTCTAGATCAGTTTCCGGTTCGATTATTACAGCTTGCCAGCTTTTCATTCGACGTATTCGTTGGCGATATTGCACGGACGCTGTACAATGGCGGCACGATGGTTATTGTACCGAAGGACGACCGAATTGATCCAACCCGGCTGTACGGCTGGATTCGTGACTATGCCATAACGGTGTTTGAATCGACCCCGGCGTTAATCATACCGTTTATGGAACATGTGTATACCGAGGGGCTGGATGTCAGCTCGATGAAGTTGCTGATCACAAGTTCAGACGCGTGTAGCGTAGCAGATTACCGCACCTTGCAGGAGCGCTTCGGATCGCGGTTCCGTATTATTAACAGCTATGGCGTAACGGAAGCAGCGATTGACTCCAGTTTCTATGATGAGCCGATGGAGAAACTGCCAAAGACGGGTAGTGTGCCGATCGGGATGGCGTGGCTGAATGCGAAGTTCCATATCGTGGATGCGAACTTGAAGCCGGTGCCGATCGGCGTACTCGGGGAGCTTGTTATTGGCGGTGTGGGTGTGGCCCGCGGTTATTTGAACCGTCCAGATTTGACGGCGGAAAAATTCGTAGATAGCCCGTTCGCTGCTGGGGAGCGGTTGTACCGGACGGGTGACCTGGCACGCTGGATGCCGGATGGCAACGTAGATTTCATCGGTCGGATCGATAACCAGGTGAAAATTCGCGGTTATCGGATCGAGCTTGGTGAGATTGAAGCAGCCATGAATAATGTGGCTGGTGTACGTCAAGCGATTGTCATGGATCGGACGGATGAGCGGGGGCAGAAATATTTGTGCGCGTATGTCGTAGCGGATTCAAGCTTCGATCTGGAAAGACTGGTGGCTCATCTGGACACAGCCCTGCCTTCCCATATGGTGCCTGCGCGCATGATGCGTCTGGATCAGATGCCGCTTACGCCGAACGGGAAGGTAGACCGCAAAGCGTTACCTGTGCCGGAAGGAAGTATTCGCGCCGAGGTTGCATACACAGCACCTTGTACTGCTGCCGAGCAAGCCCTTGCGTTAGTCTGGCAGTCTGTACTTGGGGTGGATCAGGTCGGCACAAAGGACAATTTCTTTGCGCTCGGCGGTGATTCGATCAAGGCTTTGCAGGTATCGTCCCGTCTTTTGCAAACGGGATACAAGCTGGTCATGAAAGATTTGTTCCATTACCCGACCATTTCCGCCCTTAGTTTAAGATTGCAAACGGCGGAAAAAACGGCTAGCCAGGCCGAAGTGACGGGTGAGGTTGTTTTGACCCCGATTCAGCGCTGGTTCTTTGAACAAAATCCGGCTGATGTGCATCATAGCAACCAGGCATTCATGCAATTTTCCAAGCAAGGTTTTGACGAAGAAGTTTTACGCCAAGCGATGCATCAGCTGGTTGTGCATCATGATGCTCTCCGCACGGTTTACCGCCAAAGCGAGAACGGTTATACGGCTTGGAACCGTGGCGTCCTGGAGAATGAAGCGCTATTCGATCTGGAAGTTGTCGATCTCAAGGGAGTCCGCGACGTGAAAGAAACGGTAGAGGCTAAGGCGAATGACATTCAAGCGAGCATCGATCTGGAAAACGGCCCCTTGGTGAAACTCGGTTTGTTCCGCTGTGACGACGGCGACCATCTGCTCATTGCGATTCATCATCTGGTTGTAGACGGTGTATCCTGGCGAATTCTGCTTGAGGATTTGGCTACTGGCTATGAGCAGGCGTTGCAAGGGCAACCAATTCGTCTGCCGCTCAAAACGGATTCATTCCAAACGTGGGCAAGACAGCTTGCTGATTATGCCAACAGCTCGGCAATAGATAGCGAAAGAACGTATTGGCAACAAGTCGAGCAATTGACCTATGAGCCGCTTCCGAAAGATTTTGAACAAGGCAGACCGAAACTGAAGGACAGCGGGCTTGTTACTGTTCGCTGGTCAGCAGAGGAAACGAAACAGCTGTTGAAGCAGGCACACCGTGCATACCATACGGAAATGAACGATCTGCTGCTGACCGCGCTTGGTCTTGCGGTACAAGCTTGGAGCGGTCAGGAACGTGTGCTGGTGAATCTCGAAGGCCACGGCCGGGAAGAACTTTTGCCAGATGTGGACATTACACGTACAGTAGGCTGGTTTACAAGTCAATTCCCTGTTGTACTGGAGCTTAGTCATGTTCAGGCCCTTGGCCACCAGGTAAAACGGGTGAAAGAAAGCTTGCGCCTGATTCCGAACAAAGGAATCGGTTATGGCATCCTGCGTTATTTGTCGGTGCCGCGTGACGGCGAACCCTTCGCTCTGGAACCGGAGATCAGCTTTAACTATTTGGGTCAGTTCGACCAGGATGTCGAAAGCAACGGCTTGCAGTCTTCTCCGTTCAGCGCGGGCGCGGATTCAAGCCCGAATGCAGTGATGGATTTTGTCCTTGATATCAATGGTATGGTATCGGGAGGGATGCTGGAACTCACGATCCGTTACGGGGAGACCCAGTATAAGCAGGAAACGATAGAGAAATTAGGCACCTTGCTTCAATCGAGTTTACGCGAAGTCATCCTTCATTGCGTTTCGAAAGAGCGACCAGAGCTTACACCTAGCGATGTGCTGCTTCAAAATGTGACAGTGGAGGAACTGGATCAGTTAGCTGAACAGACGGCGGCGATTGGAGAACTGGAGAATGTATATACCCTGACTCCGCTGCAAAAAGGGATGTTGTTCCACAGCCTGCTGGATGCTGATTCGGAAGCTTACTTCGAACAGGTGACCTTCGATCTGTACGGAAGCTTGAATGTCGAAGCTTTCGCTAAAGGATTGGATACGTTAGTGCAACGGAATGAGGCATTGCGAACGAACTTTATTTCGGGCTGGAGAGACGAGCCGATTCAAGTGGTATTCCGTGAGCGTAAGTGTGAAGTGTACTTTGAAGATATACGCTCGGTAAGCGGTGAAGACGTGGAGAAGGCCATAGCTGATTTCGTTAGCGCGGATAAAGCGAACAAGTTCGATTTGGCTCAAGGCTCACTGATGCGAGTTACCGTATTGCGTACAGGCGACGAGTCCTACCACGTGATCTGGAGTCACCATCATATTTTGATGGACGGCTGGTGTATGTCCTTTATGATCAAGGAAGTGTTCGACACCTACTTCGCGTTTCAAGAGAATCGGAAACCGGAGCTTCCGCCGGTTACTTCGTACTCCCGGTATATTGAATGGCTGGAAACTCAAGATGCTGCGAAAGCTTCACACTACTGGTCCGAGTATTTGGCGGGTTACGACGAGCAGACCAGACTGCCTCAGGAAAAAACGCAGCTGAAACAGCATGCTTTTGAGATGGCTGAAATGGATGTGGAACTCAGCAAGGAACTGACCGGGGAGATCGAACGGGTGGCACGCCAGCAGCAGGTGACGCTTAATACATTCATGCAGACTGTGTGGGGACTGGTTCTGCAAATATACAACAACAGTGAGGATGTGGTATTCGGTTCGGTCGTATCCGGGCGTCCGGCTGAAATTCCAGGCATCGAAAGTATGATCGGCTTATTTATTAATACCATTCCGGTTCGTATTCAAAGCAAAGCATCCGAAACGGTAGCTAATATTTTGAGAAAAACTCAGGATCAGGCATTGGCATCAGGGGCTTATGAGACATATCCGTTGTTTGAAATTCAGTCGCTGAGTAAGCAAAAGCGCGACTTGATCAACCATATCATGGTCTTTGAAAATTATCCGATGGAGGAACAGATTGAGCAGGTCGTTGGCGGGGATAAAGAAGCATTGAAAATCGCCAATATCCAGTCACCGGAGCAAACGAATTACGACTTAGACATTACTGTCATTCCTGAAGAGCATATTTGGCTGCGGTTTACGTACAACGCACTAACCTTCAGAGAAGAAGATATCAGGTCGATCCACGGTCATTTTGCCCGGGCACTGGAGCAGGTTGCAGCTAATCCGAACATTCGTGTGAGTCAGTTGGAACTGCTGACAGCGGCGGAAAAAGAGCAAATTCTCAGCGCCTTTAATCCGGCGCAACCGGAAGCAGAAACGGCTCCTGAGCTTGCGTTCCACCGTCTGTTTGAGGAACAGGCGCATCGTGCGCCTGAATCGGAGGCTGTCGTGTACGAAAACGACCGTCTAACGTATGCGGAGCTAAACGAGCGGGCAAACCGTTTGGCGGCTACGCTGCGTGCAAAGGGCATCGGCCGGGAATCCATCGTCGGCATTCTTGCCGAACGTTCGGTGGATTTGCTGGTAGCCGTATTGGCTGTGTGGAAAGCGGGCGGCGCGTATGTACCGCTCGATCCGGATTACCCGGCAGATCGTGTGCGGTTCATGCTCGAAGACAGCGGAGCGAAGGTACTATTAACGCAAACGCCACTACGAGAGCGAGCCGAAGCTTGGCTGGGCGAAGAGGAGCTTGCGCTGGGTGTGGTGCTGTATCTCGACGACGAAGCGTCGTACAGCGAGGAACGGTTGAATGTGCCGATAAGTTCTGACGTGAATGATTTCTACGAAGCCCGCCCAGAGGATCTGGCCTACGTAATCTATACGTCGGGAACGACAGGACAACCCAAAGGCGTCATGATCGAGCACCGCAGCCTGGTCAATACGGCGGCAGGATACCGACGGGAATATCGTTTGGA
>NZ_JBNDJR010000031.1:0-4305 GCF_050435065.1 Paenibacillus sp. 4624
TCTACCGCAATGCGGCTTGGATAGTGCTCAACCATCTCTTCAAAACGCCGGATTGCAGTATACCTGCCTGAATTTTTTCGCTCAGTTTGATTCCACTCGATCAACTGTCGATTGCGTTCGTTCTCATCTAATATGCCGACTTTCCCAAAAGGCTTATGTATATTACCAATCAGGTTTATTAATAGTCTCTCAAAATGAGATAACATCTGGTTAATAAAATCCAAGCTCTGTTTCGTTTGTTTGCCGCACAAAAGAGAACAGTTTAGATTCATCCCCTGAAATCTGTAACTCATCACCATATCATAAGAGATCCCTGGGGCTAAAAACCACTCCATATTCTCCTCGAATTCCCTATCCTCAAATAAGAAATTGTTATGGTTTTGTTTATTTAATTGTGAAAATTCTACTGTTTGTCGATATACATTTCCATCTGAAAACCCTTTTATGATGTCATTGAAAGAATCACTGTCAGCATAATCAATACATACTGACTCTAGTTGCCCTCCAGTCAAAGTATAGACTGGATTTTCTCGATTAAAATTGTATTTTTGCAATAAGAAATAAAAGGTTAATTTCAAAATATCATGTGGCGTCACTTGTGCAAGTCGACAAATCACACTTAATTCATCCAGCTCCTTGCTTGTTAAAACAATATGTCGGTTACTCCTAATAAAATTCTCATATTCATTGGCTTGATTCTCAAGTAAAGAAGTTTTGGAAGTATCCATATTTGCACCTCTCCATTCAATCACCCTCAAGTTTGATGAAATCTAAAACAGGTGTCTAGTAATTAATAATTCTCCTGTTTCTGCTCTATATTGGAGGAATCTCTCGATTTATTGGTGAGTACAGTCATTGTCGAGATCCCCCCAAGAAGCACGAGACCAACTCCAGCTCCTAAAAATACAAAGTTAGTCGAGAATGCCGCTGCCAAAGATGCACCCAGCAATGGCGCGAGAAACGTAGATACATTCTGAAGTGCATTAGAACTCCCGGTAACCCGCCCAATTAAATGGGAAGGTGTTTCTGTCTGTAATATATATCCGAACGGTACAGTCGTGAATGCGGCACATACACCCGCACAAAATGCCATGGCACTCCAAACAAGAGTTGGAAGCTGAAATGACAGCATACCGCCTATTCCAAGTATAGTAACTAGAATTCCTGAAATGAAGACAGCACTGCTTATACTAGATAAGGGACTCTTCTTCCATCCCTCCCAACTCCCCCCGCCCAATACACCTACGAGGCTACCAAGACCAATTGCACTGATAAGCATGCCATAAGCCTGCTCTGACAGATTTTGTTCCTTGGCCCACAATACAAACAGACCTTCAAAGAGAAAAATCAAGAACAAGGAAACCGATACTAGAATCACTGCCATTAGAAGTGTAGCTGTCGTTTTTAAATGTTTGATCCCACCTGTTAGTTCTTTCCAAAACTTCGGCTTATCAACAGATTGTGTTTGGTTCAAATCATTTGGAATAAACGAAAGTAACACTGAAGAGATGAGAAAGAGTACACCTTCAATTAAAAAGATAAATGATGAGGAAGTCTGAGCAGCAATTACTCCGCCAACAATAGGAGCAATAATTTTCATTAAATAAACAGAAGTTTGACTAAGTGAAATGGCTTGAGAAAGTTCTTGATGAGGGATAACACTTTTAATTGTTTTCATCCTTGCTGGTTCAAAAGCTGTAGCAACTGAATTCTTTAGAAAAACCAGCATTAACAATAACCAAAGCGAGGTCGTAAAAAACAAACAAAATACAATGATTGCCCGAAGTATATCTGATACAACAAGAGTTACTTTAGTAGGCAAACGATCCACCCATACACTAATCAATGGCCCAAGAAATATCCAGGGGACACCTGCGGCAATAACTTGAGCAGCCACCGCATCAGGACCAAGTTGCCATGTATACACCAGTAACGTGTATATGGCAATATAGTCAAGCCAATTGCCACAGTCAGATAACAATTGTCCTGAAAACAATAAAGAAAATCGCTTGTTTTTTAAGGGCTGTAAAAACTTAATTTTCCCCAAATTCATCGTCCTTTCCTAGCTCAGAACTGTTACACCTTCTTGGTGAAAACACTTATTTGTCCATCGCATTACTAATCGTAGAAACGGAATGAAATATTTTAACCTCTCCATAGACGTTTCTCAGATCTACATGGATTGCTTCTAATTTGTCTTTGTAATCAGTCTCATCATCGGAGAGTAAAATACCAATATACGTACCGCTGTGGGCGATGATAACACCCAATGCGTTATAGTTATTCGATATTTCAAGTAAGTGTGAGATACTTTGCTTTGCTAGCCTCTCTTGATTCAACAGGGCACTTCTCGTTGCAACCTGACCGATCGAATGCACATCTTGATTACAAAAGGCAAACTTTAACTGCATCATTAAATCTGTGTATTGGGTACGCTCTTCGATCGTAAATTCTTTTTTATTCCGATTATATTGGATCGTATCAATCTCCCCGCCTTCGTCTATGGCAAGTACCGTAAGTTTTGGAAGAACACCTAATTTTTCAAATAGTTCGACCTCTCTATGATAGAAAGCTACGACCTCCGGGTACATCACTCCATCACTCGGCTCAATATCTTTCATCACCTTCTGCAGTAGCTGTAAGGGAATCGTTATACCATAATAGGATTCAATCGACCTCGCAGTAGCTACCAGATCTGCAGATGAACTTGCTAATCCTTTTCCCACGGGTAAATCACTTTCAATACAAATCGTTCCACCTGGCGGCAGCTTGAATATGTTTAAAATTTCGGTTGCCAGTCTTGCTGATTTTTGTTTGAACTCCGGTATAACTTTCAATCGTGGGGTTGAATCAGGACAAAACACGACTTTAGTGAAATTTTGGATAGGGAAAGTAACCAAAAAATCCTGGTTACTCTCCACTGTCATGCCTTGTAATAACTCTCCAAAAGTACCATAAGCCATCCCAATTCCTATCTTTTCTTTGGATATTACATTATTTTTGAGATCCGATATCAATAGTCTCCCTCCCACCCTCTGCAGAGTATTCATTCCAATAAGTCATGATCATCTGAGCCAGTTCGTCTACGTGAGGTGGTAACGCCATGGTATTATGATCCCCAGGCACAAGGAATGTGCTTAACGTGCCTTTGGTTCGATGTTTCCAGTGGCTTGGATTAATTAGCTTATGAAGATGTTTAGATACCTCTTGTACATAAAATAACTGGAGATCAGAATTAATCGGATTGCCATATCTGTATTTCCCCATCGCTTGTCCCGCAGCTACCAACACATTCATTTTTTGTTTTAATTGTTTGGAACTCATGCCTACCGGCCAATCCTCACGTTTCCTTGCTTCATCCAGTAGTAGATTTAGTGCAGTCTCGCTATCTGTTCTGTCAAATTGGAGGGGATCTAGATCGAATAAAGTAGCAAAATACATAATTGCATCTTGCTCTGTAAATTCATCATAAATATTCATAGATTGGTCGAGAGGCTGAACATCAAATAAACCAATAAATTCAATCTTCTCACCCATCTTTTCAAACATTCGTGCCATCTCGTAAGCAACCATTCCACCAAAAGACCAACCAATCAGTTTATACGGACCAGTTGGGATCTTTCTTTTGATCTCTGTAACATAGAGTTCTGCCATTTCTTCTATGCTATCTAATGGCTCTTCATCCGATTCATAACCAGGGGCTTGAATTCCGTAAATACACTCTGACGTTCCCAATGAATTAACCAAATGGAAATAGTGAAGTATGCCTCCTCCTTGGGGATGGATCAGGATTAGTGGGCTTGTTGAACGATTCTCACCTTCTTGAAGTTGAATAAGATAAGAAGAAGCCAAATTTTGTTTTTCCCCGCCCAAAAGTGCACAAATACTTGCAATTGTCGGCTCTTTCAAAAGGCTAGCAAGACGTAATTCCGTACCAAATTCCGCGTTAATTTCATGTAATAACTGAATAGCTTTTAAGGAATGTCCACCAATCGAGAAAAAGTTACTGGTGACACTAATTGGGTGGACTTTCAAAATTTTCTCCCAGATTTTTGTCATTTTTAACTCCTGCAGATCACGAGGAGGTACATAAGATTTATCATGTTGCAAGTCTATGATCATCGGTAATGATTTTCGATCTATCTTCCCGTTGGGTGTTAACGGTAATTTCTCGATTTCCCTATACAATACAGGCACCATGTATTCAGGAAGGGTTTGTTGCAAATGTTGCCGTATTGCCTGATGCCCAGGCCAAGACATGCCCGGCTGGAGTACAAGGTACGCGGCTAGCTGCGCTTCTTCACC
>NZ_JBNDJR010000033.1:0-1327 GCF_050435065.1 Paenibacillus sp. 4624
CGTAAGGCTGAGCTGTGATGGGGAGTGAAAATTACAGTAGCGAAGGTCATGATCTCACACTGCCAAGAAAAGCCTCTAGCCAGATGAAGGTGCCCGTACCGCAAACCGACACAGGTAGGCGAGAAGAGAATTCTAAGGCGCGCGGAAGAACTCTCGTTAAGGAACTCGGCAAAATGACCCCGTAACTTCGGGAGAAGGGGTGCCCCGGTAGTGTGAATAGCACGAGGGGGCCGCAGTGAAAAGGCCCAAGCGACTGTTTAGCAAAAACACAGGTCTGTGCGAAGCCGTAAGGCGAAGTATACGGGCTGACGCCTGCCCGGTGCTGGAAGGTTAAGGGGAGTGGTTAGGAGCAATCCGAAGCTGTGAACCGAAGCCCCAGTAAACGGCGGCCGTAACTATAACGGTCCTAAGGTAGCGAAATTCCTTGTCAGGTAAATTCTGACCCGCACGAATGGCGTAACGACTTGGGCGCTGTCTCAACGAGAGATCCGGTGAAATTTTAATACCTGTGAAGATGCAGGTTACCCGCGACAAGACGGAAAGACCCCATGGAGCTTTACTGCAGCTTGATATTGAATTTGGGTACGATCTGTACAGGATAGGTGGGAGCCTTTGAAGCATGAGCGCCAGCTTGTGTGGAGGCACCGTTGGGATACCACCCTGATCGTATCTAGGTTCTAACCTGGTGCCCTCAGCGGGTACGGGGACAGTGTCAGGTGGGCAGTTTGACTGGGGCGGTCGCCTCCTAAAGAGTAACGGAGGCGCCCAAAGGTTCCCTCAGAATGGTTGGAAATCATTCGAAGAGTGCAAAGGCATAAGGGAGCTTGACTGCGAGACCTACAAGTCGAGCAGGGACGAAAGTCGGGCTTAGTGATCCGGTGGTACCGCATGGAAGGGCCATCGCTCAACGGATAAAAGCTACCCTGGGGATAACAGGCTTATCTCCCCCAAGAGTCCACATCGACGGGGAGGTTTGGCACCTCGATGTCGGCTCATCGCATCCTGGGGCTGAAGTAGGTCCCAAGGGTTGGGCTGTTCGCCCATTAAAGCGGTACGCGAGCTGGGTTCAGAACGTCGTGAGACAGTTCGGTCCCTATCTGTCGTGGGCGTAGGAAATTTGAGAGGAGCTGTCCTTAGTACGAGAGGACCGGGATGGACGTACCGCTGGTGTACCAGTTGTTCCGCCAGGAGCACCGCTGGGTAGCTATGTACGGACGGGATAAGCGCTGAAAGCATCTAAGCGTGAAGCCCCCCTCAAGATGAGATTTCCCAGTATGTAAGACCCCTTGAAGACGACGAGGTAGATAGGCTGGGGGTGGAAGTGCAG
>NZ_JBNDJR010000034.1:0-1211 GCF_050435065.1 Paenibacillus sp. 4624
ATCTTTTCTCCCGTCTCTTTGATGCGAATCATCAGATCCATGTTGTCTTGCATCACATCCACTTCCTCTGGATCAACGAGCATTTGAATGGTGTCCATATTGCCTGCTTTACTATCCCAGTCATAGACCGTATCTTGTCCGTACCCCTTCCCAAAAACATATGTGTCATTTCCGTTAGAACTCGAGCCTGAGCTCCCGCTAAGTCGATCCCCATACAACTTGTCATCTCCAGCGCCACCGTCCAGCACATCGTCTCCGCTTCCCGCGTACAGCGTGTCATTCCCCGCTAGCCCCCGCATCCAGTCCACATAGCCATCGACTCCATACAGCGTGTCATTACCTTCCGTTCCTTCCGTGATTACTTTCGATTCCAGTTGGCTTTGAGTCCATATCGTCCCGTCTGCAAACTTCACCTGTTCTACTTTGGAGTATGGATCTCGAAAGTAGGCGTTTACCCGGATCTTTTCTCCCGTCTCTTTGATGCGAATCATCAGATCCATGTTGTCTTGCATCACATCCACTTCCTCTGGACCAACGAGCATTTGAATGGTGTCCATATTGCCTGCTTTACTATCCCAGTCATAGACCGTATCTTGTCCGTACCCCTTCCCAAAAACATATGTGTCATTTCCGTTAGAACTCGAGCCTGAGCTCCCGCTAAGTCGATCCCCATACAACTTGTCATCCCCACTGCCGCCGTCCAGCACATCGTCTCCGCTTCCCGCGTACAGCGTGTCATTCCCCGCTAGCCCCTGCATCCAGTCCACATAGCCATTGACTCCGTACAGCGTGTCATTGCCTTCCGTTCCTTCCGTGATTACTTTCGATTCCAGTTGGCTTTGAGTCCATATCGTCCCGTCTGCAAACTTCACCTGTTCTACTTTGGAGTATGGATCTCGAAAGTAGGCGTTTACCCGGATCTTTTCTCCCGTCTCTTTGATGCGAATCATCAGATCCATGTTGTCTTGCATCACATCCACTTCCTCTGGACCAACGAGCATTTGAATGGTGTCCATATTGCCTGCTTTACTATCCCAGTCATAGACCGTATCTTGTCCGTAACCCTTCCCAAAAACATATGTGTCATTTCCATTAGAACTTGAGCCTGAGCTCCCGCTAAGTCGATCCCCATACAACTTGTCATCTCCAGCGCCACCGTCCAGCACATCGTCTCCGCTTCCCGCGTACAGCGTGTCATTCCCCGCTAGCCC